>JAGXBH010000060.1 GCA_018971185.1 Acidobacteriota bacterium
CTTGCGTCGCGGGGCCCGCGAACGCGCCCTCCAAGATCTTCTTCTGGTTGATGTCTTCACCCTCGAGACTTCTCGTCACTCGACCTCCCCTCATCACCAGCACGCGATGCGACAGGCCAATGATCTCCTCCATCTCCGAGGAGATCACGACGATGCCCATGCCGGTGGCGGCCCATTCGACGAGGAGGTCGTAGATCGCCCTCTTCGAACCGACGTCGACACCTCGTGTGGGCTCGTCGGCGATCACGACCTTGGGAGAGCACAGCAGCGTGCGCGCGAACAGCAGCTTCTGCTGATTGCCCCCGGAGAGCGACGACGCAGGACTGGCCGCGTTGGCCGCCTTGACGGCGACGCGGGACATCGATTCACCCACCGCCTCTCGTTCGCGCCGCGACGAGATCGTCCCGAGTCGACTGAATGCTCGTAGGGCCGAGATCGAGACATTCTCCTTGAGTGAACGACCCAAGAAGAGCCCCATCTCCTTACGCGACTCGGGAATGAACACCATCCCTCGACGAATCGCCGACGTCGGACTCCGGCCGAGCAGTGTCTGACCCTCTAGGGTGACTTCCCCGTGTCGGGCTCGGACGTCCTGGAAGATTGCTCGCGCCAACTCCGAACGGCCGGCGCCCACCAAGCCAGCGATGCCGAGGATCTCGCCCTCGCGGAGTTCGAAGGTGACGCCCTCGACCTTGGGCGCCGTCAGGTCCTTGACGGCGAGCACGACCCTTCCTTCACTGGTGGGCAGGCCCTTGGGGGGGAAGGCGGAGTCCAGCGAACGCCCCAACATCCCCTCGATCAGGGTCGCCTCGGAGGCGGCGCTCGACGCCACGGTGCGCACCAACCGACCGTCGCGCAAGGTGGTGATGGAGTCCGACAACTCCAGGACTTCGGACAAGAAGTGCGATATCAGCAAGACGGACTTTCCCTCGCTCGCCAACGAGAGGATGATCTGGTGCAGAGCATCGACCTCAGTCCCCGACAGGGCCGCAGTGGGCTCATCCATGATCACCAGTCGGGCTTGGCGCGCCAGTGCCCTCATGATCTCGACCTGCTGCTGGCCCGCGGTACTCAGTGCGCCCGCTGGCACGTCGGGCGGGATATTGAAGTGCAATCGCTGCGACAGTTCAAGGTAGCGGCGGCGCAGCTCGCGGCGTTTCACCGCCCAGAGACGACGCGGTTCCACCCCGAGGAAGACATTCTCGGCGGCACTCAGTCCGGGGACGATCGCCAACTCCTGGGCGATCGTGACGATGCCTCGCGAGAGGGCTTCACGAGGGGAACGGAATTCCACCGGCTGACCGTCGAGGCGGATCTCCCCCTCGTCAGGGCTCAGCACCCCCGAGATCAGTTTGCCGAGTGTCGACTTGCCCGCCCCGTTCTCGCCCACGAGCGAATGGACGGTCCCGGGCATGATCGACAACGACACGTCGCTCAACGACGCCACCCCACCAAACCGCTTGGTCACGCCCACAACGTCGACGAGTGGTCGCATGGGCACCGCGGTTTGGTGGGGTGGTCGTATCGTCATCGCTGTCGACTCCTGCCGTCACACTTACTGGTTGGGATAACGCGATGAACCGTCGAGGCGTCAGCGTGCCGTGATCAACCGGGCCACTCGCCGGTGAAGTGCGAGGCGTCGGACTTGGTCACCAGGCCGTGCAGTGGGAGCTTCGCCACCGGGTCGATCGTCCCCATGTTCTTGCCCGTCTTGATCGCCGCCACGAGGGCGATCATTCCCTCTTGGCCCTCGGTCGCGGGCGCCTGTGCGACGTCGGAATACCACGCGCCCGACTTCACGCCCGCGATGCCAGCGGCACTAGCGCCGAAACCGACCAGGACGACGTGCTTGTTGTTCGCACTCGCCAGGGCCACTTGCGCTCCCTCGATGCTCTGATCCGAGCCGACGATCAAGTTCAGGTTCGGATTGGCTTGCAAGATGTTCGCCACCGCCGTGTCGGCGAGCGAGATCGTGAAGTATCCCGATCCGTTGGCCACTTGATGAATGTTCGAGTGCTTGGACACGACCTTGTTGAACGCGTTGTAGATCGCCGTGTCGAGGGTCGAGCCCTTGATGTTGTACATGTAGGCGACGTTGCAGGGGTTGAGCTTCTTCGCCCCACACGCGGAGGCCACCTGAGTGCCCAGAAGGGTTCCGATGCGCGTCGGCAGGAACACGACGTTCGCCGAGAGACCTGGCACCTGGGGCTTGTCCGTGGCGTAGCTGGCCCCGAGGATCTGGTCGATGTTGACGACCTTGATTCCCTTGGCGATGGCCTTCTTCACCAGAGGAACCAAGTTGGTCGACACGATCGGCTGGGTGATGATCCCCTGATAGTTGCCCGACGTGATCACGTCTTGTAGTTGCGTGTACTGCGTCGCAGGATTGTTGTTAGCGTCAAAAACGGTCACCGACACGCCATCCGCTGCGGCCACCGCCTTGGCGGCGGCCAACATGGGCGCGTCATAACTGTTCGACACCGCGAACGACAGATAGGCGACGCGGATGGTCTTCGGTGCCGCCTGTGCGCTGGACACCACCCCCAGTGTCGCCGACGTCAGCAACGCTGCGCTGGCGGCCAATCCCGTCACGAATCGAAAATGTCTTGATTTCACTCTTGTTCCCCCCCTACAAGATGGGGCGCGATCTACGCCCGATCCAATTCCTCGACACCGCTCGACAAAGTGACCTTGACGAGCGAAGACGATGAGTGCTTCGACCATCACGACCCTCTGCTGAACAACTGCGAGTGTGTTTAGAGTGAACGATACCCAGTTTTACTAAACACGTCAAGTATCAATTAACAGAACTTCTCGCGTCGCATTGGGCGCGACAAGGCAGAGAAATAAACGACAAGGACGACCTAATTGCCACGTGCGTCATCCCTCACTGCGAACGAGAATGTTTAACATAACTGAACAAATGTCGCTCAGTCGTCGGACCCCGAAACCCTGACTACTTCGTGTAGGTGTAGGGATTCTCGCGCTTCTGGCGTTCAGGGACCTCGGGGTTCATCCCCTCGCTCCAAGCCTCGTCCCCCAACTCGCTCTCAAGGTGGGTCACCGTTTCCTCGATCACGCTGCGCGCTTTGGCGAGATCAACGTCAAGCAGCCGGTGCTGGTACTTGACGAGGTTGCCGTCAATCACCACGGTGTCCACCTCTGAGCGCTGACACTGCATCACGACGTGGCCATACGGGTTCAAGAGAGGGAACATGACCGGAGAGTGCTCGTTCTTGAGCAGGACGATGTCCGCCTTCTTGCCGACCTCGATGCTCCCGATCTTGTCGTCGAGACCCAGTGCCGCGGCGCCGCCTCGCGTCGCCCAGCGCAGCACCTCCTCACAGCGTAGATCGAGGTGGGTCACCGTCTCGTCGCACAGCTGCGCCTCCAAGTGCTGGCGCGAGCGATCAGCCCCGATCGTCGTTCGCATCGCGGTGAAGAGGTCGGCGCTCCACCACACCGAGGTGTCGTGCGATAGCGACACCGGGATATCGAACTGACGAAGCTTCCAAGAGGAGGGATAGCCCTGCCCCGCGCTCTGCTCGCTCTCGGTCGACACCGAGGCCGATCCACCACTGGCCGCGATGCGCTGGTAGGAATCGTCCGAGAGTGTCGAGGCGTGCACGAAGACGGTGTCGGGGCCCATGCACCCGTTCTCGTGCATCAATCGAATGCTGTCATCCCCCGTTGCCCCGCGCACGCCCGCGTGGGTCGTCACGCCGACGCCGAGGTCCTTGGCGACCGCGAACGCCGCGCGCTCGGGGAACTCGGGGTCACCGGTCACGTCGAGGGCCAATTGGAAGCCGAGCATGTCGCCCTTGCCATCGATACGCCGGCGATAGAAGTCCATGAACTCTGGTGCGACCGACCATTCCCAGGGCGCGCGCTGAATGTTGCCGTAAGCCAGCACGAAGCGCCCGTCCACTTCCTCCAACGCGTCGACGGCGGCGTCGGCGTGCTCGGTGGTCTGTAAGCCGTGCGACCAATCGACGGTCGTCGTCACACCGGCGTCAATGGCCTCCAACGCCGAGAGGAGGTTGCCGGCGTAGACGTCTTGGGGACGGAACTTCGTCCCATGCTGCAGGTAATACCAGACGAAGTATTGCGAGAGGGTCCAGTCGGCTCCGTAGGCGCGCATGGCCGTTTGCCACATGTGTCGATGCGTGTCGATCATCCCCGGCATCACGATGCCACCACGAGCGTCGATCTCCAATGCGGTCGCGGGAGCGGCGATTGCGACACCCACCTCCTTGATGAACCCATCGACGACGAGGACATCACCGTTCGTGAGGACTCGATGGCCGTTGTCCATCGTGACGACCAGTCCGTTTCGAAAGACCAGCGGCCGCCCCTTCTCCAGCGACTCCCCATTTGCACCGACTCGACCACTCATGGCACCCCCACCTGACTTGAGTTGAATTGAATGTGAACGATAGCACCGTGTTCATATTCGTGCAGAGTGACTTCACATCAATCTTGGCGACGACGGGCTACGGGATCCGCGCGCGTCCTGGCGGCGTGGCGACAACGGGCTCCACCCTCACAAGAATGATGAAATCACCGAGCAATTCTCCCACCCCGCGCATGGCAAGTTCGCCACTCAAATCTCTCCCTCTTGCCTGAAGGTGTATCAACTATGTTCTATATAAGTAAACATCTATTAGGGGGAATCGCATGACAAGGGAACGAACTCGTCGTAATGCCGTGGTCGTCGGAGGGACGCAGGGCATCGGCAAGGAGGTGGTGCGGGCCCTGGCGAACCAGGGCCGCGATGTCATCTTGACTGGTCGGTCTCTTGACGGCGCGCGCGACGTCGCGGCGCAAGTCGGTCCGAACGTCACGGGACTCTCACTCGACCTTTCACTGCCCCACACCATCGCCGACTCCCTGTCGGAGGTCGGTCCGGTCGACGACCTCGTCATCTCCGCCATCGAGCGTGACGCGAATACCCTCGACAACTACGACGTCGCCGCAGCGATACGTCTCGTCACCCTCAAACTGGTGGGATACACCGAGGTGATTCACAGCCTACGCTCGCGCCTCAGTGCGGACTGCTCAATCGTGCTCTTCGGTGGCTTGGCCCTCGAGCGACCGTATCCGGGTTCGACGACGGTGTCGACCGTGAATGGGGGTGTGGTGGGAATGGTCCATTCCCTCGCGTGTGAGTTGGCCCCGGTGCGGATCAACGCCATCCACCCGGGCATCATCGGCGACAGTCCCTACTGGGAAGAGAAGGACAACAGTCACATCATCAGTCGCACTCCCCTGGGACGACTGGTCACCATGGAGGAGATCGTCCACAGCGTCCTCTTCCTCCTGGAGAACACGGGCGTCAACGGAGTCAACCTGGCAATGGATGGCGGCTGGCTCCGCAAATGACTCTCGACCACCCTGCGCTCAACGAAAGGTATAGCCATGAACCACGTCACTAGGATCGATGCCGGCTCGGCGCAGACCCCCCTCGACCATCGCGAGCACTCAAGGGGATATCGTCAGCAAGTACTCATTGACGCCACGGTGGGTTCGCCTCACATGTCACTCACGTTCGACTACTTGGATCGCGAGGGCTACGTCGAATCCGTCCTGCATTCCTATGAGGTCAGCTTCTACGTCTTCGCGGGCACGTTGGCGGTGACCACCCTGGGCGCGACCACCCATCTCTCGGCTCATCACTGCTTCAATATTCCCCTGGGCACTACGTACTCGCTCGCCAGCGTGGGAGGAGCCGTCGAATTCCTGCGAATGGCGTCGCCGACGCGAATCGCTGACGGCCGTCGCACGGACACTTTCTTCACCGGCGAAGTCTTGGCCGGATCGGAGCCGATCATTCCCGACATGAGGGACCCCCGCAATCGCAACGCCGCGCGTTTCGACTCGGAGTCGATGGACCTGCGTCGCCTGGCGGGCGGTACCAACGTGAATGACCCCACCGCGTCACCCAGCATGGCCACCGCCCTGCTCGCCTACAGTGGCATCGGGGTCAAGATGCTCATCGACCAGCAGGTCGGTGCGCAGTTGCACACCATGTTCATGGTCGACTACCAGCCCACCGCGATCGCCCACCCGCACGACCACCCCTTCGAAGAGGCGTACGTCTTCGTCGAAGGGGAGGTCCACGCCCTCGTCGAAGGAGAGGAGATGGTCTTACACCCCGGCGACGTCTTGTGGGCTGGCGTGGGAGCGGACCACGGTTTCGAGAATCGCAGTGATGGTCTCGTCCGATGGATCGAGGTCCAAGCGCCCCAGCCGCCCGTGCGACACTCCTATCGATTCAATCGCGAGTGGGAACACCTCGCCGACAAGCTCAAGGATGGCGCCTCGTAGTGGAGGTGTGACCGCCGATGCTCCTTCACACCGCCGCCGTTGGCGCGCCCACCGTTAGAGTGGGGGCTCACCTCAGGGTCCGAGTTCGCCCTCATGCGCTCACGGGCCTCGATGATTCGGACTCGCTACGAGGTATGGTCCACAAGGGAAGGGGGAAGTAGATGACGGCTGAAGTGGGTGCCCTCCTCAGGCTCGCGCGCGTGAGGCGAGGCATCAGCCTTCGGGGATTGGCCGCGGAGATCGGCGTCTCGCCGAGTCTGATCTCTCAGGTGGAGACGGGCAAGACCCAGCCGTCGGTGTCCACCCTCTACGCTCTGAGCAATTTCCTGGGGATCTCCATGGATGACCTCCTGGGCAATGGCACGACATCGGGTGAGGGTACGGTTCCCGTGAACCCTTCAGAGACCTCTACCCACGCCCACGTCGCCCAACCACCCGTGCAACACGGGTCGGACAACCCACGACTGGAGATGGACAACGGGGTGCGCTGGGAGCGCCTCGCCGTGGGCGAGGGCGGTCCGGTCGAGCCTCTTCTCGTGACCTACTCTCCCGGCGCCTCAAGCTCCATCGAGGGCAAGTTGATGCGTCACGGCGGATTCGAGTACGCCTACATCTTGGAGGGCGAGCTCACCCTCCAACTCGAGTTCGACACGTACGTTCTGACCGCTGGCGACTCGCTGCAGTTCGATTCCATTCGCCCCCACATGTACACCAATCACGGGTCAGTGACCGCCCGCGGTGTGTGGCACGTGGTGGGACGGCGCCAGCAAAACGAATCGCTGCCCGTCGCGCCGCCACGACCCCTGGACGCCCGACGACCCGGCGGCCCCGGACTATCCTCCGCGGTCGACGTACTCAAGGCGATGGAGCACGGGGTCGCCACCTCGTCCTAGCGCTTGGGCTCCCAGGTGAAGAAGCGATAGGAGACGACGAAGCCGCCGATCCCCCACGCCGCGACCACCACCACGTCCATCCAGTTGAACGTCGTACCGACGAACCCGGCGTTCATCGCCAGTGTGAAGTGGCGCACGGGGAAGATCCGCGCGACCCACACCATCCACGTCGGCGCGGTCGAAGTGATGGGGATGAAGACCCCCGACAGGAAGAGAAGCGGCAAGATGCTCGCATTGACGACCGCGGGCGCCGCATCGGCGTTGGGGATCACGCAGGTGATAGCGAATCCCAAGGAGCAGAAGGTCAACGTCCCGACTAGGAGCATCGTGAGGAATTCGATGAGGGGGACCCCCGTCGGCAAGGACGAGTGGTAGAAGAGTCGACCGTAGGCCGCGGTGATGACGACGAGGATCACGGCGACGAACAAGGCGTGGACCAGTCGCGCGAGGATGTAGACACCACCGGGTATGGGCGTGCCTCGGGTGCGCTTCAAGACCCCCGAGTCGCGCTGGATCGCCAGGCCGATGGCGATGTTGTTGTAGCACGCGGTGATCACCGCGTAGGCCCCCATCGACGCCACGTAGTAGGTCGAGACGTCAATGGTGCGTCCCGGCGAGATCCGCAGCGCGTGGTGTCCGAGCAACGAGGTGAAGATAACCAGGAACATCAGGGGGAACGCGAAGGTGAAGAACGCCGACGCCGGATTACGCCAGAACGCCTTGTTGATGTAGCGGATCTGATGACGCAGCTGGGTCAGGGGGTTCACGACGTCGACTCCGACGACTCGGCCGCGGCCTCGGCGGTCAACTCGAGGTACACGTCCTCGAGGGAGGGCCGCTCCACGCGAAGGTCGGACAGCTCCACACCGACCCCGAGGGCCCACTCGGTGAGATCGTGCAAGTCACGCGTCACCGCGGTGGTCCCCATCTCGTAGATGGCTCCAGGGAGGGGGGTCACGTTCAGACGATCGGGTGGTGCCACGCCCTCGGGCAGCGTGAAGCGAACCGTGGCCTGCATTCGATTGCGACCGGCCAGGGTCTCGGGATCGCCTTCGGCGACGATGGAGCCACTGGCGATGACGGCGAGCCGGTCGGCGAGGTACTGGGCCTCGTCCATGAAGTGCGTCGTCAGCACCACTGTCTTGCCCAGACCACGTAGGTTCTTGATGACCTCCCACACCTCGCGACGCGCGCTCGGGTCAAAGCCCGTCGTCGGCTCGTCGAGGAACAGGAGCTCCGGATTTCCCGCGAGGGCGATGGCCACGTCGAGGCGACGTTGCTGTCCACCCGAGAGTCGCAGGACTCGCTCGTCGCGCTTGGCCTCGAGCCCCACCAGTGAGAGGATCTCGGCGACCGGTCGTGGTTCGGGGTAGTAACTCGAGTACATCTCCACCGTCTCGGCGACGTTGAGGTAACGGTCCATTCCCGAGGACTGTAGGACGATGCCGATCTTCGTCTTGAGCGCCATGGGTTGATGGTCCGGGTCAATCCCCAAGACCGTCACGTCTCCGCCGTCGCGGTGGCGGAATCCCTCGAGGATCTCGACGAACGTCGTCTTTCCCGCACCGTTGGGCCCGAGCAACGCGAAGATCTCACCGCGACGGATCTCTAGGTCGATGCCACGTAGCGCCGCGAAGCGCCCGTAACTCTTCTTGAGTCCGCGCACCGATATCGCCGCCGCCCACTCACCATCCACAATGGATGAATGTACACTGTCCATTGTGGATGGTCAAGGATCTCTGAACTCGACCGCCGCCGCCATGCTCGGTTTGCTCGCCCAACTCGGGCCACTCAACGCCAACGCCCTGTCGAGGAGCGCCGACGTGGCGATCGGGGAGTATTGGACACTGACTCGCTCGCAGGTATATCGCGAACTCGAAACTCTCGAGCGTCGCGGATACGTCGCGGCCGGTCCGAAGGGCCCACGTGGGAGTCGTGACTTCTCATTGACCTCCCGGGGTGAGATTGCGCTTGATGAATGGCTGGCGTCGGAGCCGAGCGGAGACGTCGTGCGCATGCCGGTGCTCCTCGCGGTTCGTTTCGGGGCTCGTTTGCCCCGCGAGCGCCTGCAC
>JAGXBH010000061.1 GCA_018971185.1 Acidobacteriota bacterium
GGCGCGACGCCATCTCGGCGCGCGGCGGCGTCGGGGGCACGCGCGTGGGCGTCAAGTGCCTGCACGCCCACCTGGCCAACCATCTGGCGGGTAACGACGATCCCGTCGGTCGTCTGGTCGCCGACGAGGTCGGGGTCCCCGAGCTCGAGATCGTCGACGTGCGTGATGTCTAACCTGGCCGTCATCGACTGCGGTTCGAACTCGACGCGTCTCCTGATCGCCTCGCGCGCGGGAGCGACCCTCGTGCGTGAGATGCGCATCACGCGCCTGTCCGCCGGCGTCGACGTCACCGCCACTCTCGGGGTCGAGGCCCGCGAGCGCACCTACGACGCGCTGGCGCACTACCGCGCGTTGATGGACGAGCACCACGTCGAGCGGGGGCTCTTGGTCGCCACCTCGGCCGTGCGCGACGCGGCCAACGCCCGCGACTTCCTCGAGCGGGCCGAGGAGATCACCGGCGTGCCCTCTCGGGTCCTGAGCGGGGAGGAGGAGGCCGAGTTCACCTACGCCGGTGCGACACGCGGTCTGGCCGCGGACCCTCGAGCGACGGTCGTCCTCGACATCGGGGGTGGCTCGACGGAGATCGCGGTACGCCGCGACGGGCTGCACAGCTACTCGATGCAACTCGGCTGCGTGCGCGTGAGCGAGCGCGCCCTGGGCACGGACGTCGTGACCCCGGTGCGAGTCGCGGCGACGCACGCGATGATCGACGAGGAATTGGACCGCGCGTGGGCCGCCGTACCCAGTCTATCCGAGGTGGCGGGTGCCGCTCGCCTGGTCGGGGTGGCCGGGACCGTGTCGACCCTGGCGCAACTCGACGCGCACCGGCGTGACTACGATCGCGCGGCGGTGCACCATCGCGTTCTCTCGCGCGCCGTCGTCGCCCACTGGCGCGACCTCCTGGGCGCGTTGACGCCACCCCAGCGCCTCGAACTGCCCGGGATGGTGCGCGGACGCGAGGACGTCCTGGTGGCCGGCCTCTACATCCTGGACGCGGTCATGGGTCGCCTGGGGGTCGAGGAGCTGCTGAGCTCCGAGGACGACATCCTCGACGGCGTGGCCGCGTCGCTGCTCTGATGTGCGTGGGCGCGAGGAACCTGTAACGATGGTGGGGTGAGGAATCGCCCGTGGTGAGCACCCGCGCCAACGTCCATTCGCCGATCAATCTGCACGGTCGGCGGGTGGTGTTGCGCACGCTCCAGGACGCCGACTACGAGAGTTGGCTCGAGGTGCGTCGGCGCTGCCACGACTGGCTCGTCAAGTGGGAGCCGCGCTCGGCCCACGCCGCACACCTGGCCGAGGACGAGCGCAGCTTCGTCAGCCGTTGCTCGATTCGCGAGCGCGAGCGTCAGATGGGGACCGGCTTCGGCTTCGGGGTGTTCTTCGAGGGACGATTCGTCGGCGAGATCACGCTCTCGTCGATCCAGCGGGGCCCCCTGCAGTCGGCGTTCGTGGGCTACTGGATCGACCAGGCGGTGGCCGGCCGGGGATTGATGCCCGAGTCGGTGGTGACGGTGCTGCAGTACGCCTTCGAGACGCTACGGCTGCACCGCGTCGAGATCAACATCATCCCGCGCAACGCCGCGTCGCGTCGCGTGGTGGAGAAGCTCGGGCTGCGCTTCGAGGGGATCGCGGAGCGCTACTTGGAGATCGACGGCGCCTGGGAGGACCACGCCCACTACGCGATCACCGCCGAGGAGTGGTTGGACCGGGCGCCGCAGCTGGTGGCGGACTGGTTGCTGCCGCGCAGCGACTGAGGCGACTACACCGCCTCGAGAGCACGGCCACGTAACTCGGACAGCGTCGCGGTCCGCAACCGACCCTCGAGTGAGTGGGCCAGGCCGATGGCGGCCACGGCGCTGTCGCGCGGCGTGATCACCATGGCGCTGTCGACGCCGCGGGCCACCACCAGTCCGGCGGCGCGGGCCTCGAGCGCCGCGCGGCGCACGTCGTCGAGATCGACCTCGGCACGGACCTCGACCACCGGGCATTCGTACCTGGTGCGCGCGATCCCACGCAGGTCGCTCAGTAGCTGACGCGTGGCGTTGGCGAAGCGCACGGTCGAGCCCGCGACGTCGTCCCAGGTGACGGGCACGGTCTCGACGGGGATCGCGAGGTCGCGCGCGAGGTAGAAGAGCTCGACGTCGTAGGCGAAGCCGGTGATCATCCCCAGGTGCGAGAGCAGGCGACCCGTCGCGAGTCGGAACCCCTTGCAGCCGCACTGGGTATCGCGCACGCTCAGCTTGGTGTAGTGGCGTACGAGCGCGTGGAACGCCGAGCCCGACAGCGAGCGCCCCCACGAGTCGTAGACGATCCGGCCGTCGCGCGCCCGAGACCCCGGGGCCATCGGCGCGCGCCCGAGGGCGTCGAGCACTTGGGGGAAGTGCTCGGGTCGGATCGACATGTCCGCGTCGACCACGATCACCCGCTCGTAGCGCGCGTGGGCCAGTCCGGTTCGCACCGCCGCCCCCTTGCCCATGTTGTGGGCGTGTTGAACCAGTCGGAAGTGCTCGAGGTGGCCGTAGACCTGGTGGGCCACGCGCATGGTCTCGTCGCTCGACCCGTCGTCGACCATGACGATCTCGGTGGCTCCCTCCCCCAAGAGCTCCAAGGTGGGGCGGAGTCGTTCGAAGCCGGCGCGCAGACGCGCGGCCTCGTTGAACGCCGGGATGACCAGCGACTGCGTCGGGGTCATCGGATCAGGGTCGCGCGGCGCCGACGAGTCCCGCGGTGAAGATCGGCGCCAGGCTGATGTTGGTGCCGGTGTAGGCCGCGGCGATGATGGTGTTGGTGCCCCAGGGTCCGGCCCCCACGTACATCACCACGTGGTCGACCGCGTTGTCGCCGTCGAGGTTGTAGTAGTACAGGAGGTCGCCGGGCTGTAACTGATTGAGCGGCACGTGGGGCAACGTGGCCCACTGCTCCTCGGTCGTGCGCGGCATGGCGTAGCCCGCCTTGTTCCAGGCCCACTGGACGAGACCCGAGCAGTCGAAGCCCGCGCCGGGCGTCTCACCGCCCCAGACGTAGGGGACGCCCTGCTGCTGTTCGGCGTAACTGACGGCGAGCTCGCCGGCGGCGGAGCCGGCGGGTGACCCCGAGATCAGTGACGTCACCACCGGCGGGGTGTTCGCGGCGATGGCCGCGAGCACCTGGTTGGCCGCGGGCTGGCCGCCCACCACCGAGGCGGCCTGCACGGCGGAGGATTCGGCTGCGGTGTCGCCGGCCCGGGCCGCGGCGGCACCCGCGGCCACCTCGTAGGCGATGATCTGGGTCTTGAGAGCGGCGGTGACGGCGTTGAGGGTGTTGCGCGTCTGGTCGGCCGCGGAGATGTTGGCGGCGAGCATGTTCTGCAGGTCCACGGTCTGGGTGGCCGCCCGAGCACGCTCGCGGGTGATCTGGGCGATCGCGCCGTCGAGCTGGGTCTTCTGGGCGTTCAACTTGGCCCGCAGTGCGTCGAGGTTGCCCACGACCAGGGACTCGAACACCGACTGCGAGTCGGACCGGGTGACGTCCTGGTCGAAGATGGCGATGGACTGGGTGGCGGAGGTGCTGTAGACGTAGGACTGGACCACGGCCTTGACCATCGAAGCCGTGGTGCGCGCCACCGCGGCACGTTCACTGTGCTCGCGGCCCTGCAGGGTGACGATGTTCGCGGTGAGGCTCTGGAGCTGTGACTTGGCGGCGTCGTAGGCGTTCGCCGTGATCTCGCTCGACTTCTCCTGGCGCGCCAGTTGTGCGGACAGGCTGGCGATCTCGGCCTTGGTCTGCGCGATGGTCTGCGCCGCGGAGATCGACGTGCTGAACGGGACGATCGTCGACGTGATGACGGCGAAGGCGCTCACGACGAGCGTGAGCAGGGGAGGCGTGCCCCGACGATGCACGGACTTCATTGCACAATCCTAGTGACCACCATTTATACGTCGGAGAGATTTGTCGTCGATTTGATGGGTTAAGTTGGGTCGCGGTCGGCGCGTGGGGGCGTAGCCCAATTGGCAGAGGCAGGGCGCTTAAACCGCCTCCAGTGAGGGTTCGAATCCCTCCGCCCCTACGCCGCGACACCGCGGGCGACACCTCGCGGGTCGCGAGCCGCGGACCGGCACGAGCCGAATTTTCTTGGGCTTGACCAGGTTGGATATGGGACGAATCCATCGTTCGAGCGTTGGGTGGTACCTCCCTCTAGTGTCGTCGGTGCGTCGAGAGGGAGGGATGATGAGCGTGCGTGAGGGAGTGGGTGAGGGGGAGGTCAGCTGGCTCGATCTGTGGACCAGCGACGTCGCCAGCAGTCGTCAGTTCTACTGCTCGCTGTTCGACTGGGAGGCCCAGGCGCCCAGTGAGGAGTTCGGGGGCTACTGGATCTTCACGCGCGCCGGCGTCCCCGTCGCGGGCGGCATGGGCGACATGGGCGACGCCGCCGCCGACGACACGTGGAAGATCTATCTCACCACACCCGATCTCGCCGCGAGCGTCGCCCTCGCAACGCAGCGTGGCGCCACCGTGCTCTCACCCCCGACGCCGGTCGCCGACATGGGCCGCCAGGCCGTACTGTGCGACCCGTCCGGGGCGACCTTCGGACTCTGGGAGCCCGGGACCTTCGAGGGCTTCTCCGTCCTCGCAGAGCACGGAGCGCCGTGCTGGTTCGAACTGCGCACGCGCGACTACGAGGAGGCGGTGGCCTTCTATCGCGACGTCTGCCACTTGGCGGCGACGGTGATGTCCGACGACGGCGCCATGCGCTATACGACGCTGTCGGCCCGGGGCCACGACGTCATGGGGGTCCTCGACGCCGCGACGCGACTCGGTGACGCGTCCTCGAAGTGGGTGGTCTACTGGCAGGTCGACGACGTCGACCTCGCGCTGTCACGCGTGACCCAACTGGGTGGCACGGTGCGACACGCGGCGAACGACTCTCCCTACGGTCGCGTCGCGACCGTGGCGGACCCCGCGGGCGCGGAGTTCCACCTCCTCAGCGTCTGACCCTGGCGGGTGCGTGGCGCGCGACGCCGCCTCAGAGGTCCAGGGTGAGTGAGACCGGGCAGTGGTCCGACCCCATCAGGTCGGCGTGGATCTCCGCGGCGCTCACGCGACTGACGAAGTCGGCCGACACCAGGAAGTAGTCGATACGCCAGCCGACATTGCGTTCGCGCGCGGCGGAGAAGTTGGACCACCACGTGTAGTGGCCGTTGCCTTGGGTGAAGAGGCGAAAGGAGTCGACGAAGCCGCTGGCGAGGAGTTCCTCGAAGCGCAGACGCTCCTCGTTGGTGTAGCCAGCCTTGCCCACGTTGGCCTTCGGGTTGGCCAGGTCGTCGGCGGTGTGCGCCACGTTGAGGTCGCCACAGACGATCACCGGCTTGACCTTGTTGAGCTTCTTCAGGTACGCCAGGAACGCGGGGTCCCATTGCTCGTGACGGTGGCGTAGGCGGCTGAGGTCGCCCTTGGCGTTGGGGGTGTAGACGTTGACGAGGTAGAACTCGGGGAATTCGACGGTCAACGTGCGCCCCTCGAGGTTGGGATCGCCGAAGGCGTCCTCGTGGAAGGAGTACTTCTTGGCCAGCGACGCGGGAAGCCCCCTGGTGACCTGAAGCGGCGTAGGCCGGGTGAAGACCGCGGTGCCCGAGTAGCCCTTCTTCTCGGCCGGATACCAGTGCTCCTCGTAGCCCTCGATCAGGTGTTCGGACTGGTGCTGCTCGGCCTTCACCTCCTGGAGACAGATCACGTCGGGCGAGAGCGCATCGACGAAGGGGATGAAGAGACCCTTGCGCTGTACCGCGCGAATTCCGTTGACATTCCAAGAGACCAGACGCATACGACATGGTACCGAGGCCCGCGACGCCCCCCGCGCGACGGTCCCCCTCGCGGCGTCGGCCCGGCGGCGAGGGTCGAAAAGGTGGCCGGTGAGGGGCCTGGAGCGGATTTTTAGTAGCGTTGCCTCCGTGGCTAAGAGCGCAACGGGAAAATGGGTCAGTCGAGTCGGCGCGTCCGGCGGTAGCAAGGCGTACAAGAAGTCGCGCCCGAGTAACTACTACGGCGCCCTGGTCCTCATCGTGGTCCTGGGGCTGATCTCCACGGTCCTCGCTCGCTACTACTACCAGCACCCCGCGACGGCGGCGGCCGGGACGCCGCCGGCGGTGGGCACCGTGTGGTTCGCCGGGCTCACCGTCGAGGCGTGCGGCGAGACGCTCCCGAACCTCACCCCGAATCCCAACAGCACCGGCGGCCTCAAGGTCCTCAGCGGCAACGTCATCCAGGTCTCGCCGGTCAACGCCGCCGACGCTGGCAAGAACGCCACGCTCGCCCAATTCGGCGTGGAGTTCCCGGGTCTGATCGTGAGCTCCAACGAGCTGGCGATCCCCAACGCGGCGGGCGTGGCCAACGCCACCACGACCTATCGCAATGGCGAACTCTGCCCCTCGACCTCGAAGTACCCCAAGAAGGCGGGGCAGGTGGAGTACGCCTACTGGAGTTCCTTCAGCCAGAAGACTCCCACCATCACGACCGACCCCTCGTCGATCCACTTCGTCCAGGACATGCGCATCGCCCTGGCCTTCGACCCCAAGGGCGTCGTTCCCAAGGCGCCGAGCGCGGCCACGGTGAACGCCATGGTCTCCTACCAGGCCGCTAGTGCCACGACCACCACCACCGCGGTGACGACGACCACCCTGGGGGCCGCGACCACCACGACCACGGCGAGCACGGCGACCACCACCACGACGACGAAGGGCTGAGTTTGAAGGCGATCATCCTGGTGGGCGGGATGGGTACGCGGTTGCGCCCGCTGACCTACGAGATGCCCAAGCAGATGCTGCCACTGGTGGGTGTGCCGATGATCGAGTGCGTCTTCGAGATGTTGGCGCGCCACGGCGTCAACGAGGTGATCCTCTCGCTGGGTTACCTGCCCGATCACTTCATCACCGCCTACCCCGACGGCGCCATCGCCGGGGTGAAGATCTCCTACGCGGTGGAGCCCGAACCCTTGGACACGGCGGGCGCCATCAAGTTCGCCGCGCAGTTCGCCCAGGTGGACGACACGTTCCTGGTCGTCAACGGCGACGTCCTCACCGACCTCGACGTCACGGCCCTGGTGGCCTTCCACCGCGCGCACCACGCGCAGGCCACCATCGCCCTGCACGCGGTCGAGGACCCCTCGCGCTTCGGGGTCGTCGTCACCGACGGCGACGGGCGCGTGAGTGCGTTCATCGAGAAGCCGCCGCGTGAGGAGGCGCCGACCAACCTCATCAACGCCGGCACCTACGTCTTTGAGCCCTCGGTGCTGGCCTTGATCGACTCCGGACGCAAGGTGAGCGTGGAGCGCGAGACCTTCCCGGCGCTCGCCGCCGCCGCGACGCTCTACGCGATGGACGATCACGCCTACTGGCTCGACACCGGTACGCCCGCCACGTTCCTGCAGGCCAACATCGACCTCCTCAACGGCCGTGACGCCGAGCGCACGATCGCGGACCTCGTCGGCAGCGCGTGGTGCCACCCCTCGAGCCAGGTCGCCGCCAGTGCGAAGCTGAACAACGCCGTGGTCGACCGCGACTGCGTCATCGGCGAGAACGTGGTCCTCGACGGAGTGGTGGTGATGCCCGGCGCGGTGGTCCGTGACGACGTGCAGATCCGTTCGTCGATCATCGGTCCGCGCGCGGTGATCGGCTCGGCCTCGATCCTGGGTCCCACCTGCGTGGTGGGGGCCGAAGTGACGGTGGCCGACGGCTCGGAGCTCTCCGGCCTCGTCCAACTCGGCGGGATCTGAGTCAGCGGAAGAGATCCCCGGGGGCGCGGCGCACCACGTGCTGCGCGACCGAGCCCTCGCCGAAGTAGTGCTCGCCCAGACCGCGTATGAGCGCGAATGGCGTGTGGGCGTCCTTGGCGAGGACCAGATTGGCGGCGGACGCGATCTCGTCGACCGCGGCGACCTCGGTGACATCAAGGATGCGGCCGCGGTCGTCGGGCGTGCCGCGTAGGTCGAGGATGGGGTGAAGACCGGCGCAGCCCAGTGCGACGTCCGCCACGCCGTGGCGCCACGCGCGTCCGAAGGTGTCGGTGACCACGACGCCGATGTCGAGACCGCGACGGCGTCGCACTTCCGCCCGGAACCGACGCGCGGAGCGGTCGGGGTCGCGCGGTAGCAACACCGCGGTGCCCGCCGCGGTGTTGGAATGATCGATGCCGGCGTTGGCGTTGACGAAGCCGTGGTGGGTCTCGGTGATGCGCAGGTCACCTCGACGGCGAAGAACCCGCGTCGATTCCTGGTCGATGAGCCGTTCGCGATGCTCGCGGGTCCCGTCGAAGGCGACGACGCGCCCCTCGGACTTCGAGACCACCTTGCTGGTGACGCTCACCACGTCGTGGTGCTCGAGAGCGAGCCCCTGCGCGTCGAGCGCCTCCAGGAGGATCGCGACCAGGTCGTCGCCCTCGACGACCTCGCCCACCCCTCGTACGGCGACGATGCGTAGCTCGCTCACGCGCGCACCTCGCGCGCCAGGGCCATCGCGTGGGCCTCGTCGCTCATCACGGTGGTGGTGACCCGCACCGCGCAGCCGGTGGCGGCCACGGCCCCGGCGTCGTGCGCGTCGCGCTCGTCGATCACCATCGTGCCGACGACCCCCTGGTAGAAGCGGGCGACGCCCACCGCGCTGACGTCGTGCCCTAACTCGCGCATCAGCCGGTCGGCGGGACCCTTGAGGGCCGCTCCGGCCACGAGGGGCGAGACGGCCACCACGTCGTCGCGTCGGCGACGAAGGATGTCCACGACGCCGGGCACGCGCAGGATCGGGTCGATGGAGATCAGCGGGTTCGACGGGGCGATCACGATGCGCTCACTGCGCTCGAGGGCCTCGCGCGACTCCTCGCTCAGACGCGCCGACGCCGCTCCGCGGACGCGCACGGCGCGGACCACGACGTCGTGGTGGTGGCGCACGAAGTACTCCTGGAAGCTCATCGGTCCTTTCTCGGTGTCGAACTCGGTGGCGATCACGTCGTCGCTCACCGGCAGCAGCGCGACGTCGAGTCCGAGGCGCCTCGCGAGCTCACCGCTCACCACGGTCTTGGTGGCGCCGGCGGCGAGGCGCTGGGAACGGTAGAGGTGGGTGGCCA
>JAGXBH010000002.1 GCA_018971185.1 Acidobacteriota bacterium
GACGCCGCGCGCGGCCATGTCGGCAGCCGTCGCGTCGCTCGGGGCCCTGCGCGTCGACACGCCGATCCCCTGGGCCTCCCACTGTTGCGCCACGAGTGTCGCCGTCTGCTCGTCGAGGGTGCTCGGCCCCACGGCGAGGTCGACGCGTAAGGGGGCGCCCGACGGAGAGCGCCAGCCTGCGGCGGTGTCGACATACCCCGCGTGGCGCAGCAGGTCGACGGCGCAGGGGCGACAGTCCACCGAGGGGTCGGCCAAGGTGGGGTCCGTGGCGTTCGTCGCCGACGTCGTGCGGGCGAGAGGGTAGTCCGTCTGGCCCTGCGTGAGCAGGGCCGACGTGGGGACGGCGGGCGTGAAGGTGAAGGTGCCGAAGAGCTGATCGAGGATCGTGTGACGCTCCAGCAGCCAGGAGAGGGCGACGCGCATCGTTCGCTCGCTCGTCAGGGCCGCGTGAGGGCTGTAGGTGATCTCGACGAGGTCGCTCGAGTTCCCGAATTGACCGAGGTAGCGCGGGTGCGCGGCCAGTCCCTCGACGAGGGACTTCGTGGCGACGGGGTCGTACTTCACGAAGTACTTCGCCCCGCTGGTGGGCAGGTCGCGCGAGGCGGTGATGATGACCTGGTGGAAACGGTTGTAGTTGATGGTCCACTGCGGGTTGGCGACGAGCACGATGCGTTGGGTGGTGGCGCTACGGACCAGGTAGGGGCCCAACGACGGCTGAGCGCTCAACTGGCCGATCGCGCACGAGGTGCTGGCGCCCGACTGCTCGACGTCGCGGAACAACAGGTTCCAGTTCGCGAAGTCGCTCGAGAAGGTGGCGGTCACCGAGGTGCGGGTCTTGTTGACCTTCATGGAGGCGATCGCCCGGTAGCCGTCGCCGTTGACGCTGTCGATGCGTCGCGCGCTCCTCCACCACTCGATGAGGTCGTCGACGGAGAACGCGCGCCCGTTGCTCCAGCGCATCTTGGGGTCGACGCTGTAGACCACGGTCTCGGGATGCAGCGACACCAGCTCCGCCGAGACGATGGCCCCACCCTCGCCGGTGAGGACATCGCTGGGCGCCGTCTGGAACGCCGAGGGGCGGATGAGGTCGAGGATCGCCGACGTGGTCGAGGTCGCGAGCGGGCTCAGCACGCTGCAGCCGTTGAAGGGGCCCGGGAGGGCGAGGGTCAGGCTCGAAGTCGCGGGGTTCGCCGGGCCGGCGGCGGGAGCCGGGCGACGATAGGCCAGCAACGTCGCGGCCACCACGATGATCCCCGTGATCACCACCACCAGGGCGGTCCGACGACCAGACCCGTGTGGGAGCACGGTCGTTACTGCAGGCGCAGGTCGAGCGTGAGGGTCGCGAACGTGAAGATCAGCGCGACGGCGACGGTGATGCGGTCGAGGTTACGCTCGACGACCGTCGACCCGGCGGCCATCGAGCCGACCGATCCACCCATCAGGTCCGAGATGCCGCCACCGCGCCCCGAGTGCAACAGCACCAAGAAGATGAGGGCGATCGCCGAGGCGGCCTCGATGACTATGAATGACCAGGTGAACATCACGACCTCCGACTAGCGCTTGCCAGCGTAGCAGTCGTCGGCGGCCTGGCCGATCGCGAGGAACGACTCGGCCTTCAAGGACGCCCCCCCGACCAGGAATCCGTCCACGCGACCCTCACTCATCAGCGACGCCGCGTTCTCGGCGTTGACCGATCCGCCGTAGAGGACCCGCGTGGCCTCGAGCGACAGCGAGGCCAGTACCGTGCGGATGTGCTCGGTCATGTCGCGCACCTGTTCGGTGCTCGCGGTGAGTCCGGTCCCGATGGCCCAGACGGGCTCGTAGGCCACGCTCACCAAGGGACGCGACTTCTCATCGAGGCCCTCGAGGGCGGCGTGCAATTGGGCGCTCACGAAGTCGAGGTGCCCCTCGTCGTTGCGCACTGCGAGCTCCTCGCCCACGCAGAGCACCGCGTGCACGCCCTGGCGGGTGACGGTACGCAGCGTCTGGGCCACGACCTCGTCGGTCATGGCGTAGTGGGCGCGGCGTTCGGAGTGTCCCACCAGGATCCACTTGACGTTGAGGCGCTGGAGCATCGGGACCGACACCTCGCCGGTGTGGGCCCCCGCGTCGTGCACGCTGGCGTGCTGGGCGCCTACTTCGAGGGCGATGCGCTCGGACTCCACCACCGAGGTCACGCTGCGGATGTCGACGAAGGGCGGCGCCACCACCAGGTCCACGTGCTCGAGGGGCCGGTTCCTCACGATCACGCCGATCTGCTGGATGAGGTGCACCGCCTCGACGTAGTCGAGGTTCATCTTCCAGTTGCCAATTACCAGGGGACGATTCATGACCGGTTCCACGGGCTCTCTCTCAGGGCGGCGAGACCGGGCAGGTCCCCGAGCTCGACGAACTCGAGGCTCGCTCCCCCGCCGGTGGAGACGAAGCTCACCGCGTCCTCGAGACCGAAGCCCTGGATGGCCGAGACGGAGTCCCCACCGCCGATGATCGAGACCGCGTCGGAGGCGGCGACGGCCCGCGCGACGGCCTCGGTGCCCGCGCTCAGTCGGGGGTCCTCGAAGACGCCCATGGGTCCGTTCCACAGGATGGTGCCCGCCCCCATGATGATCGACACGAAGCTCGCCACCGACGCCGGGCCGATGTCGAGTCCCTGGAAACCGTCGGGGATGTCCTGGCCCCACTCGAGCACCTCGTCGGGTCCGCCGCTACCGAAGGGTGCGTCGTCGCGTAGCCCGCGCGCGTCGGAGGGGATGACGATCTTGCCACCCTCCATCAGCTCGGCGCAGACCTCGAGGTAGGAGGGGTCGAAGAGCGAGGAGCCGATGTGGCGCCCCTGGGTGGCCTCGAAGGTGTAGGCCATGCCGCCGCCCACGATGACCTGGTCGGCCTTCTGCGCGAGGACCTTGACGATGCCGAGCTTGTCCTTGACCTTGGCGCCGCCGACGATGGCGACGAAGGGCCGCGCCGGGCTCTCGAGGATCGACGAGAGCGTCGCCACCTCGCGCTGCAGGTTGGGACCGGCGGCGCTCGGGATCAGCGTGGGGGGGATCATGATCGAGGCGTGCGCCCGGTGCGAGGCGGAGAAGGCCTCGTTGATGTAGTAGTCGAAGCCCTCCACGAGCGAGGCGCCGAACGCGGGGTCGTTCGCCTCCTCGCCGGGATGAAAGCGCAGGTTCTCGAGCAGCTCCACCGCGGGGCAGAGTTCCTCGAGGCGCCGGCGCACCGGGGCCACGGAGTACTTCTCGACGACGCGGCCCTCGGGCCGACCGAAGTGGGTGCAGGCCACGACGGTGGCCCCCGCGTCCAGGAGCTGCTCGAAGAGCGGCAGCGTGGCGCGGATACGGAAGTCGTCGGTGACCTCGAGACGCCCGTTCACCTCCGCGACGGGCGTGTTGAAGTCGACGCGGACGAGCACTCGCTTGCCGGCGAGGCTCCCCCAACGTTCGAACTGGGGCAAGGACGCCACGGACTAGCGGCCGACGACGGTGGTCAGGTCGACGAGGCGGTTGGAGTAGCCCCACTCGTTGTCGTACCAGCCGAAGATCTTGACCAGGCTCTGCTCGTCGTTGATGCGCTGGACCATGGTCATCTTGGAGTCGAAGGTGCACGACGCGGGCGTGCCGACGATGTCCGAGGAGACGATGGGCTCGTCGGTGTAGACGAGCACGCCCTTGAGGGGCCCCTCGGCCGCGGCCTTGAAGGCGGCGTTGATCTCCTCGACGGTGGTGGAGCGCACGATGGCCGTGAAGTCGGTGATCGAGCCGTCGGGGATCGGGACGCGCAGCGACGTGCCGTCGAGACGGCCCTTCATCGCCTCGAGCACCAGGCTCGTGGCGCGGGCGGCACCGGTCGAGGACGGGACGATGTTGATCGCCGCGGCGCGAGCCCGGCGCAGGTCGTTGTGCGCGAGGTCCAGGAGGTTCTGGTCGTTGGTGTAGGCGTGCACCGTGGTCATCAGTCCGGTCTGCACGCCCAGCGCGTCGTCGAGCACCTTGACCATGGGGACGAAGCAGTTCGTGGTGCACGAGGCGTTGGAGACGATGTGCTGGGTCGCCGGGTCGTAGCTCTCGTGGTTGACGCCGTAGACGAAGGTGCCGTCCACGTCGCTCGCCGGGGCCGAGATGATGACCTTCTTCGCGCCGGCCTGCAGGTGGACCGCGGCCGCCTCGCGCGAGGTGAAGCGCCCGGTCGACTCGATGACCACGTCGACCTCGAGCTCGCCCCAGGGAAGCTTCGCGGGGTCGCGCTCGGCGAGGACCTTGATGAAGTGCTCCCCCACCGTCATGCCCTCGTCGGTGATCGTCACGGGCAGGCCCAGGGCGCCCTGGGTCGAGTCGTACTTGAGGAGGTGGGCGTTGGTCTGGGGCGACGTCAGGTCGTTCACCGCGACCACGACCACGTCAGGGTTCTTCAGCGAGGCGCGCAGGTAGCCGCGGCCAATCCGACCAAATCCATTAATCGCTACACGAGTGGTCACTGACGTCTCCTAAGAACGGGTGGGGGGTTGGATGTCGCAGGCTTCGATGACTGCGTGCCTCAATTTTGGCACATCGTGGACCAGGGGATTTCTCGCGCTCAGCGAGGCGACCACCGTGGGGACCGCGCAGGGCTGGCGCGCGAAGGGCGAGGCCGAGTCGACCAGGACTTCGTCGGGCTCGACGCCGTGCGCGCGCAGGGCGTCCACGTGGTCCTGGAGGGTGAAACCCAGCGTCTCGGGCTCCTCGGGCCGCAGGTTGGCGACGTAGACCTTGCGCGCACGAGTGCGCTGCAGGGCCCGGGTGATCTCGGGGACCACGCACGCCGCCAGGACGCTGGTGTAGAGCGAGCCGGGGCCGATGAGGACGACGTCGGCGCCCTCGATGGCCGAGAGGGCCCGTGCCGGGGCCGCCGGGGCGGGCGGATCGAGGCTGAGCAGGCGGATGCCGGGGGTGCGTGCCACCGCGGTCTGGCCCCGAGTGACGCCGTTGCCGTGTCGCGCGAGCAGCACGACGCCCTGGGAGCTGGCCGGCACGATGGCGCCCGTGACGCCCAGGGCCTGGGCGGCGGCGTCCACCGACTCCTCCAGGTTGCCGGTGGCGTCGAGGAGGCCGACCAGGAAGAGGTTGCCGACGGTGTGTCCCGCGAGCTCGCCGACGCTGAAGCGGTGCTCGAAGGCCTGCGCCAAGGGGTTGGTCGCGTCGGCGAGGGCCCCGAGGCACTTGCGCAGGTCCCCCACCGCGGCCACGTTGAGCATGGCACGCAATCGGCCGGTCGACCCCCCGTCGTCGGCGACCGAGACGATGCCCGTGACGTGGCCGCCCACGCCGCGTAGGGCGCGCAGGGTGACCGCGGTGCCGTGTCCGCCGCCGATCGCGACGAGTCTCATCGCGAGATGTCGCGGTGGAAGACCGAGTTGCGCAGCGCCAAGCGGCGACGGATCTCCTCGGCGATCGCCACCGACCGGTGCCGCCCGCCGGTGCAGCCGATGGCGATGGTCAGGTAGGACTTGCCCTCCTTGGCGAAGGCGGGGATCTGCCACTCGAGCATGGCGACCACGTCGCGCAAGAAGTGCTGGGCCTCCTCCTGCTCCAAGACGTAGCGGGCCACCGGCTCGTCGAGCCCCGTGAGGGGGCGCAACTCGTCGATCCAGTGCGGATTGGGCAGGAATCGGCAGTCGAACACCAGGTCCACGTCGCGCGGGAGTCCGTTGGAGAACCCGAAGGAGATCATCGAGACGCGCAGGCCGTCGACGTCGCTGGTGCGAAAGATCTCCGCGATGCGCGTTCGCAGCTGGTTGGTGTTGATGGTGCCGGTGTCGATGATGATGTCGGCACTGTCGCGGATGCTCTCTAGGACCGTGCGCTCCTGGGCGATGGAGTCCGCGAGCGTCGCCGCCTCGACCGGGTGGCGCCGTCGGGTGCCCTCGTAACGATGGATGAGGACGTCGTCGGGGGCGTCGAGGAACAGCAGCTTGGCGCTCTCGTGCATCGATTCGAGCTCGTCCTTCACCTGGAGCAGCGTGTCGGGCTGGGCGTGGCCGGAACGCCCGACGATGAAGGCGACGCCGGCGGCGTCCTTGGAGCCCGTCGAGGCGAGCTCGCCGACGCGCACGATCAGCTCCATGGGCAGGTTGTCGATCACGAACCAGCCCAGGTCCTCCAGGGCGGTGGAGACCGTCGAGCGGCCCGCACCCGACATACCCGTCACCAGCAAGACGTCAGTCATCGTCGCGGGATTCCTTCTCTAGTCGTGGCGCGAGCGGCGCGCGTAGTCGATCGTAGATGTTCTGGGCCACGTCGTCGGGCAGCCAGCTGAGGGCGCGCAGTTCGTCCAGGGTCGCCGAGCGCAGGTTCGCGAGTGAACCCATCTGCAGCATCAGGCGATCGCGCCGTTTGGGGCCGAGGCCCTCGACCCCGTCGAGCAGGGTCGCCACCATGGATTTGGCGCGCTTGGAGCGGTGAAACGAGATGGCGAAGCGGTGGGCCTCGTCGCGGATCCGCTGGACCAGGTAGAGGCCCTCGGAGCCGCGCTCGAGGACGATGGGCGTGCTCGATCCGGGGCGGTAGAGGAGTTCCTCGCGCTTGGCGAGCGCCGCGAACTCGACGCGCCCCGCGAGGCCCAGGGTCGCCGCCGCGCGCTCGGCGGCGTGCAGTTGGGGCAGGCCGCCGTCGATGATGATCAGATTGGCCCGCCGGAACTTGCTCGCGGCCTGGTCCTCGTCCCAGTAGCCCAGGCGTCGGCGCACCACCTCCTGCATCGCGCCGGCGTCGTCGTTGCCGAAGACCTCCTTGACGTTGAAGTGCCGGTAGTCGGCCTTCTTCGCGAGGGCGTCCTCGAAGACGACCATGGAGCCGACGTAGTTGGTGCCCTGGAGGTGGCTCATGTCGAAGCACTCGATGCGAAAGGGCGGCTGCTCGAGTCCCAGGGCCGCGCCGACCTCCTGGAGGGCGCGCGATCGCACGTTGTGGTCGCTCTGGCGGCGCAGCGAGTCGCGATCGATCACGGCGAGGGCGTCGCTATGGGCCAGCTCCAGCAATCGGCGGCGTCGCCCGCGCTGGGGGGTCACGATCTCCACCGCGCGGGTGCGTCGTTGCGACAGGAACTCCGGGGCCAGCACCGACGCGGCGCACGACGCGTTGGTGACGATGACCGGGGCGATGAGCTCGGCGTCGTCGTAGAGCTCGGGCAGCGCGGCCTCGAAGATCTCCGCGTCGTCCTCGTCGAGCGAGCGGTCGATGAGGTGCACGGTGCGCCCGATGATCCTCCCGTGACGTACCCGGAAGCGCACCAGCGCGGAGCGCCCGCCCTGGGTCGCGATGTCGACCACGTCGAGGTTCGAGTGGTCGTCGAGCACGATGCTCTGATCGCTGGCGGCGCGCTCCAGGGCCGCGAGGCCGTCGCGCGCCTTGGCGGCGGCCTCGTAGTGTTGTTGGGCGGCGGCGGCGCGCATCTGCGCGCGCAGGAGCTCGCGCAGCTCGCGCACGTCGCCCTCGAAGAAGCGCGCCCACGCCGCCACCAACTGCGCGTAGCCCTCGGCGTCGATCTTCCCGACGCAGGGTCCCGAGCACTTGGCGATGTCGTAGAGAAGACAGGGACGCCCCAGTCGCCGGTGGTAGTCGAACTTGTGGGCCGAGCACGAGCGCAACGGGAAGGTCTGGAGCAGCTCGTCCATGGTGTGGCGCAGCGCGCGCACGTCCACGAACGGTCCGAAGTAGCGCACGCCGCGTTGGTGCTTGGCGCGCGTGATGTAGGGCACGGGGAACTCGCTGCGCGCGTCGATCGCGACGTAGGGGAAGCTCTTGTCGTCCTTCAGGCGCATGTTGTAGCGCGGCTGGTTCTCCTTGATGAGCTCGTTCTCGAGGATGAGCGCGTCGGTCTCACTGGGCGTCACGATCCATTCGACGCTGAGCGCCTCGTCCATCAGGGCCTGGGTCTTGGGCGTGAGCGCCTCGAACCTCTGGAAGTAGCTCGAGAGCCGTTGCGCGAGCGAACGGGCCTTGCCCACGTAGATGACGGTGTCCTGGGCGTTCTTGAAGAGGTAGCAGCCACTCTGGCGCGGGATTCCCGAGGGCTTGGCGAACACTAGGTCCTCCCGTGTTGCGCGAGCACCTCGTGCAGGACCTGTCCGGTCGCGGTCGCCAGCTGGGCGATCTCCTCGGGCGTCCCCTCACCCACCACGACGCCACCGCGGCGTCCGCCGTCGGGGCCGAGGTCGATGACCCAGTCCGCCGTCTTGATCACGTCGAGGTTGTGCTCGATGGTCAAGACGGTGTTGCCCTGGTCCACCAGACGGTGCAGGACCTGCAAGAGTCGGTGCACGTCCTCGAAGTGCAGTCCCGTGGTGGGCTCGTCGAGCACGTAGAGCGTGTGTCCCGTCGGGCGACGGGCCAGTTCCGTGGCCAGTTTGACCCGCTGGGCCTCGCCCCCCGAGAGGGTCGGCGCCGGCTGGCCCAGACGCACGTAGCCCAGTCCCACGTCGACGAGGGCCTGAATGTGACGCAGGATGGAGGGTTGGCGGTCGAAGAACTCGAGCGCCTCGGCGATGGGCATGTCGAGCACGTCGGCGATCGACTTGCCGCGGTACTTGATCTCGAGCGTCTCACGGTTGTAGCGCGCACCCTCGCAGGTCTCGCAGTTCACGTAGACGTCGGGCAGGAAGTGCATCTCGATCTTGATGGTGCCGTCGCCGGCGCAGGCCTCGCAGCGTCCGCCCTTCACGTTGAAGGAGAAGCGGCCCTGCTGATAGCCACGGACCTTGGACTCCGAGACCTCGGCGAAGAGCTTGCGGACCTTGTCGAAGACCCCGGTGTAGGTCGCGGGGTTGGAGCGTGGCGTGCGACCGATGGGCTGTTGGTCCACGGCCACGACCTTGTCGAGGAACTTCACCCCGGTGATGGTGTCGTGCTCGGCCACCGTCGTCTTGGCTCGATTGATCTGGCGCTCGAGCGAGGCGAGAAGGATGCCGTTGATCAGGGTCGACTTGCCCGAACCCGAGACCCCGGTGACCGCGACGAAGCGACCCAGGGGAATCTCGACGGTGATGTCGCGCAAGTTGTTCGCGCGCGCCCCCTTGATGACCAGCTGATGGCCGTCGCCGGGTCGGCGCACCTCGGGGACGTCGATGCGCCGCGCGCCCGAGAGGTACTGGCCGGTGAGGGAGGCGTCGTTGTCGAGCAACTCCTTGTAGGTGCCCGCGTGCACGACCTCGCCCCCGAACTCCCCGGCGCCGGGACCGATGTCGACGATGTAGTCGGCCAGGCGGATGGTCTCCTCGTCGTGCTCGACCACGATCACCGAGTTGCCCAGGTCGCGCAGTCGTTCCAGGGTGGCGATGAGGCGCCGGTTGTCGCGTTGGTGCAGCCCGATGGAGGGCTCGTCGAGCACGTAGAGGACCCCCACCAAGTAACTGCCGATCTGGCTGGCCAGGCGGATCCGCTGGGCCTCGCCGCCCGAGAGGGTGGCCGAGGCGCGACTCAAGGTCAGGTAGTCCAGGCCCACGTCCATCAGGAAGGTCAATCGCGCCACGATCTCCTTGATCACCTGGCGCCCGATGGTCGCTTCGCGCTCACTGAGCGTCAACGTGGAGAACAGTGCGATGGCCTCGTCGATGGTCATGGCGTTGATGTCGGCGATGTTGTGCGAGTGGATCCGCACCGCCAGCACCTCGGGCTTGAGGCGCTGCCCGTGGCAGGCGGTGCACTCCACCTCGCGCATGTACTGCTCGGCCTGCTCGCGCGACCAGTCGCCGTCGGCCTCGTTGCGCTTGCGTTCCAACCACTCCACGATCCCGTTGAAGGTGGTCTCGTAGGTGCGCACCCGCCCGTAGCGATTGCGGAACTTCACGGGGACCGACTTCTTCTCCACGCCGTGCAGCACCAATTTGCGGTCCTTCGCGCGCAGCTTGGACCACGGCGTCGCCACGTCGAAGCCACCGAGGTCGGCGATACCCTCGATGAGTCGCTCGAAGTACTTGAAGCGTGCGCCGGCCCACGGCGCGAGGGCGCCGTCGGCCAGCGAGAGCGAAGGGTCGGGCACGACCAGGTCGGGATCGACCTCGAACCGCGTCCCCAGCCCGGTGCAGGTCGGACACGCGCCGTAGGGCGAGTTGAAGGAGAAGTCGCGCGGCGCGAGCTCGCTGAAGCTGATGCCGCAGTTGGTGCAGGCCATCTTCTCGGAGAACTGCACCAGCTCCTCGGTGTCGACGAACAAGAAGGAGACCAGCCCCTTGGTCAACTTGAGGGCCGACTCCACGGACTCGGTGAGACGCTGGCGATTGGCGCCCTTGACGCTGAGCCGGTCCAGGACCACGTCGATGGTGTGCTGTTCGTAGCGCGCCAGGACGATCTCCTCGCGGTCACTGAGCTCGTGCACCACCCCGTCGACGCGTACCCGGCTGAAGCCCTGGGCGGCCAACTCGTTGAGCAGGGTCGAGTACTCGCCCTTTCGACCTTCGACGACCGTCGCGAGCACCAGGAACCGGCCGCCGTCCTCGCGCGCGAGGACCTGGTCGACGATCTGCTGGGGGGTCTGTCGCGTGACCGGACGGCCGCAGACGTGGCAGTGCGCGACGCCGATGCGCGCGAAGAGGAGTCGCAAGTAGTCGTGGATCTCGGTGATCGTGCCCACCGTGGAGCGCGGGTTGCGCGAAGCGGTCTTCTGGTCGATCGAGATCGCCGGCGAGAGTCCCTCGATGAAGTCGACGTCGGGCTTGTCCATCTGGCCGAGGAACTGTCGCGCGTAGGCCGAGAGGCTCTCCACGTATCGTCGCTGCCCCTCGGCGTAGATGGTGTCGAAGGCCAACGAGGACTTGCCCGAACCCGAGAGCCCGGTGAAGACCACGAGCTGGTCGCGAGGGATCTCGACGGAGAGGTTCTTGAGGTTGTGAACGCGAGCGCCCTGCACACGGATCGTCGACGACATGGTGCGAACCTAGTGCCTAGGCGTCCAGCTCGAGGCGGCGAAGGTCCTCGCCGAGCCCCTGGATCTGCAGGGTATGGAGGTAGTCGCGCAGCGCCGCCGCCTCCTCGAAGCGCAGCTGCTCGGCCGCGGCGAGCATCGCCTCCTCGACGCGGGCGATCTCGAGGTTGAGGTCGTCGGAGGCGATGGTCTCGAGCGAGGAGACGCCGTGCACCTTGTTGGTCGGCTCAGGCGCGACCTCGGAGCGTAGGCGACCGAGGATGTCGGCGACGTTCTTGGTGATGGTGATCGGGGTGATGCCGTGCTGCTCGTTGTAGTTGACCTGCATGATGCGCCGGCGCTCGGTGGTCGAGATGGCGTCACGCATCGAATCGGTGATGTGATCGGCGTAGAGGACGGCCTCGCCGTGGGCGTTGCGCGCCGCCCGGCCGATCGTCTGGATCAGGGCGGAGCGCGAGCGCAGGAACCCCTCCTTGTCGGCGTCGAGGATGGCGACGAGCGACACCTCGGGCAGGTCGAGACCCTCGCGCAGGAGGTTGATGCCGACGAGGATGTCGAACTCGCCGAGTCGCAGGGACCTCAGGATCTCGATGCGCTGGACGGTGTCGATGTCACTGTGGAGGTACTGGACCCGATAACCGGCCTTGACCAGGAAGTTCGTCAGGTCCTCGGACATGCGCTTGGTGAGCGTGGTGATCAGCGCCCGCTCGTCGCGGGCGATCACCGCGTCGAGGCGTACTCGCAGGTCGTCGATCTGGTTCTTGGTGGGCACCACGGAGATGATCGGGTCCAGCAGCCCGGTGGGCCGGATGACCTGCTCGGCGATCTGGTCCGAGACCTCGGTCTCGTAGGGCCCCGGCGTCGCCGACACGAACACGATCTGGGGGACGATGGCCATGAACTCGTCGAAGTTGAGTGGCCGGTTGTCGAGCGCGCTCGGCAGGCGAAATCCGTGTTCGACCAGCGTCTCCTTGCGCGACCGGTCCCCGGCGTACTGCCCGCGGATCTGGGGCACCGCGACGTGGGACTCGTCGATCACGACGAGCATGTCACTGGGGAAGTAGTCGAGCAAGGTGTAGGGCCGCTCCCCCGGGCTGCGCCCGTCCAGGTGGGCCGAGTAGTTCTCGATCCCCGCACAGATCCCGGTCTGCTCGAGCATCTCGAGGTCGTGTTCGGTCCGCGAGCGCAGCCGCTGGGCCTCGAGGAGTTTGCCCTCACTCTCGAAGATCCGCAGTTGTCGGCCCAGCTCCTCCTCGATGCCGCGGCACGCGCGCTGGAGCGTCTCGGAGCTCGTGGCGTAGTGCGAGGCGGCGAAGAGCGTCACGTCGTCGACCTTGCCGCGGCGCTCCTGGGTCACCGGATTGAAGAAGGTGATCTCCTCGATCTCGTCGCCGAAGAATGAGACGCGCAGTGCCTCGTTGGAGTAGGCGGGCTGGATCTCGAGGGTGTCACCCTTGAGGCGGAACGAGCCGCGATCGACCACGAGGTCGTTGCGGGTGTACTGCATCTCGACCAGGCGTCGCAGCAGGGACCGTTGGTCGTGGACGGCGCCGACTTCGAGGCGCAGCATGCGCTCGCGGTACTCGAGCGGTGAACCCAGCCCGTAGATGCACGAGACCGACGCCACGACGATGGTGTCGCGGTGCGTGAGCAGCGACGAGGTGGCGGAGTGACGCAGGCGGTCGATCTCCTCGTTCACCGCGCTGTCCTTCTCGATGAAGGTGTCGGTCCGCGGGATGTACGCCTCGGGTTGGTAGTAGTCGTAGTAGGACACGAAGAACTCGACGCGGTTCGAGGGCAGCATCTCCTTGAGCTCCGACGCCAACTGCGCCGCCAGCGACTTGTTCGGCTCGAGGATCAACGTCGGTCGCTGCACGCGCTCCACCAGCCAGGCGATGGTCGCGGTCTTACCGCTGCCGGTGATCCCCTCGAGCGTCTGGTAGCGCAGTCCGTCACCGACGCCCTGCGCCAGGGTGGCGATCGCCAGGGGCTGGTCACCCGAGGGCCGAAACGGCGACTCGACCAAGAAGTCAGTGGCCATCGATCCCGCGCTCCCTCAGCAGTTCGTCGACGCGCTCGCGCAGGTCCTCACGACTGGTGTTGTTCCAGATCACCTCGTCGGCCAGCGCCGCACGCTCGTCGTTGCCCATCTGGCTCGCGAGGCGCGCGCGAGCGTCATCCTCGGACATGGTGCGCTGCTGGACGAGTCGGTCGACGGCGACCTCGGGCGCCACCTGCACGGCCCACACCTCGTCGAGGGCCAGCGAGTCGCGGTGCTCCGGACGGTACAGGGGCAGGGCGGCGAAGACCGCCCGGCCCTCGGCGGCGTCGAGCTGGCGGCGCATCTCTCGGCCCACCCAGGGGTGCGTGATCGCGTCCAGGCGTCGCAGGGCGGAGGGGTCGGCGAAGACGACGGAGGACACGAAGCGTCGGTCGAGCTCGCCGTCACGCGTGAGGATCGCCGTGCCGAAGGCGTCGACCAGTACCGCGAGCAACGGCTGTCCGCGTCGCACCAGCTGCGCGTAGACCTCGTCGGCGTCCACCGCGACGAAATCTCGCGAGCGTAGGTAGTCCACGACCGTGGACTTGCCCGCCCCGATTCCGCCGACCACCGCGATACGCCTCACCTCACCACGGTAATGAGTCGGGTGTGACATCACGACGGACCTCTCAACGAAAAACACCCGCCACCACGGCGGTTCCAAGGGAACCGCCGTGGTGGCGGGTGTCGCAGCGTGCGCTAGTTCTCAGTGGCGGGATCGGTCGACGCCTCGTGGCCGTCGCCGTCCTCGGGGGTCTTGGCGACCGCCTCGGTGGCGTACTCGGCCCACGCCGCCTGCGCCTCCGTCTCGGGCGTGAACTCGCCGTACTCGAAGCCGCCGATGTAGTTACCCTCGGTGTCGTAGGCGTGGCTGCCGAAGGCCTCACGGTACTCCTCGGAGACCTCGCCACCCTCGGCCGCCTGCTTGATCGAGAGCGAGATGCGGCGTCGGGCGGTGTCGAGTTCGATGATCTTGACCCACAGTTCCTCGCCCGCGGTGACGACCTGGTCGGGCGACTCGACGTGGTGGGCCGCCATCTCCGAGATGTGCACCAGGCCCTCGATGCCGTCGCCCACCTGGACGAAGGCGCCGAAGGGCACCATCTTGGTCACGCGGCCGTACACCAACTGGTCCACCGCGTGGCTGTCGGCGAAGACCTGCCAGGGGTCGGACTGCGTGGCCTTGAGCGAGAGGGAGATGCGCTCCTTGGAGAAGTCCACGTCCAACACCTCGACGTCGACCTCGTCGCCCACGGCGACGACCTGGCTCGGGTGGTCGATGTGCTTCCAGCTGAGCTCGGAGACGTGGATGAGGCCGTCCATGCCGCCCAGGTCGACGAAGGCACCGAAGTTGACGACCGAGGAGATGACTCCGTGACGGCGCTCCCCCGGCTTGAGGTTGTTGAGGAAGTCGCCGCGCTGCTCCTTCTGGGTCTCCTCGAGCCAGGCGCGACGCGAGAGGACGACGTTGTTGCGATTGCGGTCGAGCTCGATGATCTTCGCCTCCACCGTCTTGCCGATGTAGGGCTGCAGCTCACGCACGCGACGCAGCTCCACGAGGGAGGCGGGCAGGAAGCCGCGCAGTCCGATGTCGACGATCAGGCCGCCCTTGACGACCTCGATGACGACGCCCTTGACCATCTCGTCGCGGTTCTTGAGCTCCTCGATGTTGGCCCAGGCCTTTTCGTACTGGGCGCGCTTCTTCGACAGGACCAGTCGGCCCTCCTTGTCCTCCTTCTGCAGGACCAGGCATTCCACCTTCTCGCCCATGGCGACGATCTCGGAGGGGTCGACGTCATTACGAATCGAGAGCTCACGGGCGGGGATCACGCCCTCGGACTTGAAGCCGATGTCGAGGAGCACCTCGTCGTGGTCGATCTTGACGACCGTGCCGGTGACTAGGTCGCCGTCCTCGAACTCCAGCACGGAGTTGCCGACGAGGTCGGTCAGGTCCGTGCCGACCATGTTGTCCTCGGTGATGACGCGCGGGATGTAGTTCCCCTCCGCGTCGAAGGTGCCCATCTGAACGGGAGAGAGGAGGCTAGTGCCGTCCGACATGCGAACTACTTTCAGGCGACCACACCGGGGCCAACTAGTCGATCAGGGCTGGGTTTCCGGTGTAAACCCAGGTTTCCACTCTATCAGACGGGTCCTCAACCCTTCGCGGCCGCCCAGGAGTCCCCCCAGTCCAGTGACACCTCGAGGGGCACGCTCAGCGTGGCGACCTCCGTGAGCGCCTCGAAGATCGCCGACTGCACGGCGTCGACCTCGGCGGGCGGGGCCTCGACCAGGACCTCGTCGTGGACCTGGAGAATGAGCCGGGCCTCGAGCCCCTCACTGGTGAGGCGGTGGTCGAGACGCACCAGGGCCGACTTGAAGATGTCCGCGGCGAGGCCCTGGATGCCCGCGTTCATCGCCTGGCGCTCGGCGGCGGCGCGTTGGGGGCCGCTCGCCGTCGCCAGGTCCGGGAACGGCCGGATCCGCCCGAACTCGGTGCGCGAGTAGCCCCTGGTCCGCACCTCCTTGATGGTGTCGTCCATGTAGCGGCGAAGCGTGGGGAACCCGTCGAAGTACTTGTCCATGATCTCGCGCGCGGCGCCCACCGACACGCCCAGGCGCTGCGAGAGGCCGAAGGATTCCATGCCGTAGGCCAGGCCGTAGGAGACGGCCTTGGCCTGCTCGCGCTGCTCGTGGGTGACCTCGGTGGGCGCGACGCCGAAGACCGAGGCGGCGATGCTGCGGTGCACGTCCTCGTGGCTGGCGAAGGCGGCGAGCAGCCCGGGGTCCTGTGAGAGGTGGGCCAGGATCCGTAGTTCGATCTGGTTGTAGTCGGCGACGGCGAGACGCCAGCCCTCGGTCGGCACGAACGCGAAGCGCAGACGCCGGCCCTCACTGGTGCGCACCGGGATGTTGTGCAGGTTGGGGTTCTCCGAGGAGAGTCGTCCGGTGCGCGCCACGGTCTGGTGGAACTGGGCGTGGATCCGCCCGTCGGGGCCCACGGCGTCGATCAACGGCGCGCCGTAGGTGCTGCGAAGCTTCTCGACCTCGCGGAAGCGAAGGATCAGGGGCACGATGGGGTGTTCCTCGGCGAGGGCCTCGAGCGTCGTGGCGTCGGTCGAGTAGCCGGTCTTGATCTTCTTGCCCGGCGTGAGACCGAGCTCGCCGAAGAGCACCGTCTGGAGTTGCTGGGGCGAGTTGACCTTGAACTCGTGGCCGGCCACGCGCTGGATCTCCTGGTCGAGGTCCTGGGCCTCGCGGGTGAACTCCTCGGCGATGGTGCGCAACATCCCCACGTCGACGCGGACGCCGCGCGCCTCCATGCGTCCGAGCACCGCCACCAGGGGTAGTTCGATCGTGGCGTAGACGAAGTCCAGTTCCCAGCGCGCGATCTCCGCGCGCAACGCCGCGCGCAGTCGCGCGACGATCTGGACGTGGCGCGCCAGTGAGTCATCGTCGGCGTTCTCATCGAACAACGAGGGGGCGGTCGTGCTCAGGGCCTCGCCGAGGAATCGTCGCGCGACGTCGTCGAGGTCGTAGCGTCCGCTCGTGGCGTCGACCAGGAAGGCCATGATGGCCGTGTCGTCGACCGGCTCGCCCAGGGTCACGTCGCGTTCGAAGGCGCCGCGGTAGAGGCCCTTGATGTCGTGGCCGGTGAGGGGGCGAGTTCCCACGACCCCGAGGAACTCGTCGAGGTCGCCGACGGCGACGGTGTGCGCGGCCTCGTCGAAGGTCGCCACGCGTCCAGCGCGCTCGAGCACCGTCAGTGTCTTTGCCGACGTGACGACGTCGACGAGCGACGACCGGCGCTGCGCGACGACTTGCGCCACGTCCGGGACGCTCGCCGGCGCGGGGGCGACCTCGGAGAAGCCCGGCTCGCCCAGCAAGCCATCGGACATCAGTTTCTCGAAGCGAGTGCGCATGGAGTTCATCTCGAAGCGTTCGAAGAACGTCGCCACCGCCGCGCGGTCCCAGCCACCGAGGGTCAGGCTCTCGAGGGTGAAATCGAGCGGTACGTCGCGCACCAGGCGCATGACCCGTTCGTTCTGGCGCGCGCGCGACTCGAAGTTGCTCAGGTTCTCACGCAGTTTGGGCGTGAGGTCACCCAGGTGCGCGTAGAGGTCGTCGAGGTCGCGATACGTGGCGAAGAGCTTCGCGGCCGTCTTCTCCCCCACGCCGGGCACACCCGGGAGGTTGTCGGAGTTGTCGCCGCGCAGCGCCGCAAGGAGCGGGTAGCGCGCGGGCTCGATCCCGCACCGTTCGACGATCCCCGCTTCGTCGTAGAGCGAGTAGTCCGAGACGCCCCGGCGGTTGTAGAGGACGCGCACGTAGGGGTCCTCGACGAGTTGGAAGCAGTCGCGGTCGCCCGTGACCACCACCACCGGGATCTGCGAGTCGCGTCCCCACGTGGCGAGCGTGGCCAGGACGTCGTCGGCCTCGAACTGGGGCACCCCGAGGACCGGGATGTGCAGCGCCTCGCAGAGCGTCCTGATGAGGTCGAATTGATGTTCGATCTCCGGCGGCGTCGCCGCACGACCGCCCTTGTAGTCCTCGGTCATCGCGTCGCGGAAGGTCCCGCCCGGCAGGTCGAAGGCGACGGCGAGCGCTCGAGGCTCCTGGGAGCGCACCAGCGAATGCAACATCGAGGCGAAACCGTGCAGCGCGTTGGTGACGAGACCCTCGGAGGTCGCGATGTCGGTGGAGAGGGCGAAGAAGGCGCGAAAGGCCAGCGACATGCCGTCCAACAACACCAGCGGCCGTTGGTCGGACTGGTCAACCAACGAATTCGCCCTTCAGGATCTGCTGGGCGACGTCGCGCATTCGGGTGCGACCACGCATGGCCGACTGCTGGATGATCTCGAAGGCGGTCGGCTCGTCGAGACCGCGCTCGCGCATCAGGGTCTCCTTCGCGCGCTGGACGATCTCTCGGGTCTCGATCTTGTCATCGACGCCGGCGGCGTCCGCGGTGACCGGCGCGGACGCGGCGACCGACGCGGGGTTGACGATCGCGGCCAGCTTCGGGAGGATCTCGCTGGAGCGGAAGGGCTTGACCAAGTACGCCACCACGCCGGCCTCGCGGGCACTCTCGATCAGCGCGCGCTGGGAGAAGGCGGTGAGCAGCACGACCTGAGTGGCGCCACCCTTCACCGCTCTTGCCACCTCGATGCCGTCGATACCGGGCATCTTGACGTCGAGCAACGCCAGGTCCGGCTCGAGTGAGCGGATGAGCTCCAGCGCGTCGTCGCCCGTGGCGGCCTCGCCGACGACCAGGTATCCGTCACCCTCGAGGATCTCCTTGAGGTCGAGACGAATGATCGACTCATCATCGGCAATTACGACGCGCTTATCCATTCTCATCCTTCGGAACCCAGTCGCGTAGTAGTTCGTCGCGCTCGGCCGTGAGGCTCCGCACTTCGTTGGAACGTCGGATCATCTCGGCGTTCGCCGCCACTACGTGTTTTGACAACTCGTTATATTCTGCCGTAAGCAGCGGCGTCTCTGAGACCAGGGAGCGAATTCGAGCCTCGTCCAGGGCCTCGTTCCATACCGCGACCTGCTCTTCGAGGACGCCCAGGCTCTCGCGGGCGCTCATCAAGCGGCGCTGGATGTCCTCGAGGTGTCGCTTCTGCGAACGTGATCCCACGTCATCGAGTGTAAATCCGCTCACTCGTAGCGTTTCACCAGCGTCGCGCGCGACTCGAACGCAGCCCCCGCCCGCAGGCCGAAGCCCCAGGGATCGTCCTCGAGGAGTCCTTCGCTGTCGACGTCTGAGTCCGCGATGTCGCTGGGCAGTTCGACGTGGTGACGCGCGAGGGCGCGATTCACCCTTCTCGCCAGGGGGGACTCGAAGAAGCCGCCCACGTAGACGTCGAGGCCGAGGCCCCGCGCGCGCTCGATCATGGTACGGGCCTGGGCGTAACCGCCCACCCGCGCCGGCTTGACGCAGATCCGTCGGGCCGCGGCGTAGCGGACGATCTGGTCGACGTCGCGGCGGTGGCGCACGCCCTCGTCCAGGCTGAGCGGGACCTCGAGCGCACGGGCCAAGCTCGCGTGGTCCACCACGTTGCCCGGAGCGAAGGGCTGCTCGACGGCGACCACGTCGACGTGCTCGCGAGCCTTCGCCGTGAGCTCGAGGACGTCCTGCATGTCGACGGCGCCGCAGTTGAAGTCGAGCAGTACCGGCAGTCCCCACGCGGCGAGCTCGCGCCAGCGCCTCGGCGTCACCGCGGCGGAGGAGACCTTGGCGCGAAGCTGGACCGCGTCGGGGTGAGGGGTCATGGGCCCGTCGTCGAGCATCGACACCGTCGACTGGACGGGCGTGTCGAAGCGCGAGGGCCAGTGCTGTTCGATGGTCTCGTGGCGCGCGCGCAACTCGGCGTCGAGCAGGGCCATCTCGAGGAGCGCGCTGGCCGCGTAACTGGCCCGTCGCGAGCCCGCGAAGTGCGTGACCCGCGCCGAGGGGGGCGGCGCGCCCTCGCGGTCGGTCACCTCGAGGAGTTGGCGCAAGGTGAAGTGCTCCAGTTCCACGAGCACGTCGTCCACTCCCGGGTCACCGTTGAGCGCACGAGGCTGTGGTGCAATCTCACCGAAGCCGCGCACGCCGTCGACCTCGACGTCTAAGAAGAGGTGCGTGCGCGCGCCGTGCACCTGAGCGGCGCCGGCGAGGGGCGCACGCAGACGCAACTCGTGGCGCCACAGGCGGACTCTCATGACCTCCACCATAGGTATCCTGCTAGCCTCTGCGTCGCGGCCCGGGTGGCGGAATGGCAGACGCGGAGGACTCAAAATCCTTTGCTCGAGAGGGCGTGCGGGTTCGAGTCCCGCCCCGGGCACCGATGCGGTGAACGCCGCGCGGGGCGATCGTGTCGCCACCGTGGGCGTCGAAGTCCGACGCAGCGACGTCATCGACGGAGCTAACCAGGTAGCCGCGATGAACGTCGCGATGAACGTCGCGATGAATGTCGCGCGGTGGCTGCGGGGGGTCGAGGATCGCGTGGCTCCGATTCGATTGCCGCAAGGGCAACGTGGGGCTCGGCCGCACCGGCACGGGTCGTTCGAACATCCCTCATTCATTCGTCGTGCCGGGACTGCACCCGTGAGACCTGCTCGCGTCAGCCAGAGCGGCGAGGTGGAGGCGGCGCGGGTGCGTAGTGACCACGGGCACTGTTACCTTTGACGGCATGACTCACTCACTCCCCCTGCGCGAGGATGTCGTCGCGCTCTTCCCCGGTCAGGGCTCCCTCTCGGGTGGCGCGGGCGCGGCCTGGCGCGACTCGGCCCATTGGTCCCTCGTCGAGCGGATCTCGACGGCGGCTGACGTGGACGTCGCCTACCTCCTGCTCGAGGCCAGTGACGAGGAGGTGGTGCGCACCGACCGCGCCCAGATCGCCACCTTCGCCCTCTCCCTCGTCGGGTACCACGAACTTCTCGACCGTGGCGTGCGCCCGCGCTACCTCCTCGGACACTCACTCGGGGAGTTCTCGGCGTTGGTCGCCTCGGGTCTGGTGAGCATCGAGGACGGCGCCCGGCTCATCGCGGTGCGCGGAGCCGCGATGGCCGAGGCCGCCGAGGCGATCGAGGGCACGATGGTCGCGGTCATGGGCGGTGACGAGGCGGCCCGGGCCAACCTCTACGGTCTGAACGACGCATGGGTGGCCAACATCAACGGTCACGCCCAGATCGTCCTGAGTGGGACGCGTGGCGGCCTCGACTACGTGCTGGCGAACCACCGTGAACTGGGGTGGCGGCGCGCGACGCCGCTGGCGGTGGGCGGTGCCTTCCACTCCCCCCTCATGGCGGGGGCCCAGGCCGCGCTCGACGAGGCGCTGGCCTCGGTCGCGTGGGGGCAGACCGACCACGTGGTGATCGCCAACGTGGACGGTCAGGCGCATTCCGACGCCGCCGAGTGGCGCGCACTCCTCTCACGACAGCTCACTTCGCCCGTGGAGTTCCTCGCCGCCACCTTGGCGCTGCCGACGACGGTCACCACCACCGTCGAGATGCCCCCCGCCGGCGTCCTCACCGGACTGACCAAGAGGATCCGCGACTTCGATCGCCAGGTCGCGCCCGCCGTGCCCCTCGAGATCCAGGAGATGAAGCCATGAGTCGACACGTCATCGTCACCGGAGCCAGTCGCGGCATCGGAGCGGCGATCGCCGCGCACTTCATCGCCGAGGGCGACACGGTCGTCGCCCTCTCGCGCTCGGGTGAGGCGCCCGAGGGGTGCGCTCTGTCCCTCGCGGTCGATGTCGCGTCCTCCTCGTCCGTGGCGGCCGCCGTGAAGTCGGCGATCGAACTCCACGGGCCCGTTGATGTCCTCGTCGCCAATGCGGGCATCACCCGCGATGGACTCGCCATGAGGATGAGCGACGAGCAGTGGCGCGACGTGATGTCGACCAACCTCGACGGGGCGTTCTTCAGCGCGCGAGCGGTCCTCTCCTCCATGATCCGCGCGCGCTCGGGTCGGATCGTCTTCATGGGTTCGGTGAGTCCCTTCTACGGCGTCCCGGGCCAGGCGAACTACGCCGCCGCGAAGGCTGGGATGGTGGGACTGGCCAGGTCACTCGCTCGCGAGGTCGCCTCACGCGGGATCACCGTCAACGTCATCGCCCCGGGTTTCGTCGACACCGAGATGACCGCAGCACTGGGCACGACCACCGAGGAGATCACGGCGTCGATCCCGATGGGTCGGATGGGAACGACCGCGGACGTCGCCGCGATCGTGGGGTTCGTCGCCAGTGAGGCGGCGGGCTACCTCACCGGTCAGGTCATCGCCGTCGACGGCGGTCTGGCGATGGGCCTCTAAGTCACGAGTGAATCGCCCGCGGTCGCGACGAGTGGTGGAAGTGACTCGCGCCTGGGGTCGTCGCTCTCCCCTTCGTGATCCCCGGCTCGACTGCTGAGGTCACCCACGGTGCGCGCCAGTCGCGCTCGGCGGACCGCTCGTGATCGTGACGCGACCAGCGACACCGCATCGGATCTCGGGTTCCTGATCAGTAACCCCGCGAGGGGGCGGACACGGCGCCCGTTCGTCGCTGCGCCGTCGCGCGAATTCGAGTCGGGGAACGTCAGATCGAGAGTGAGTTTGAGTAGCATTGTCCGAGACATACCGAAGGGGAACAACAATGGACCGTAGCGAAGCGCTCGCCAAATTCACCGAGAACGCAGTCGAGGTTCTCGCCGTGTCGCCGTCGCAGGTGACTCTCGAGGCGTCGTTCGCCGACGACCTCGGCGCTGACAGCCTCGACCTCGTCGAGTTGGTGATGGCGCTCGAGGAGACCTTCGACATCGAGGTCGCCGAGGACGAGCTGAAGGACATCACGACCGTCGGCGAAGCCTTCGAGCTGATCTACGCCAAGCTGTAGTGCAGGTCGCCGTCACCACTTCGGGGCCGATGCAGGGTCGCCGGGTCGCCGTCGTCGGATTGGGTGCCTTGTCGTGCGCGGGTGTGGGCGTCGACGCCCTCTGGCAGGCACTGCAGAAGGACACGGCGCCCGAGTCCAAGCGACTCTCCCCCTTTAACGCCGACCACCTTGGTGGTCCCAAGGAATTACGACGTCTCGACCCCTTCACCCTCTACGGGTTGATGGCGGCCGACGAGGCGTGGCGCCAGAGCGGTCTCGAGGGTCCCCTGCTCGACGCCGCGACGGTGGTCACCACCGGTATCGGGGGCCTGCAGACCGTGCTGGAGCAGGTGCGGATCCTCAACGAGAAGGGTCCCGCGCGAGTCTCGCCCTTCATGGTCCCCATGATGATGCCCAACGCGGCCTCGGCGGCCGTATCGATGCGCTTCGGTCTGGGTGGCCCGTGCGAGACGGTGACCACCGCCTGCGCGGCGGGGACCCACGCGATCGGCAACGCCGCGCGCTTCGTGGCCTCGGGTCGTTCCACCTTCGCGGTGGCCGGCGGCGCGGAGGCGGTGATGGTGCAGATCGCCGAATCAGGCTTTCGCAACATGACCGCGCTCTCGAACACCGAGTTCTCACGACCCTTCGACGTCGAACGCGACGGCTTCGTGATGGGCGAAGGCGCCGGCGTCTTGGTCCTGGAGGAATGGGAGCACGCGGTCGCGCGCGGGGCGAACATCCTGGCCGAAGTGATCGGCGCGGCCTCGACGGCGGATTTCTACCACATCACCGCACCCGATCCCAGTGGCGCCGGGGCGATCCGCTGTATGGAGACCGCGCTGTCCGACGCCGGCATCACGGCCTCGGACGTGTCCCACGTCAATGCCCACGGCACGTCGACCCCTCTGAACGACTTGGCCGAGTCGGCGGCGATGCGCCACGTCTTCGGTGGCGAGGTGCCGCCGGTCACGTCGGTGAAGGGCCACCTGGGTCACTCCCTGGCCGCGGCCGGCGCACTCGAGGGCGTGGTCTCGGTGATGTCACTACGGCATCAGACGATCCCGCCCACCGCGGGCACCACGGTGGTGGACCCCGCGATCGGCCTCGATGTGGTGATCGGCGAACCACGGCGCGCCGACTTGGACATCGTCATGTCGAACTCCTTCGGGTTCGGTGGCCACAACGGCACGGTGTTGTTCCGGCGCGTCGGCGACTGAGTCAGTCCTCGCGCCCGGCGTCGTCGAGCGGCCAGGTGCGGCGAGTGACGTGGGCGTTGTCGTGGGCCCAGCGGGCGTTGGCGATGAACTCGCCCATGCGCACCGCGTCCTTCACTCCGGGCGCGCTCTCGATCCCGCCGAGGGCGTCCACCCCCCAGACGTCGTAGTTCTGCACCACGGCGATGACGCTCGACTCGTCGAGTCCCGACGCGATGACCGGGCGCAGCAGAAGTGGGTCGTTGAAGACCTCCAACCCCGCGAGCAGGTCCGCGTGGAGGTCGGATTCGGGCAGGAGGAGGTAGTCCACGCCGAGGTCGGCCTCGTACTCGTACACCTCCTGGGGTCGCGTCACCGCGCGGATGACGGTGTGGACGCGCTCGGCCACGTAGCGCAGCGAGGCCTTCGACACGACGCCCTCGATCTGGACGGCGCTGAGTCCGAGCGTGTTGGCGATCTGCACCACCCGTTGGGGCATCTCACTGTGGAACACGCCCACGGTGGCGACGCCACTCGGGAGGCGTCGCACGATGTCGTGGACCAGCGAGGTCGAGACCTGCCGGGCGGTCGGCCCGAAGTCGAAGCCCACCGCGTTGGCGCCCAGGGCCACGGCGAACAGAGCGTCCGCTTCCGAGGTCACCCCCGAAACCGTGATGAACAGGCCCTCGGCGTCGAGAAGCATCGGCGACCTCCTGACCCTCAGGCTAACGGGCGTGCGACCTCGGGTCGTGGAGCAGTTCCACGCGCACGTCGTCGACGACCCCGGCCCACTCCTCACCGAGCAGGGTGCGATGCACCACGGCGAGGGCGACGTACTCCCCAGTGTCCGGCGAGGCGACCACGGTCGTCACGCCCTGCAGCGCCCGTTCGCCGCTCGGTCCCGCCCCTTCGAGCACCCGGGCCATCTCGTTGAGGTCCTGACCGCGCACGCGCGCCAGACGGAAGGGGACGTTCCCACCGCGACTGTCCAGGCGACCCACCAGCTCCTGTCCGGTGAAGCAACCCTTGGTGAAGGAGACGTGCTCGTCCACGAAGTACTGACCGAAGGAGTGCGCACTCAGGCCGCGGGCGAATTCGCGCGGGCCCGGTGCTCCCGCATCCACCTGCTGGCCGACGCTGGTGTAGGGCCCGTCGGCCTCTCCCGCGCCACGCAGTTCGCACTGGGTGCGCAGCAGGAACCGTCGCAACGCCGAGAGGGTGGTCTCGAGCGCCTCGGCGCGCACCACGAGGTCCACCCCCTCGCGGGCCGCGCGACAAGAGAGTGAGGTCACGACCTCGCCCGCGGGGGTGAGCAGGAGACCGCGGCGCCACTCGTGCGAGGACAGCGAGTTGACGTCGCAGGAGAGCTGGCCCTGGAGGAAGGCGAGGGTGTCGGTGCCGCGCGCCTCGATCGTGCGCCAGCGAACCGGCTCGTCCGCGGCGAGGAGGGGTGCGTTGTTCATGGACCATTACAGTATGCGTCCACGCGGCCGCACGCGCCGTGGGGAAAGTGTGATCCGATGTCGACACAAACCGAGCTCAACACCATCACCTCGACCCTGGGCGAGGTGGCCACCAGGATCACGGCACTGGTCGAGAGTGAAGGTCCCCAGATGGAGAGTGACGTCTACAGCGAACTCGTCGCCGCCGAGCGCACGATCGGGGCGCTGCTGCGACGACTCAACCGCGCCGCTCGTCGGATCTGACGTGGTGAACACTAACCTCAGTCCATGGACATTTCCTGGCAACGCACGATGGCGCTGAGCGCGCCCGAGCGACTGCAGGTCCTGAATCTGATCAATCGCACCGAGGCGAATCTCGGGCGCGAGGCCCTCGACGAGACGCGTCGTCGCACGGTCGTCCACGGTTGGCGCGGTGAGCATTGGCTACGTTGCGAGGGCTCCGAGGTCGTGCAGTACGCGCTGGTGCAGGGCCAGGAGCACGCCACCTTGGAGATGTGCGGCGGGGGCTTCGACTCCACCCTCTTGGACCTCGTGCTGGAGGAGCATGAGGTCGTGGACTGGTGGACGCGTGACAGCGACGGGTCCTTCGAGAACGTCGTGCGCACGCTGCAACTGATGACGATCAACCTCCCGGTGCCCGTCGCCGACGTGCCCGCCGACGCCGTCGTGCGCAACTTCGACGCGGGTATCGACGACGCGGCGTGGTTGGCGCAGAACAACGCCGCCTTCGCCGATCACCCCGAACAGGGTGCGTGGCGCCTCGACGACCTCGAGGAGCGCATCCGCGAACCCTGGTTCGACCCGTCGGGATTCCTCGTGCTCGAGATCGACGGCCGCATCGCGGCGTCGTGCTGGACCAAGGTCCACGAGTTGCACCCCGAGCGCTTCGGGGAGATCTACGTGATCTCGGTCGACCCGGCGTTCCAGGGGCGAGGACTCGGGCGCGTCATGCTCACCCGGGGCCTGCAGTACCTGCGCCAACGCGGCGTGCATCGCGCCGTGTTGTTCGTCGACGCCGACAACCTCAGCGCGCAGTCGCTCTATCGCAGCCTGGGCTTCAGCGTGGAGCGTGAGGACCAACTGCTGCGCTTCGCTCGCGACTAGTGGGTCCCGATCAGGCGTCCCACGGCGAAGGTGACCGTGGCCGCCAGGCCGGTCACCACGACCTGGCGTAGCGCCCACTTGACGGTGCCGCGTCGCGTGAACAGGCCGATGGCGCCGCCGACGCTGGCCGAACCGACCCCGGCCAGGCCGACCGACCACCAGACCTCGTTGCCGTGCGAGGTCCATATCCACGGCAACAGAGGGATCAGCGCGCCCAGGGAGAACGTGGCCAGCGACGAGAACGCGGCCGCCCACGGTGATCCCGTGCTCGAGGGGTCGACGCCCAACTCCTCTCGAACGTGCGTCTGCAGCGCCAACTCCGGGTCACGCATCAGGTCGACTGAGAGGCGTTCGGCCAGCTCGTACTCGATGCCGCGGCGCACGAACATCTCGCGCAGCTCGTTCTGCTCCTCGACCGGGTCCTCGGCGAGGGAGCGGCGCTCCACGCCGATCTCGTACTCGAGGAGTTCCTTGGTCGCGCGCATCGAGAGGTACTCGCCGCTCGCCATGGAGAACCCCCCGGCGATCAACGCGGCGACGCCCGCGAGGCGCACCACGTTGTGTCCCGGTGAGGCCCCGGCGAAGCCGAGCAGGAACGACGTGTTGGTGACGAGTCCGTCGCTCACCCCGAAGATACCGGCACGGATCCAGCCGTCGGCGACCTGACGGTGGTGTTCTGATTCGGAGTGGTCGGCCATGGGGGCGAGTTTAGGACTCTCGGCCCAACCGACTTAGCGCTCCTGACCAGTAATCTGACGTGGGAGGTTACGTTGTCACCAAGAATTCATTCAATCAATGAGATTCGTTCGCTCGCCGGCGCGTCGCTGGGACCTTCCGACTACGTGAGGGTGTCCGCGGAGCGGATTCGCGCCTTCGCCGACGCCACGGATGACCACCAATGGATCCACGTCGACGAGGAACGCGCGCACGCGGGACCCTTCGGGGGAACGATCGCGCACGGCTACCTGATCCTCTCCCTGATCCCCGCGCTGTTGAACGAGGTCCTCGAGGTGAGCGAACCCGGGACGCGCATCAACTACGGTCTCAACCGCGTGCGCTTCGTCTCACCGGTGCCCGCGGGGAGCGACGTGCGTCTCGTGGCCACGATCGCGGACGTCACGGCGGCGGGCGAGGGTTGGCAGATCGTGTTCGACGTGACCCTCGAGATTCGTGACCACGACAAGCCCGCCTGCGTGGCCCAGGTCCTCTACCGTTGGTACCCCTCGTGATCGACACTCCCCTGCCGACCGGCGAGGACAAGACGCGCGCGGTCCGTACGATGTTCGACGCGATCGCGGGTCGCTACGAGATGGTCAACAAGATGATGACCCTCGGCCTCGACGGACGCTGGCGCCGACGCGCGGTTCGCGACCTGCAGCTGCCCCCGCGCAGCGTGGTCCTCGACGTGGCGGCCGGCACCGGGGACTTCACCCGAGAGCTCGTGCGTCAGGGTCAACGTCCCGTGGCGACGGACCTCAGCTTCGGCATGCTGCACGCCGGGCGCCACGTCGATCGCCGGGTGCAGGCCGACGCGTCGGCCATGCCCTTCGTCGACGCCGGCTTCGACGGCGTGACCTGCGGCTACGCATTGCGCAACTTCACGGACCTCGGCGCGACGTTCGACGAGATGGCGCGCGTGTTGCGACCGGGTGGCCGCCTGTCGCTGCTCGAGGTGGCGGAGCCCGAGAAGGGCCTCTTGCGCGCGGGCTTTCGATTCTGGTTCCGTCGGGTGGTCCCCTTCATCGGCTCGATGGTGTCGGACCGCGCGGCGTACCACTACCTGCCGAGGTCGACCGCCTACCTGCCCACGACCGCCGAGATCATCTCGATGCTCAACGCGTCGGGCTTCCGCGCGGTCAACCACCGTCGGGTGATGGGCGGGCTCAGCCAGCAATTCGTGGCGACGCGCGGGGCCTGATGTTCCGTCGACGCCTCATCGCCGCGCTCCCCGCGACGTCGCTGCGGGTCTTGGGCGCGCGCTCGGGTTGGTTGCTCGACTCCCCCGACGTCCTGCGCGTCGGCTTTGGCGGGGTGGCGGCGACGCTGCAACTCCCCGGCGGACTGGCCGACGCCGACGGGGCCCGTTCTGAGCTCGCACGACTCAGCCTGCGCGGTGACGACGGCCCCGCGGGCACCGGCATCGTGGCGATGGGTTCGTTACCGTTCAACCGCGACGCGCCGAGCCGGCTCGACGTGCCGCGCTACGTGATCACGCAGAGTGCGCAGGGCACCTGGGTCACGAGTCACGACGACGGGGACTGGCGCCGCCTCGTCGAGGGTGAGGACGACGCGGTCCAAGAGCCGCAGTCGAGCCGTAGTGTCACCTACCGACCCTCGCCCGAGGAGTACGCGCACCACGTGGCCAACGCCGTCGAGGTGTTGCGGCGCAAGGAGATCGACAAAGTGGTGCTGGCGCGCTCGATCGTCGGCACGTTGCACCAGGCCATCGACTGTGGCGCGGTGGCGCAGCGCCTGCGCGGACGCGAACCCTCGTGCACCGTATACGGAGTGCCCACCGCCGACGCGCGTCGCTACGTCGGGGCGAGTCCGGAGCTCTTGGTGCGACGCCTCGGCGGAGAGGCGACGTGTCACCCCCTGGCCGGCACCATCGCGATCCCGCCCGACGTCGACCCCGAGGACTACCACTCCTGGCTCTTAGGTAGTGCGAAGAACCTCCACGAGCACGGCGTCCTGGTCGATGACGTGGTGACCACGCTCGGACGCTTCTACGACGACATCGAAGCGGACGCCACCCCCTCGATCGTCACCCTGCGCACCGTGGCGCATCTGGGCACCTGGATCCGCGGACGCCACCCCTCGGGCGTCGCGCCCGACGCGCTGGCGCTGCTCAACGTCCTGCACCCGACCGCGGCGGTGGGCGGGATCCCGCGCGTGGCCGCCTACGACCTCCTGCGCCGTCTCGAGCCCTTCGAGCGCGGCCACTACGCCGGACCCGTCGGCTGGATCGATCAGAGCGGCGACGGGGAGTTCTGGATCGGCATCCGCGGGGTCCTCGTCGACGGGGCCGACTTCGAAGCGTGGGCCGGGGCCGGGATCGTGAGCGAATCAGATCCCATCGCCGAACGCGAGGAGACGCGCGACAAGTTGGCCAGCGTCCTCAGCTCGGTGCTGGTCGACCGGATCTAGCCGGCGCTGCGTCGGCGTTGCAGGGGCCGCTGTAGTCCCCACTTGGTGACGAGCCACAGCGCCTCGTAGACGATGTTCGAACTCATCTTCGACTCGCCGCGTAGCCGATCCCCGAAGGAGATGGGCACCTCGGTGATGGTCGCGCCACCGCGACGCGCGCGATAGGTCATCTCGATCTGGAAGCCGTAGCCGTCGGCGCGCACCGACTGGTAGTCGATCTTCTCCAGGGCGGAGCGCGAGTAGACCCGGTAACCCGCGGTGGAGTCGGCCACCCCCAGCCCGAGCATCAGCGACGCGTACTGGTTGCCCCCGCGCGAGAGGAGCCGCCGCGAGAGCGTCCACTGGGGGATGTGACCGCCGGGGACGTAGCGCGAGCCGATCACGACCTCGTAACGCTCCGCCGCCGCGAGGAGCGAGGGCAGGGCCGCCGGGTCGTGGGAGAAGTCGCAGTCGATCTCGACGAAGGTGTCGTAGCCGTGGTCGATCCCCCACGAGAACCCGGCGCGATACGCCGAACCGAGGCCGCCCTTGCCCCGGCGGCGCAGCACCGTCACTCGTCCGAGTTCCGCGCCGGCGCGCTCGGCCGCGTCGGCGGTCTTATCGGGACTGGCGTCGTCCACCACCAAAACGTCGGCGTCGGGCGCCACCGAACGAAGGGTCCGTAGCATCGTCTCGACGTTGAGAACCTCGTTATACGTGGGCAAAACCACGAGCAGACGCATCACTGAATTCTAGTGAGGTGGCGTAGACTGACAGGGTTAGCGCCGCTGGTGTGGGGCTCGTAGCACGACTCGTCGAGAGATTCTTATGACCGAAGCCACGAAGCGCAGATTCGCGATGCCGCGCGAGATTCGCATCATCCTGAGCGTGGGCAGCCTCATGTTCGTCTTCGAGTACCTGGTGCTGCCGCAGTTCGCCTCGGCCCGTCACTCGCTGCACCTCCTGGCGCTGCTGAACCCGTTCCTGGTCGGTTTGGCCGTGGTGCTCGAGATGGCCGCCATCTACGCCTACGTCGAGCTGACGCGCGCGGTCCTCTACCCCCACGCGCCGAGCCGTTTCAGCATCCTGCGCGTCAACCTCGCCGGTCTGGCCATCGGGCACATCGTGCCCGGCGGCGCCGCGCCCTCGGGGGCCCTGGCCTACCGGATCTTCTCCGAGCTGGGCGTGCCCCGCGACACGAGCGCCTTCGGACTCGCGGCCCAGGGCGCGGGATCGGCGGTGGTGCTCAACATCCTCTTCTGGATCGCCCTGGTGATCTCGATCCCGCTCAACGGGATCAATCCCGGCTACGGATTCGCGGCGCTCGCGGGAGTGTTCTTGCTCATGGCCTTCTTCGGCACCGTGTTCTTGATCACGCGCGGTCAAAAGCACGCCGACGCGTGGCTGCGCGCCGCGGCGCGCCACCTGCCCGCGCTGAACCCGGACAAGGTCTCGGCCTTGCTGGTCAAGGTGGCCGGGCGCATCAACCTGCTCATCTCCTCGCGACGCACGCTCTGGAGCGCGTTCACCTGGGCCAGCCTCAACTGGCTCTTCGACGCGGCGTGCCTGTGGGTCTTCCTCTGGTCCTTCGGCAGCGTGGTGTCCCCGGTGAACCTCCTGGTGGCCTACGGCCTCGCCAACGTCCTGGCCGCCATCCCGGTCACCCCGGCCGGCCTCGGCGTCGTCGAGGGGGTCCTCATCCCGACACTGGTGGGTTTCAACGTGCCCCACAGCCAGGCGATCCTGGCGGTGCTGGCTTACCGACTGGTGAACTTCTGGGTGCCCATCCCCATCGGCGGGGCCGCGTACGCCAGCCTGCAGTTCCGCCGGACCCCCGCTACGCCCGCAACGGGAGAGAGCGGGAGCGCAGCGTCGCCAGACGCTTGAACTCCGACTGCGCGGAGAAGCCGTTGACCGACTGCAGTCGTCGCCAGCGACGGTCGGTGCCGAGCACCCAGGTGAAGCAGTCGTCGCGCCAGGTCACGTCGAAGGCCTCGAGGATCTCGTTCTGCAGACTGGGGGTCTCGATGGGCACGAGGACCTCGACGCGGCGATCGAGGTTGCGTTCCATCACGTCGGCCGATCCCATGTGGATCGAGAAGTCCTCCTCCCCGGGTCGTCCGAAGATGAAGAGCCGCGAGTGCTCGAGGAACTCTCCCACCAGGCTCTGCACCGTGATGTTCTCCGAGAGCCCGGCGATGCCCGGGCGTAGGCAGCATAGGGTGCGCACCTGCAGACGTATCTCGACGCCCGCGTTCGAGGCGGCGTAGAGGGCGTCGATCACCGTCGGGTCCGTGAGCCCGTTGGTCTTCATCAAGATGCGCCCGGAGCGTCCACGCGTGGCCTGGCGCGCGATCATCTCCACCATGCGCTCGCGCACCGAGAAGGGACTCACCACGATCTTCTCGTAGTTGGCGTTCTTCGAGAACCCGGTGAGGAAGTTGAACAGCTCGCCCACGTCGCGGGTGATCGCCGGATTGCTCGTCAGGAGTCCGAAGTCCTCGTAGTTGCGCGCGGTCTTGGAGTTGTAGTTGCCCGAGGCGATGTGCACGTAGCGCGTGGTCGCCTCACCCTCGTTGCGCACGACCAGGGCGGTCTTGCAGTGGGTCTTGAGCCCGACGATGCCGTAGACCACGTGCACCCCGGAGTCCTCGAGGGCCTTGGCCCATTCGATGTTGGCCGCCTCGTCGAAACGCGCCTTGAGCTCCACCAGGGCCACCACCTGCTTGCCCTGCTCGGCCGCGTGGATCAGCGACGCCACGATCGGGGAATCGCCCGACGTGCGGTAGAGAGTCTGCTTGATCGCGACCACGTCGGGGTCGTGCGCGGCCTGGTCGATGAAGATCTCGACGGAGTCGCTGAAGGAGTCGTAGGGGTGGTGCAGCAGGATGTCGTCCTCGCGCATCGCCCCAAAGACGTCGCCCACGTGGTCGCCGTCGAGCAGTCGCCGCGGAGTGAGGGGCGACCACCCCTCGCCCTTGAGTTCGGGGCGGTCGATGGCGTAGAGGCTCCAGAAGTCGTGCAGTCCCAACGGCGCGTCGGTGACGTAGACGTTGGAGCGATCGAGGTCGAGCTGGGAGACGAGCAGCTCGAGGAAGTCCGGGGACATACCGCTCTGGATCTCGACGCGCAGCGCCTCGCCGAAGCGCCGACGGCGTAGCTCGACCTCTAGGGCCACCAGTAGGTCGTCGGCCTCGTCCTCCTCGAGCGCGAGGTCCGCGTTGCGCGTCACGCGGAACAGGTCCGCCCTCCCCACGGTCATGCCCGGGAAGAGGTGGCGCAGGTTGGACATGATGAGGTCCTCGAGCATGACCCAACGACCCGAGCCGACTCGTTTGAAGCGCGGCAGGGAGCTCGGGACCTTGATGCGCGCGTTGCGCTCCTCGCCGGTGTGCTCGTCGCTCACCGTGACCGCGATGTTGAGCGACAGGTTCGAGATCATCGGGAACGGGTGCCCGGGGTCGACCGCGAGAGGCGTCAGGACCGGGTACACGTGCTGTTCGAAGTAGTCGATCAGCTCGAGTCGCTCCTCGTCGGTGATGTCGCCGTAGCGCACCACGCTGAGGCCCGCGGCCGCCAACTCGGGCAACAGCACGTCGAGCACCAGCCGGTCCTGACGTTCGACCAGGGCGAGGACCCGCTCGCGAATGTCGGCGAGTTGCTGGCGGGGGCGCACGCCGTCGACCGAGGGCGTCTGCACGCCCGCGGCGACCTTGTCCTCGAGACTGACCACGCGGACCTGGAAGAACTCGTCGATCATGTCGGCGAAGATGGCGATGAACTTGCAGCGCTCCAGGATCGGCAGGCTCTGATCCTCGGCCAGGTCCAAGAGTCGTGAGCCGAACTCCAGGCGTGACATCTCGCGACTCGAGAATCGCTCGGGGCCGAACGATTGGAGGTCAATGGGCACGATGCGCGGCGCTTTCTGTCGGAGGGTTACGACAGGTCCAATGCTACGACTACTCTGGCAACGTGGCGAGACACCGACGCGGAGGGGCCGCGACTTTGGCGGCCCCGGCACCCGCGCGCGAGTCGCACTCACGCTCCACCGAGTTGGGTCTGATGTTCCTGGCGTGGGTGATCGTCACCGCCTTCTACGTCTTGATGTCCCTCGCCACCAAGGGTCACGTGCCGGCGCGCTTGGACGTCTTCTTGGGCGTGGTGATCAGCGTGTCGCTGGCGATGCACGTGGCCATCCGGCGTTACGCGCCGCGTGCGTCGCAAGTGCTGTTGCCGGTGGCCACGTTGCTCAACGGCATCGGCTACGTGGAGATCGCGCGGTGGGACCCGACCGAGGCGGGGTATCAGTCCCTCTGGTTCGTGGTGAGCGCGCTGATCGTCGTGGTGACCTTGAAACTGGTCAAGTCCATCCGCGACCTCGACCGCTATCGCTACCTGACCCTCGCCGCGGCGATGGCGCTGATGCTCGCGCCCCTGACACCGCACTTCGGACGCAACATCAACGGCGCACGCCTCTGGCTCGCTCTGGGCCCCCTCTCCTTCCAGCCCATCGAGGTCGCCAAGATCCTGCTCGTCTTCTTCTTCGCCTCGTACTTCGCGGCGAACCGCGAACTGCTCTCGACGCCCACGCAGCGCTTCGCCGGTCGCCTGATCGTGCCGCCGAAGGTCCTCGTGCCGATCCTGGTGGCCTGGGGCGTGGCGCTGTTGATCCTGGGGGGCGAGAACGACATCGGCTTCGCGATGATGCTCTTCGCGCTGTTCTTCGCGATGCTCTGGGTGACGACCGGGCTCAAGAGCTACCTCGCGCTCGGCCTGGCGCTGTTCGCCGGTGGGGCGGTGATAGCCGACCAGCTCTTCTCCCAGGTGCAGGCGCGCGTGAGCTTCTGGCTCGATCCCTGGTCCGCGACCAACTTCTACCACTCGAGCCAGCTGGCCCTCGGCTGGTTCTCGCTCGCGGCGGGCGGCGTGGCGGGAACGGGACTGGGACTCGGCCAGTCGGGCAACATCCCCGCGATCACCTCGGACATGATCTTCGCCGCCCTCGGCGAGGAGCTCGGCTTCGTCGGGATCATCCTGATCCTCAGTCTCTTCGCGGTCTTCGTGGGCGAGGGCTTTCGCATCGCCCAGCGTTCGCATTCGGACTTCGTGCGCCTGACGGCCACGGGTCTCACGGCCACCATCGGCCTGCAGTCGTTCTTCATCATGGCCGGCATCTTGCGTCTCATCCCCTTCACCGGCATCACCCTGCCCTTCGTGGCCTACGGCGGTAGCTCGCTCTTCGCCAATTACCTCATCGTGGCGTTGCTCTTGCGCATCAGTCACGAGAACGCGCAGCAACGCCGCGGCGGTGAGGTCGTCGCCGTGTCGTTCGACTAGGGAGCGCCGAGGAGTCCCTCGGCCACCAGCACCGGTGCCGGGACACTCTGGCGCAGCGCCAGGGTGAGGGCGTCGCTCGGGCGCGCGTCGAAGACCCGGCGACCCTGGGCGCTCATCACGTCGAGTTCGGCGTAGAAGACGCCCGCCTCGCGACGCACGATGCGCACGGCCACCACGTCGGCGCGCAGCTCTTGGAGGATGAACGTGGTCAGCTCCCCCGACGTGGGACGCACCCCGACGACGCGCCGCCAGGCGTGGTGGATCGCGGTGGCGTCAGCCAACGCCACGGGCACGCGTAACTCGCGTCGCCGACCTTCGGCCTCGACCAGGACGACGACGCCCGCGGCGCGTTCGAAGTCGTAGGTGACCTCGGCGACCTGCATCACGCGATAGACGTCGGCGGCGCTGACGGGCGCGAGGAGGGGCTCGTCGCTCACGAGCCTCCCCCCACGCGTCGCGAGACCGACAGGACGAGACCGCCGGCCGAATAGAACACCAGGGCGGCGGAGCCGCCGTAGCTGAGCAGGGGCAGCGGGATGCCCGTGACCGGCATGATCCCCATGGTCATGCCGATGTTCTCGAAACAGCTGAACGCGAAGAAGATGAAGATGCCGATGCTCAAGAGACGGCCCATCGTGTCCTTGGCGTGTCGACCGATGACCCACATCCGCCAGGCGATGAAGGCGAGCAGCAGGATCACCGCGCCGGCGCCCACGAAGCCGAGCTGCTCTCCGATGGCGGTGAAGATGAAGTCGGTGCGCTGCTCGGGCACGAAGCCCAGGATGGTCTGGAGGCCCTTGAAGACGCCCGCCCCCCACAACCCGCCCGCCCCGATGGCGCTCTTGGCGTTGTGGACCTCGTAGAGCAGGGGGCCGATCGCCGGGTTGGTCGAGTTCTGGTTCAAGAACGAGACGAAGCGGTCCACCTGGTACTTCTTCAAGAGGTCGAGGTACACCGCGACGGTCAGGCCGGCCGACCCCACGATGGTGAGGAACGTCATGAAGCGCGGTGGGATCCCCGCGACGACCATCATCCCGGCGACCACGAGCACGATGATGATCGACGTCCCGAGGTCGGGTTGGAGCACGATCAGCCCCAGGGGCGCCCCGGCCATGACCAGCAGACGCACGACGTCGTACATCCTCAGCCCTTCGGAGCGGCGATCGCAGAAGGTGGCCACCGCCAGGATGATGAAGAGCACGGTGAACTCGCTGGGCTGGATCTGCACGAAGCCGAAGTTGTACCAACGCTGGGCCCCGAGGGCGCTCTGGCCGATGACGAAGACGCCCGCGAGGGCGAAGAAGGACATGATGTAGAGCGGGGTGGCGAGGATCTCGAGGCGGCGGTAGTCGATGCTGGCGATGATGGTCATCGCCACGATGCCGATGAGGACGAAGAAGCCCTGACGTTCGAGGTAGTAGTGGGGGTTGTAGCCCGCGTTCACCAACGCGTCGCGGGTGGCGCTGTAGGACATGAAGGCGCCGAAGAAGCCCAGCACGACGAGACCCAGGGCCAGTCCGTAGTCGACGTGCGCGCTGGGTCGCCGTAGCGAGATGGCGCGGGCGTTGAGGGTGTCGGTCACGCGAGGGCCCCGAGGAGTTGGGCGCCGGTGAGGTCGCTGCCCCACCACCAGTTCATCTGGCGCGCCGCCTGGTACGCCAGCATCGCGAGGCCGTTGGCGTGACGACAGCCGAGGTCGGCGTGCAGCGCCAGCCACGCCGAGCGCGGCGGGTCGTAGGTGATGTCGACGGCGACGGTGTCGCGGTTCACGCCCTGCATGACCGCGGACGCGTCGCGGCGACCATTCACCGGCGTGGTGTTCACGATCAGGTCCACCGGTCGATGCAGGGTCGTGTGGTCGAGCACCTGGGAGTGGCGTCGCGTGATCGCCGCGACGTGGGCGCTGGTGCGCCCCAGGACCGCGACCGAGTGAACTCGCTCGTGCACGAGCGCCGCGACGATTCCCCGCGCCGCTCCCCCGGCGCCGAGGACCACCACGTACGTGTCCGCCACGTCGAAGCCGAGCTCGCCGCGAAGGGCGTCGACGAACCCGGGCCCGTCGGTGCTGGCGCCCCAAAGGCGCTCCTCGCGCCACAGCAGCGAGTTGACGACGCCGAGCTCGCGCGCGATGTCGTCGAGCTCGTCACAGAGCTCAGCGGCGGCCGCCTTGAGCGGCATGGTGACCGAGAGCGCGTCGACCTCGGCGCCCATGAGGTCGCGCAGGCGCCCGGACCGGTCCTCGGTGATCTCGTAGCGCCGCGACGAGCCCTCGAGGCCAGCGATCTCGAGACCGGCCTCGTGCAGGACCGGTGAGAGCGAGTGCTCGATCGGGGACCCCGCGACGCCCAGTCGCCAGCGCATCAGAGCCCGGCCTTCGCGGCCTTGGCCTCCTGGGCCAACTGCTCCTGGTAGGTCGCCGAGAATGCCATGGTCCCGTCCTTCTTCACCAACACAAAGTACAGCCAGTCCCCCGCCGGCGGATGCAGGACCGCCTGGAGGGCCTGGGGCGAGACGACGCAGATGGGCGTCGGGGTCAGCCCGGCGTTGAGGTAGGTGTTGTAGGGCGTGGGCGTCTGGAGCATGGCGTGCGTGACCGTCCCGCCGTCGAGTCCCAGGGCGTAAAGCACCGTCGAGTCCATCTGCAGGGGCATCTGGCGCGCCAGGCGGTTGTAGATCACGCGCGCGACGTCGGGCATGTTCTTGGCGTAGTAGCCCTCCTTCTCGACGATGGAGGCGGCGGTGAGCAACTGGTACGCATCGAGGCCCTCGTTGGTGCTCGCCGGGGTCAGGCCGGCCTGGGCCGCCTCGGTGGCGAAGCCCCTCTGCATCGCGGCGAGCAACTGGGCGGGCGTCTCGCCCGGGGTGATCAGGTACAGGCCCGGTCCCACGAGACCGTCCAGGGTTCCCTGGGGATGGTAGGGGCTGGCGGCCGCGGCGTCGCGGGCCGCACTGAGGAACGACGAGGCGAAGGTGTTGCCGACGCTGTTGGCGACGTCGAGGGCGATCTCCTTGATGGTGACCCCGGGCACGACGTCCACCTGGGGCACGTTGGGCCCGCCGCTGAGGATCGAGCGGATGTCGGGGTAGCTGGCGCCCTGGGCAAGCTCGTAGACCCCCGGGACCACGAGCGGCGCGCCCTCGAGGAAGCTGTCGACGCGAAAGGTGAAGGCCGAGGCGATGACCCCCGCCCGGTGCAGGTCCCCGGCGATCACGGCCATCGAATCGCCGCGGTGCACCGTGATCAGCACCTCGCGACCCGAACCGCCCGGGGGGAAGTACTGCAGGGCGAACCAGGTGAGCACCAGTACGACGACGCCGACCAGGGCCGCCAGAAGCCGTCGTAGCGGACTAACCAGCATGCCGGGAGTCCGCGAAGTGTTGGAGCATCACGACCGCCGCGGCCGAGTCGATGCGACGGCGGTGATCACGCGTCCCCACCCCCGCGCTCGACAGTGAGCGCTGCGCCGTGGTGGTCGTGAGGCGCTCGTCGTGGCGCACCACCGCCACCTCGACACCGTCGCGGAGCCGCTCGGCGAGGTCGTCGGCGAACTCGGTGCTCGCCGTGACGCGCCCGGCCAGGGAGAGGGGACGTCCCACGACGATCAACTCGACCCCCTCCTCGTGCACCAGCGCCGCGACGCGCGCGACGAGAGTCTCGTCGTGGTCGAGGGCCTCACGGGGGAACGCCATCGTCTCGCTGGAATCCGTGATGGCCACACCGCAGCGCTTCGTACCGGGGTCGATCCCGAGAATGCGCATTCGTTGATTCTAGAGCGCCGACGCCGCGACGAGGACCCGGTCGATGCCCTCGACGTCGCGTCCGCCGGCCAGGGCCAGCCGGGGTGAGCCACCGCCACCCCCGCCCACCAGGGCGGCGAGCTCCTTCACCGTGCTCGAGGCGTCCAGTGAGTCGTCACTGGCCACCGCGATGGCGACCTTGGACTCGTGCGCCCCGACGAGTACGACGCAGCGCCGGCCGCGACGCTGCAGACCCTGGGCGAGGGTGCGCAGCTGGTCGCCCGCGTACCCGTCGACCCTCGCCACCAGCACCGGCTCCGCGCTGCGCTCGTGCAACTGCTCGGCGAACAGCGAGAGTTGCGCCTGACGCAGCGAGGCGACCTCCTTCTCCAGGTCGCGTTGGTGCTCGAGGACGCGTTCGAGCGAGGGGACGACCTCGTCCATCGAGGACTTGAGGATCGCGGCCACCGCCGCCAGGCTGCCCTCCATCTCCGCGCTACGGCGAAAGGCGCCCAGGGCGCTCACCGCCTCGATCCGTCGCGTGTTGGCGCCGATCGAGGACTCCGACACCACCTGGATCTGACCGATGTCGCCGAGGCGCGCCACGTGCGTGCCCCCGCAGAACTCCAGGCTGTGGCGGCCCGCTCGCACCACGCGGACCCGGTCGCCGTACTTGTCGCCGAAGAAGGCGATGGCGCCCATCTTCTCCGCGTCGCTCTTGGATGTCTGGATCGTCTCGACCGGCTCGTTGGCCACCACGTCGGCGTTGACCAGTGTCAAGATCTCGTCGAGCTCCTCGCGGCGCACGCCCTCGCCGTGGGCGAAGTCGAAGCGCAGGCGCTCGGGTCCCACGTAGGAGCCCTGCTGGCGCACGTGGTCGCCCAGGATGGTGCGCAGGCCCGAGTGCAGCAGGTGCGTCGCGGTGTGATTGCGCCGCGTCGCCTCACGTCGGGCCGCGTCGATGGTGGCCACGCCGACCTGACCGGGCAGGATCTCGCCGCTCAGACGCCCGCGATGGGCGAAGAGTCCCCCCGCGACGTTCTGGGTGTCGAGGACCTCGAAGCGGCCCGATTCGGTGACCACCACGCCGACGTCGCCCACCTGGCCCCCCGATTCGGCGTAGAACGGCGTGCTCTCGAGGAACAGCTCGCTGGTCCCGTCCTCGCCGACGAGGATCGCCACCACCGTGGTCTCGAGGCTGTAGCGGTCCACGTCGCGGCCGAGGAACTCGGTCGTCCCGTGGCGCTCGATCAATTCGCGATACTGGGCGTCGTCGGCCAGGTTGAGGGCCTTGGCCGCGGCGCGGGCGCGATTTCGTTGCGCGGTCATGGCGGCGTCGAAGGCGTCGCGGTCCACCGCCAGGCCCGACTCGGCGATGATCTCGCTCGTCAGCTCGATCGGGAACCCGTGCGTGTCGTGCAAACGGAACGCCACGTCGCCGGGAAACACCGTCGTGCGCGCGTCGAGCACCTCGTCGCGCGCGTCCTCGAGCAACGCCATGCCCGTGCGCAGGGTCCGGGCGAAGCCCGCCTCCTCGCGCTCGAGGATCGAGACGATGAGGTCGCGGTCCTTCACCAGCACCGGGTACGCGTCGCCCATCTTCTCGACCGTGGCGTCCACCAGCTTCGCCGTCAGCGCGGCGTCGGACCCCGAGCGCCGCGCCGCCAGGATCGCGCGGCGGATGATGCGCCGCAGCACGTAGCCACGACCCTCGTTGGACGGGAGCACCCCGTCGGACACCAGCATCGTCATCGCGCGGCCGTGCTCGGCGATCCGACGAATCGCCACGTCGGTCTCCTCGTCGCGACCGTAGGGGGTGTCGAGCGCGCGCGCCGCGGTCTCGAGCAACGGCGTGAACAGGTCGGTGGCGAAGACCGACTCGACACCGTTGAGGATCGACAGGACCCGTTCGAAGCCGGCACCGGTGTCGATGTTCTGCGTCGGAAGGTCCACCATCGAGCCACCGGGACCCTTCTCGAACTGCATGAAGACGAGGTTCCAGAACTCGATGAACCGGTCCTCGCCCCCGTGGGCCGGACCGCCGTCCGCTCCGAAGGAGGCACCCTTGTCGAAGAAGATCTCCGAGCACGGCCCGCACGGTCCGGTCTCGCCCATGTCCCAGAAGTTGTCCTCACCGAGTCGTTGGATGCGCTCGGGGGCGACACCGATGAGGTCGCGCCAGAGTTCCTCGGCCTGGTCGTCGGAGTGGTGCACCGTGATCCAGAGACGATCGGGGTCCAGACCGAAGCCCTCGGTGATCAACCCCCAGGCGTAACGGATGGCCCCCTCCTTGAAGTAGTCGCCGAAGGAGAAGTTGCCCATCATCTCGAAGAAGGTCAAGTGTCGCTGGGTGGTACCGATGATGTCGATGTCCGGCGCGCGGAAGCACTTCTGGATCGAGACCGCGCGGGGCGCGGGGGGCGTCTCCTCGAGGAGGAAGTAGGGCTTGAAGGGCACCATCCCGGCGACGGTGAAGAGCAGGCTCGGGTCGTGAGGGATCAGGCTCGCCGAGGGGACGATCAGGTGACCGTTGTCGGCGAAATAGTTGAGAAAGATTGAACGCAGTTCGGCGGCTTCCACGGCTCTCACTCTACCGGCGGCGTCACGGGGGTCTTGGGGGGTTCACGACGCTGGCGCCACCGATCGACCAAGGTGGCTTCCTCACCGTAGGGCGAGGGCGCGTAGTAGGGCGCGTCCGCGTGGTCCTCGGGTAGGTAGCGCTGGTCCACCCAGGCGCCCTCGACGTCGTGGGGATAGACGTAGTCCGTGCCGTGTCCGAGTTCTCGCGCCCCGGCGTAGTGCGCGTCGCGCAGGTGCGCGGGCACCTCTCCGACGCGCGCGCGCACGCTCTCGGTGGCCACGCCCAGGGCGCGCGTCACGCTGTTGCTCTTGGGGGCGAGGGCCAGGTAGATCGTCGCGTGCGCCAGAGTGAGCCGGGCCTCGGGCAGTCCCACGAACTCCACGGCACGCGCGGCCGCCTCGGCGAGGACCAGGGCGTGCGAATCGGCCAGTCCGACGTCCTCCGAGGCCAGGATGACCAGGCGTCGGGCGAGGAAGCGAGCGCTCTCACCCGCCTCGAGCAGGGCGACGAGCCAGTGCAGCGCCGCGTCCGGGTCCGAACCGCGCACCGACTTGATCAGCGCCGACACCTGGTCGTAGTGCGTGTCGCGCGATTGGTGCACCAGACGACCGTCGCGCGCGAGCGCCACGTGCTCACGGGTGACGGGTGCGCCGGCCGGGGCGTGCGACGCCGTGGCGAGGACGATCGCCGTGTCGAGGGTGGTCAACATGGCGCGCGCGTCACCGTCGGCGATGGCCACCAGGGCCGTTCGGGCGTCCTCACTGAGTCGCACCCCTCGCAACTCTTCAGCGCGCGCGAGCAGCGTGAGCAGCCCCTTCTCGCCGAGCGGGTGCAGGCGCCATAGTGTGCTGCGGCTCATCAGCGCCGCGTTGACCTCGAAGTAGGGATTCTCGGTGGTGGCCCCGATCAGTACGATCTCACCCGACTCGGTCGCCGGGAGCAGGAGGTCCTGCTGGGCCTTGTTGAATCGATGGACCTCGTCGATGAAGAGCACCGTGGCCTGATCGTGCTCCGCCAGGCGCGTGCGGGCGCGATCGAGGGACTCGCGCACGTCCCGGACGCCGCTCGACACCGCCGAGAGGTTGTCCGCGGCGTATCCCGCGGCGGAGGCGATGATGCGTGCGAGGGTGGTCTTACCCGTCCCGGCCGGTCCCCACAGCACCATCGAGGTGAGTCGGCGCGCCTCCACCATGCGACGCAGGGCCGTGCCCGGTCCGACCAGATGGTCTTGGCCGACGACCTCGTCGAGGGTTCGCGGACGTAGCTGTTCGGCCAGTGGGGCCCTCGCGCGCAGGCGCTGGGTCAGGGCGTCGTCGAAGAGAGACGTCGCTACGCCTTGGGCAGGGTCCGCAGTCGTAGCTCGCGGCGCTGGCGTTCGGTGATGTCCTTGGGCGCCGAGGTCATGAGGTCGGTGCCCGACTGGGTCTTGGGGAACGCGATCACCTCGCGGATGTTGTCCTCGCCCGCGAGGATCGCCACCAGGCGGTCGATGCCGAAGGCGAAGCCGGCGTGCGGCGGTGCGCCGAACTTGAACGCACCGAGCAGGAAGCCGAAGCGGTTCTGCGCCTCCTCCTCGCTGATCCCCAGCGCCGAGAAGATGCGCGACTGGATGTCGGCGCGGTGGATGCGCACCGAGCCACTGCCGAGCTCCCAGCCGTTGAGCACCAGGTCGTAGGACTGGGAGCGGACCCGCAGGGGGTCGGAGTCGATCAGGTCGAGGTCGTCCAGGTGCGGCATGGTGAAGGGATGGTGCGCCGACACCAGGTTGCCGTCCTCGTCCACCCCCTCGAAGAGCGGGAACTCGGTGATCCAGACGTAGCGATGGGGCCCCTCGCTCACCGGCGGCGCACCGATCGTAAGACGCAGCGCGCCGAGCACCTTGCTCGCCAGCGCGTACTCGTCGGCCACGACGAGTACGAGGTCGCCGACCTGCGCGTCGTCCAGCGAACGCACCGCGTGGGTCTCCTCGTCGTTGAGGAAGCGCGCCAAGGGAGAGTCGAGTCCGTCCGCGGTGACGCGGAACCACGCCAGGCCCTTGGCCCCGAGGGCCTTCGCCTGGTCGGTCAGGGCGTCGAGCCGCGAGCGCGTGAACTCGCCGCCCCCGGGTACGCGCAGCCCCTTGACGGTGGGTGCGGCGAAGGCCTTGACCTCGGTGGCGGCGAAGCTCTCCGACAGGTCCTGTAGCTCCATGGCGAAGCGCAGGTCGGGCTTGTCGGTGCCGAAGCGCGCGAGGGCCTCGGCCCAGGTCATCGTGGCGATGGCTCCCGGACGCTCCCCGGTGACGGCCTCGGCCGCGTCGAGCACCGCCTCGGCCACGAAGGCGAAGATGTCCTCCTGGCTGACGAAGCTGGCTTCCACGTCGAGCTGGGTGAACTCGAACTGGCGATCGGCGCGCAGGTCCTCGTCGCGCAGGCAGCGCGCGATCTGGAAGTAGCGGTCGAAGCCCCCCACCATCAGCAGCTGCTTGGCGATCTGGGGGCTCTGGGGCAGGACGTAGAACTCTCCGGGGTGCAGGCGCGAGGGGACGACGAACTCGCGCGCGCCCTCGGGCGTCGGAGCCCACAACAGGGGCGTCTCGACCTCGCAGAACCCCTGGCGCTCCATCGCGCGTCGCAGGGTCGAGTTGATGCGCGCGCGAAGACGCAGGTTGCGCTGCATGCGCTCGCGACGCACGTCGAGGTAGCGGTACTTGAGGCGGACCTGCTCGTCGACCTCGGTGCGCTCGTCGATCTGGAAGGGCACCGGCTCGGCGCTCGAGAGGATCTCGACCACGCAGTCGGTGAGCTCGACCTCGCCGGTGGCGAGTCGGTCGTTGAGAGTGCCCTCGGGCCGCAGCGACACGGTCCCGGTGACGCGCACGACGTACTCGCTGCGCACGTCGACCGAGCCGTCGACCACCGCCTGAACGATCCCCGAGTGGTCGCGCACGTCGAGGAACGCCAGGTGCTCGCCGTGTTCGCGGCGTTTGGCGACCCAGCCGCAGACGCTCAGTCTCTCACCGATCATGGTCAAGTCGACACCCCCGCAGAGGAGGTCGCGCATGCTGGTGGCTTCAAGATTCTCGGTCATGCTCTCTTCACTTGTTCAGGTGCTCGCGCAGCGCACCAACGATGTTCTCGCGTGCGACGCGCTGTTGGGCCTGTTCGAAGTCATCGCTTCGTAGGTCCCTAATCGTAATCTGGCCCGCGGCGAGCTCCTGGGGTCCTACGAGCAGTGCCGCGCGCGCGCCCGAGCGGTCCGCCAGTTTCATCTGAGAGCGCATCGAGCGACCGTCGAAGCCGCGTTCGACGGCGTAGCCGGCCGCGCGCAGCTCGTCGACCAGCGCGGTGGCGACGTCCTCGCCGGTGGTGTCCACGACGAAGACGTCGATAGTACGATTGATCAGGGGAGACGTCACGTCCTCGGCCGCACGGGCTAGGAGGAGCCGCTCGATGCCCGACCCGAAGCCGATGCCGGGTGTGGGTCGGCCGCCCAACTGTTCGACGAGGCCGTCGTAGCGACCGCCGCCGCCGATGGCGTTCTGCGCGTTGCCCAGGGCGTCGGCGACGAACTCGAACGTCGTGCGCGTGTAGTAGTCGAAGCCCCGCACCAGCCGGGGTTCGAGCACGCTCTCGATGCCGAGCTGGTCGAGTCCCCGACGCACACTCGCGAAGTGCGACGCGCAGTCGGCGCACAGGAAGTCCGGTAGCGACGGGCCGTCGTCGGTCACGCTGACGCAGGGCTCCTTCTTGCAATCGAGCACCCGTAGCGGATTGTGCGACCACGTGCGCTGGTGCTCGTCGCAGAGCTGCTCGCGGTGCTCCTCGAGGTGGCCGCGCAGGACGTCGACGTAGCGACCGCGACACTCGTCGTGGCCCATCGAATTGATCAGCAAACGCACGCGCGTCAGCCCCAGGGCGCGGTAGAAGCGCGCGGCCAGGGCGATGACCTCCACGTCCAGGGCCGGATCGTCCGAGCCCAACGCCTCGACACCGAGCTGGTGGTGCTGGCGATAGCGACCCGCTTGGGGACGCTCGTAGCGGAAGGCCGGGGTGACGTACCATCCCTTGTAGGGCGTGGTCGGCTGGTGCTGGACGAAGGCGCGCACCACCGACGCCGTGCCCTCGGGGCGCAGCGCGTAGGTGCGTTCGCCGCGGTCCTGAAAGACGTACATCTCCTTGGTCGCGACCTCGCTGTCCTCGCCGATGCCTCGGTTGAAGACGCCCACCTCCTCGAACATCGGCGTCAGCACCAGGGTGAATCCGAAGCGGTAGGCGTACTGAGCGAAGGTCGCCACGAGCCCCTCCCAGAGGGCGGACTCCGGGGCGAGCACGTCGTGCGTGCCGATGGGTGATTGGAAGGGGTTCATGATGACTTGTGCTGTCCGGGGATCTGTCGGAACGCGTCGAAGACCCCGTCGACGGCCTTGAGCGACGCGAGGAGGCTCGAGAGGTGGCTGGGGTCGGCGAGCTCGACGTCAAAGAGCATACGCACGATCCGCGACCCCGACGTGGCGGTAGAGCTCGAGATGATGTTGAGGTGGTACTCGGCGACGACCTTGGACACGTCGAGCAGCAGTCGGGACCGATCGAAGGCCATCACCTCGAGCGCCACGCGGTACTGGCCCCGAGCGGCGCCGTCCCACTCGACGTCGATGATCCGCTCGCCCAGGCGGTGCGCGAGGGCGACCGCGTTGGAGCAGTCGTCGCGGTGCACCGAGACCCCGCGCCCCTGCGTGATGAAGCCCATGATCGAGTCGCCGGGCACCGGCGAGCAACAGCGAGCCAGGTGGATCATGACGTCATCGAGACCCTCGACGTACACGCCGGTGCTGCGCCGGGTGGAGCGGTGGTTGCGCGGCGCTCGCGTGACGGTGGTGGGCAGTTGCTCGGCCTCTCCCCCGTGCAGCTCACGGTCCAGTCGCTGCACGACCGCGAGGGCCGAGATCTGGTGCGAGTCGATGGCCATGAAGAGCGCCTCGAGATTCTCGAGGTTGAGCGACACGATGACCGCTTCGAGCGCGCTCGAGGAGAGCGAGGACGCGACGGGGAGTCCCTCGCGACGCAGGGCCTTGGTGAGCTCCTCGCGACCACCCTCGATGGCGTCCTCGCGGCGCTCGCGCTGGAACCACTGGCGGATCTTGGACTTAGCCCTCGACGACTGGGCGATCTTGAGCCAGTCGCGCGAGGGTCCCGCCGACTCGTTCTTACTGGTGACCACCTCGACCACGTCGGCGGAGTGCAGCACGGTGTCCAGGGGCACGAGTCGCCCGTTGACCTTGGCCCCCACGCAGTGGTGACCGACCTCGGTGTGCACGGCGTAGGCGAAGTCGATCGTCGTCGCGCCCTCCACGAGGGCGATCACCCGGCCCTTGGGCGTGAACACGTACACCTCGTCCTGACCCAGGTCGAATTTGAGCGCCTCGAGGAAGGCGATGGGGTCGGACTCCTCCTCGTGGACGTCGGCGAGGCGCTGCATCCACTGGATCTCCTGGTTCGAGGCACCCTCCTTGTAGCTCCAGTGCGCCGCCACGCCGAACTCGGCGCGCCGGTGCATCTCGTTGGTGCGCACCTGGACCTCCACCGACTTGCCCTTGGGTCCGATGACGGTGGTGTGCAGGGACTGGTACAAGTTGAACTTCGGTGAGTTGATGTAGTCCTTGAACCTCCCGGGAACCGGCGACCACAGGGCGTGGATGGCGCCGAGCACGGCCCAACACTCGCGGTCCTCCTCGACGATGACCCGCAGCCCCACGAGGTCGTAGATGTCGTCGAACTCCTTGCCGCCGACGACCATCTTCTCGTAGATGCTCCAGAGGTGCTTCGGGCGGCCCGTGACCTCGGCCACGATGCCAAAGCCCCGTAGCTTCTCACTCAACACGCCCATGACCTCGCCGAGGTAGGCCTCGCGTTCGGGCTGGCGCGCCGCGACCATCTGTTCGATCTCGGCGTAGCGCTTGGGGTGCAGGGTGGCGAAACTCAGGTCCTCGAGCTGCCACTTGACCTGCTGGACACCCAGACGGTGCGCCAGGGGTGCGTAGACGTCCAGGGTCTCCTGGGCGATCGCCCGCTGGCGGGCCATGGGCATGACCGAGATGGTGCGCATGTTGTGGAGTCGGTCGGCGAGCTTGATCATCAGCACCCGCCAGTCCTGGGCCATGGCGATGAACATCTTGCGGATCGTGGCGGCCTGCTGGGCCTCCTTGGAGTCGAACTCGAGGCGGTCCAACTTGGTCACCCCGTCGACGACCGCGGCGACCTTCGCACCGAACTCCGCCACGAGCCACTCGTTGGTCACCCCGGTGTCCTCGACGGCGTCGTGCAGGAGGGCGGCGGCGATGGTCATCTCGTCGAGCCCCAGGTCCGCGGTGATGTCGGCGACGGCGATCGGGTGAGTGACGTAGGGCTCGCCGGTGCGCCGCAATTGCCCCTCGTGCGCGTTGATCGCCACGACGCCCGCGCGACGGATCAGCGCCACGTCGCCGTCCTCGTGGTGTTCGAGGAATCGCGAGACCAGGCGTTCCACCGAGCCGGCCAGGGCCGGATCGACCGTCGTGCGAGACGTCAGGCTGACCATCAAATCAGCCTAGGCGTCAACGGCGTTTCTGCTTGCGAGCGCGCGGCGTCAGTGTCGACACGCTGCGACGGTTGCCCGCCAGGCGCTGCGTCGCGTCCGAGCCCAGGAGGGCGGCGTCGCGCGGGGACAGCGTCGAGTGTTGCGTGCGGGCCACGCGCGCCGCGAGCTCCTGGTAGCGCGGCTCGCGCTCCTTCAACCACGCCAGCAGCGGGCTGGCGATGAAGATCGAGGAGTAGGCCCCGCTGACCAGGCCCACGAAGAGCGCCAGACCATAGTCCTGGAGCGTCGTGGCCCCCAGGATGTAGGCGCCCACGACCAGGACCGCCAGCACCGGCAGGATGGCCACCAGTGAGGTGTTGATCGAGCGCGCCAGGGTCTGGTTCATCGAGAGGTTGACCATCTCGCTGTAGTTCAGGGTGCCACCCTTGAGGATCGCGTTGGGGCCCGTGGCGTTGTCGCGCACCCGGTCGAAGACCACCACCGTGTCGTACAGGGAGTACCCGAGGATGGTCAAGATGGCGATCACGGTGTCCGGGGTGATCTGGAAGCCGAAGAGCGAGTACACGCCCACGGTGACCAGCAGGTCGTGGATCATCGCGATGAAGGCCGCCAGCGCCATCTTGGGCTCGAACCGTAGCGAGATGTAGAGCACCACCGCCAGGAAGAAGATGATGAGCGCCTCGAGGGCGCGATTGGTCACCTGTCCGCCCCAAGTGGGCCCGACACTCGAGGTCGAGACCTGGATCGGGTTGACGCCCGCCGCCTTGGCCATGGCGTTGACGACCGCGTTGGTGACGTTGGTCTGGGCCTGGGTCGAGCGTCCGTTGAGGTCGGCCGTGACCTGATAGGTCTCGGACCCGAGCTTCGTGACCGTCGGGTTCGAGAGTCCGGCCTTGGTGACCGCCGAGGTCATGGCCGAGATCGAGGAGTGCGGGGCCAGCACCTCCCAGGAGTTACCGCCCTTGAAGTCGATGCCCAGGTTGAACCCTCGCACGCCGAGCGATCCGATGCCGAGCAGGATCACGACGAGCGAGGCCGTGAACCAGAGCTTCTTGCGACCGACGAAGTCGACCGTGGTGAGTCCCTGGTAGAGACGCCCGAAGCGCCCCGGACCTCCGTCGTCGTGACGGGCCTCGCTGGTGAGGGTCTCAGACATTGCGGCCTCCTACGTTCATCCCCGCCGCGATGGACAGACGAGAGGAGCCACTGCGGTCGCGGCGCCCGAGCAGGATGACCAGGGGACGGGTGAAGTACCACGTGATGAAGATGTCCATCAACGTCGAGAGTCCCAAGAAGAACGCGAAACCGCGCACGTCGCCGACGGCGATGAGGTACAGCAGGATCGCCGCGAGGAGGCTGACCGTGTCGGCGGCCAAGACGGTGCGCCAGGCGGACTTGAAGCCCCGGTCGACCGAGGAGCGCACGGTGCGCCCCGAGCGGGCCTCGTCCTTCAGGCGTTCGAAGTACACGATGTAACTGTCCACGGTGATACCGATCGAGACGATCAGGCCCGTCACACCCGCGAGGGTGAACGTCGGGGCGTAGGCCGTGTGGCCCAGTGCCGAGATGATCGCCCACAGCAGGGCCGCGGTCAGGGCCAGTCCGAAGACGATCACCAGCCCGAGTGCGCGGTAGTACAAGATGACGTAGAGCAGGACCAGGACCAGACCCGCCAGACCCGCTCCGAGGCCCGCGATGAGCGCGCTGTGCCCGAGGGTGGGTGAGACCGTCTGGGTGGTCAGGGGCTGCAGGCGAACGGGCAGCGCGCCGAACTCCATGGCGATCGCGAGGTTCTGCGCCGAGGACTGCGTGAAGTTGCCCGAGATCTGGCCCTGTCCGGCGAAGCTGGTGAACGTCGTCGAGGCTGGCAGGATCAGGGGTGCCGACTGGATGACCCCGTCGAGCTCGATGGCGACCTCCTGGTGGAAGTTGGCCTTGGCGACGGCGTCCCAGGCGGGGCTCCCCGCGCCGGTGAGGGTGTAGCTCACGACCCATTGGCCGAGCGTGTCCTGGGTGGCGTAGGCCTTGCCGATCGCCTGACCGGTGAGTTGCGCGGGTCCGAGCAGGTAGCGCACCGCCGGGCTCGCGCCGAGCGTCGGAAGGATCACCGGCTTGGAGGCGAGGTCCTCGGCCGGCGTCGTGGTGGCGATGTTGGAGAACGCCGGGTCGACACCCAGGGTGTTGGACGAGTAGCCGTTCACCGAGTTGTTCGGCGTGACGGCCAGGTTGGCCGCGGTCATCGCGTAGGCGGAGCCACACGTGGGCATGGTGGCGTTGCCGATCGGCTTGGCCGTCTTCGACGCCGGCGCGACCTGGCAGAGGACGGGACGGAAGTACAGCTGCGCCGTCTGGCCCACCAGCTTGAGGACGTTGCGCGCGTCCTTCACGCCCGGTGCGCTCACCACGACATTCTTGCCCTGGATGTTGACGGTGGCGCCCGAGACGCCGAGTCCGTTCACGCGGTTGCTCAGGATCGTCACGACCTCGTTGAGCTGGGACTGCGTCGCCGGCGTCGTGGGCTTGTAGACCACCGAGAGGCCGCCCGCCAGGTCCAGACCGAGCTTGGGCCCCCATCCCAGGGACAATGTCGTCGCCAGGGAGCCGAAGCCAATGGCGATCGTCACGATGAGACTGACGATGAGCGACTTGCGAGAGACGACGGGACCCGCCATTACTTGTCGTCGCCCTCGTGCGAGGAGTCGTCGCTCTCGACGGTGTCGTCGTCGCTCGAGGGCGGCACCGGATCCATTCGCCCGGCGATCGCCGACGGGATGAAGTCCAGTTCCACCCCGCTCGCGGTGCGCAGCGTCACGCTCTCGTCGCTGCGACTGACGATGGTGCCGATGATGCCCCCGATTGTGCGAGCGCGCTCACCCACGTCGACCTGGCGGGCCTGGGCGCGGGCCGCCTTCTGCTTGCGGCTGCGCGGACGGAGGTAGAAGAAGTACAGACCACCGAAGATGATCACGTAGATGATGATGATCAGGGGGCTGCTGCTGCTCTTGGTGGCCGCAGCGGCTAATGCGTACAACATGGAAGTATCCTCCGTCGATAGACCAAAGAAACCCTAGTCGCTCGGGGCCGGGGCGTTAGACCAGACCGCCCCCGGGGCGTCGGACGTTGAGGTGGGCGAACGCCTTGTCGGTGGCGACGCGCCCGCGCGGCGTCCTCGTCAAGAACCCCTCGCGCAACAGGTAGGGCTCGTAGGCGTCTTCGATCGTCGCGGGCTCCTCGCCACAAGCGTGCGACAACGTGCTCAGACCCACCGGCAACTGCGCGAACTGACCGCACAGGAGTCCGAGGATGCGTCGGTCGACCTTGTCCAGCCCCTGGTCGTCCACGCCGAACAGGTCGAGGGCCCGCGCCGCCAGTTCCTCGTCCACCTCCTCGTCTCCGCTCATGGCCGCGACGTCGCGCACCCGGCGAAGGAGGCGATTGGCGATGCGTGGCGTCCCACGCGAGCGCTGGGCGATGACCCCGGCGGCGTCGCCACGCAGCACCACGTCGAGCAGACCGGCCGAGCGTTGCACGATCCGTCGCAACTCCTCACGCTCGTAGAGGTCCAACGCACCCACGAAACCGAAGCGGTCGCGAAGCGGCGCCGCGACCAGACCGGTGCGCGTGGTGGCCCCCACCAAGGTGAAGTTCGGCAGGTCGAGGCGGATCGAGCGCGCCGACGGACCTCGGCCGACCATGACGTCGAGTCGTCGATCCTCCATCGCGAGATAGAGCACCTCCTCCACCGAGCGGGCCAGGCGATGGATCTCGTCGATGAAGAGGACCTCGCCCTCCTGCAGGTCGGTCAACAGCGCGACGAGGTCCCCGGGGCGCGCCAGTACCGGACCCGACGTCGCACGAAGTCCCGCACCCATCTCGCGCGCCACGATGCTCGCGAGCGAGGTCTTGCCCAGGCCCGGCGGGCCGGCGAAGAGGAGATGGTCGGGGCTCTGGCCGCGTGCCTTGGCGGCACCGAGCACGATGTGCAGATGGCTGACCAACTCTCGTTGGCCCACGAACTCCTCGAGGGAACCAGGTCGCAGCGTCGTCTCGACACCGCGTTCGCCCTCGCTGGCCAACGGGGCGACGATGCTCGCGTCCGGGGCGGACGCGACACTGACGTCGATGTCGCGTCGGCTCATCGGCGCCCCAGATACTGCAGGGCGGCGCGCAAGGCGGCCGACTCCTCCTCGGGCAGGGTGACGCCCTCGAGCGCGTCACGGATCTCGCCGGCGCCGTAACCCAGTGAGCGCAAGGCCTCTTCGACGTCGCTCACCCGTGAGGGTCGAGGGGTGGGTGTGCTCGACGTCTCGGCCATCTTGCCGCGTAGTTCCAAGATGATGCGATTGGCGGTCTTCGCGCCGATCCCCGGGATTCGCGCCACGTGGGCGACGTCGCCGCCCTCGATGGCGCCGCGCAGTTCGGCGGTGGGCATGGTGCGCAGCGCCGCCAACGCGGTGGACGGACCGACGCCGGGCGTCGCGAGCAGGGTGGTGAAGAACTCGCGGTCATCATTGGAGCGAAAGCCGTAGAGCACGATGGCGTCCGCACGCACCTGGGTGTGGATGAACAATTCGACCTCGTCACCCACGCGAAGGCTCTCGTCCGACGCCACGCTCACCTCGTAGCCCACCGCGTTGACGTCCACCACGAGGTCACCCGACGAGCGCAGGGAGATGATGCGCCCTCGTAGCCAGCCGATCACGTCGCCGCCACGAATCGTCGCTCCACCCGTTCGGTGACGAAGTAGGTGATGGCCAGCCCGAGCGCGTCGGCCGCGTCCGCGGGCGAGGGTACGTTGGCGAGGCCGCAGAGTTGCGCCACCATGCTCTGGACCTGCGCCTTGGACGCCGCTCCGTAGCCGGTCACCGCCAGCTTCACCTCCTGGGCGGTGAACTGGCGCACCGCCAGCCCCCGCGCTCCCGCCAAACCCACGGCGATGCCGCTCGCCTGGGCCACCGGGATGGCGGTGCGGGCATTGCGCTGGAAGAACACCCTCTCCACGACCACGGCCTGGGGTCGGAACTCGTCGATCACCGAGGCGAGGTCCGAGTGGATCTGGGCCAGACGTGACTCGACCGGGCTCGATGCCTCGGTCTCCAGGACCCCGGCGCGCACCGCCCGGAACGACTCGACACCCTCGAGGGCCCCCTCGACGAGAGCGAAGCCGCAGCGCGTCAATCCAGGGTCGATGCCGAGTACGAACATACGTTCGATTGTACCAAGCGCTTCCCCCGGTCAGGGGGATTCGTGGTACCCCCGGCGGCCGAGGGTCCGCGCGATCACCCCTCGAAGTTGGCGAGGACCTCGTCGGAGATGTCGAAGTTCGCGTACACGTTCTGGACGTCGTCGTGGTCGTCGATGGCGTCCATCAGGCGAAGGACCTTCTTCGCCTCACCCTCGTCGTCCACGGGGATCAAGTTCTGGGGGACCAGCGTGAGATCCGCGCTCAGGACCACCAGGCCGAAGCCTTCGAGGGAATCACGAACGGCGCCCAACTGGGAGGGATCGGTCGTGACCATGAAGTTCTCGCCCTGGGGGCTGAAGTTCTCGGCCCCTGCCTCGAGGACCCACTCGAGCAGCTGGTCCTCGTCGAGGGGGCCCTTCACCTCGAGCAGGCCCTTGCGGTCGAACTGCCAGGAGACCGCTCCGGGTTCGGCGATATTGCCCCCGTTCTTGGAGAGGAGGTGCTTGATCTCCGCGCTGGTGCGGTTGCGATTGTCGGTGAGGGTCTCGATGATGATCGCGACGCCACCGGGGGCGTAGCCCTCGTAGGAGATCGCCTCGTAGCGCACGCCCTCGAGCTCGCCGGTGCCGCGCTTGATCGCGCGTTCGATGGTATCGATGGGCACCGAGGACTCGCGCGCCTTTTGGAACATCGTTCGCAGCGCGGCGTTGGCCGCGGGGTCCCCACCGCCCTCGCGGGCCGCGACCTCCACCTGGCGGATGAGTTTCGCGAACACCTTGGCGCGCGCGCTGTCTTTGGCACCCTTGCGGTGCTTCGTGGTCGCCCACTTCGAATGGCCGGACATGCTTCCTCCTGCCCGCTTTAGGGCGTAGTCATCGTAACGCTTCGCGCAGGGCGTCGAGGAACAACCCGTGGACCAGCACGTCGCTCGTGAGTTCGGGGTGGAACGAGCAGCCCCACGCCGCGCCTTGGCGCACGAGCACGGGATGCGCGCCAGTGCCGTCGCCGTGATCGTGCGTGGCCAGAACGTTCACCCCGGGGCCGAAGGACTCGATGCGCGGGGCACGGATGAACACGCCGGGCACGGTGCCACGTTCGCCGATCTCGATGGGGGCTTCGAAGCTCGCGATCTGGCGGCCGTAGCCGTTTCGCCGCACGGCGACGTCCAACGCCTTGAAGCTCCACTGGTCGTCCCTGCCGTCGAGCACGCGCTCGGCGAGCAGTATCAGTCCCGCGCAGGTACCAAAGACGGGCAGACCATCGCCGATCAGCGTCGCCAGGGGTTCACGCAGCCCCGAGGTGACCAGCAGATGGCCGATCGCCGTCGACTCGCCGCCGGGGATAATCAGTCCCTCAATACCCTCGAGGTCACTCGTGCGACGGATTCGTCGCGCTGCGACGCCGAGGTTCTCGAGCGTCGCGACGTGCTCGCGCACGTCGCCCTGCAGCGACAAGACGCCGATGGGCCGCATCACCAACCGCGTTCGGCCAATCGCTGCTCCAGTGACGCGGTCTCGGCGCCGCGCATCGCCGCGCCCAGTCCGGTGGACACCTTGGCGACGATGGCCGCGTCCTCGAAGTGCGTCGTGGCTTCCACGATCGCCTTGGCCATGCGCACCGGGTCCTCGCTCTTGAAGATACCCGAACCGACGAACACCGCCTCGGCGCCCAACTGCAGGACCAGCGAGGCGTCCGCCGGCGTCGAGATCCCTCCCGCACAGAACAGCGGGACCGGCAGCTTGCCCGTCGCCGCCACCTCCTGGACGAGGGCCACGGGCGCCTGGAGGTCCTTGGCGAGGGCGAAGAGCTCAGAAGGGTCGGCGCTCGAGAGTCGACGCATCTGGGCGTTGATGGTGCGCAAGTGACGCACCGCCTCGACGACGTTGCCGGTTCCGGCCTCGCCCTTGGAGCGGATGAGACACGCCCCCTCGGCGATGCGCCGCAACGCCTCACCCAAGTTGGTGGCGCCGCAGACGAAGGGCACGGTGAAATCCCACTTGTCGATGTGGTTCTCCTCGTCGGCCGGGGTCAGCACCTCGGACTCGTCGATGTAGTCGACGTCGAGGGCCTGAAGGATCTGGGCCTCGGCGAAATGGCCGATACGCGCCTTGGCCATCACCGGGATCGTGACGCTGGCCTGGATCTCCTGGATCATCTGGGGGTCGCTCATACGGGCCACTCCCCCGTCACGGCGAATGTCCGAAGGTACGCGCTCGAGGGCCATCACCGCCACGGCTCCCGCGTCCTCGGCGATCTTCGCCTGTTCGGGATTGACGACGTCCATGATGACGCCGCCGCGCAACATGTCGGCCAGACCGCGCTTGACGAGTGCCGAACCGACGCTAGAGGGGGTGAGGGATGAGGTCATGGCCCCAAGCCTAATAGAGGCGTGAACCTACCATTCCTCGAGGGCGAGCGCGCGAAGCTCGACGTCGTCGAGGTCGGACAGGTCACGTGTCGTGCGGTCGCTCCACACGTTGAACCAGACGAAGCGCCATTTGTCGTACTGCGCCGACGTGAAGAACGACGACGTGGGCATCGCCTCACGCGCGCACTTCCTCAGGGCGCCCGCGAGACCCAGGGGGTAGCGAATGGCGGCGGCGGCCACCTCGTCGGCGCGATACGCGAGGCCCGCGCCGGCGATGTCGCGACGGGTGGCCGGCGCCACGTTGCCCAGCGCCGACATGCTCTCGCGCGCGAGGATGCCCAATCGCTGTCGCGCGAGACAGTGCGCGACGACCCCTTCGAGCTCGATGAGCTCGAAGTCACGCATCAAAGAACTGGTCACGAAGAACGAGTACGAGGCGCCGTTGGGCACCAGTGCCGCGTTGTAGCCCGCGTCGTCGACGATGACGGCGTTCACCGCGTCCACGCCGAAGGTCGCCGTCAGGCGGTCGAGCACCGTGACGAGTCGCTGTCGGTCCTTGGTGGTCCCCCCGGTGCTGAAGGCCCCGAGGAACTCGTCACCCAGGTGCGCGGCGCGCTCCTCGAACCGGGCACTCGCGCCGCGCAGGGCCAGAGCGGCACCCGCGGCCACGACGAGCGCCACGACGACGAACCAGACGGAGACGACCATTCCGACGAGCGCGGCCACGACCAGCGCGGCGCCCGCGTAGGCGACCGGCAGCGAACGGCGCATCGCGTAGCGGTGGGCGGCGTCGAGGTGGGACTGTCGTTCAGCGCTCGAAGGGGCGTAGGGGTTCTGCCAGGTGGGGTCGAGGACCGCCTCCACGTGGCGCGGTCCGCGTTGTCGCGAGGACGAGGCGCGACGAGAACGCGAACTCTGCTTGGTGGCCATACCCTCAGGCTACCCCAGGTCGGTAAATCTCCCGCGCCCGCGCGTACTGCGCCACGTACTCGTCCACGAGCTGGCGCATCGACCATCGTTCGGCGTACTCTCTGGCCCCACGGATCGTGGCGTCGTCGCGCGATCCCAGCGCCGTCGCTATCGCCCGTTCGAGGTCCGCGGCGTCGCCCGGCGAGAAGAGCACCGCGTGCGAACCGGCGGCGTCGCGGTAGCCGGGGATGTCGCTCGCCACGACCCGGGTGCCCGCGGCCATCGCCTCGAGCAACACCAGGCCGAAGGACTCGCCGTGGGTGGCGGGAGCGAGCACGACGCTCGCGCGCCGGTACCAGCGCCGCTTGTCCTCGTCGGAGAGCGCTCCCAGGAACTCGATGGCGGGGTCGGCGTTCGCCAACCGCTGCAGAGAGGCGCGTTCGGGTCCCTCGCCCACGACGACGAGTCGCCAGCGTTCACCACCGAGCGCGTTGTGGTCGCGCACCGCGGTGACCGCGGTGGCGACACCCTTACGCTCCTCGAGGCGTCCGACGACCACGAGGGTCAGCGTCGCACTGGACTCTCGCGGGAACTGGGTGAACCGATCGGTCTCGAAGCCGTTGTAGAGCACGAGCGGGTCGACGCCGTACGCCGAGCGAGCCGTGTCGGCGGCCTGGCGCGACACCGCGATGCACACGTCGAGGTGTCGGACCCATCGTCGCAATAGGGGCCGGGTCAGGGACAGCGCCGGTCCCGTGCCGCTGCGGTGGAAGGTGGCCACGGCCGCAGCGCGGTGCGCGCGCAAGGTGCCCCACCCCAGCCGCGGCGCGAAGGGCTCGTGGAAGTGCACCACGTCGGGCGCGAAGTCGCGAACGTGCGCCGACGCCAGGCGCGAGGCCTTCGCCGACAGGGTCAAGGGCGCACGAGATCCGTTGGCGCGCACGCTGACGAGCGCGCCGAGGCGAACCACGCGCGCGGGGGTGTCGAGGAGGGAGTCGTCGGAGTCGTCGGGTGCGAGGACCTGGACCTCGAACCCTCGACGCGACAATTCGCGGCTCATGGCCAGGACCTGTTCCTGCACGCCGCCGAAGACGCTCAGGGCGTAGGGCGAGATGAGGGTGACGCGGTTGATCTCGTCGCCGCTCACGTCGCCTCGAACCGGTCCTCGAGGACGTGCCACTGTTCGGGGGCCCGTCGAATCAGGTCCTCGAGCTCGTGGGCCACCATCTGGGTGAGCCGCGTGACGTCGTCGCGGAGCCGCCCGGTTCGCTCGACGGGCAACGGCGGGGTCACCACCGCGAAATGGTCGTCGCCGGGTCCCATGTAGCACGCGGCCGCGACCAGCGCCGCGCCCGAGCGTAACGCGAGGGTGGCGGGGCCCCCGGGAAGGGTGACGCGTCGCGAGAAGAAGTCGACCTCGATCCCCCCACCTTGGATGTCGCGGTCGCACAGCAGTCCGACCACCCCACCATCCCTGAGCACCTGGAGCAGGCGTCCACTGGCCTGGGCGTTGAGTCCCTCGACGTGGATCCCGATTGATTCGCGTTTCGCCTTGAACCAGTCGAAGAGATCAGCCGGTTCGAGTTCCTCGGCCACCGCCGTCATCGGCATCCCCAGGGTGGAGATGTAGGAGCCGCCCCACTCCCACGAGCCGATGTGGGGCAGGGCGACGACCACGCCGCGTCCCCGGGCGAAGGCGTCCTCGAGGTGCTCGAGACCCTCGGCGATGCGAAAGCGCCGAGTGATCGCGTCGCGACCCAGTGCGGGGAGCTTCGCACCCTCAGCCCAGTACTGCCCGTAGTGGGCGAAACCGCGCCGCACGTAGCGCTCCAGGACGAGGGGGTCGATGGGAGCGTCACCCGCCAGCACTCGCGCCAGGTTCTTCTCGAGGTGGGCGCGACTCGGCGAGCGCGAGCCGATCACCCGTGCCGCCCAACGTGCACCCGCGACGTCGACGCGCTCGGGCAGGCGTTCGATCACCGTGGCGAGTGACTTGAACAGCAGGACCTTCGTTCGTGGGTCCACGGCCTAGTGACGTGAGGAGCGACTGAGTCGGCGAGCACGACGCACGTGCGGGCGCGCCGTACGCTCGATGACCACTCGAGGGGCGGGCCGCGCGGCCACCTGCCACACCCGCCAGAAGCGACCGAGTGCGGTCATCGCGGTCAAGACCAGCATGACCCACAGCACCGGGACGAAGATCGCCGGCGAGAGGAGAGCCACCCCGAGCAGCACGAGGCGCTCGGCGCGCTCCATCAGTCCGCCCTTGGCGGCCAGGCCGAGGCTCTCGGCCTTGGAGCGCTGGTAGGAGATCAAGAAGAACGTCGTGAGGAGGGCGAAGGGCAGTAGCACGAGCTCGCCGGGGTGGTGACGCTGCAGGTAGAACGCCACCCCGCCCAGCAGCACCGCATCGGCGACGCGGTCCACCACCGAATCGAAGAAGCTACCTCGCTGGCTGGCGCGGTGCGACGCCTTGGCCACCGCGCCGTCGAGCAGGTCGTGGGCGCCGGTGAGGGTCAACAAGACGATGGCGAGGACGAAATGACCTTCGGCGATGCACCAGGCGGTGACCATCGCGAACACCAGTCCCGACGCCGTCACGACGTCGGCGGAGAAGCCGACGCGCACGAACCACCGACCCACGGGGGCGGTGGCGGCGTCTACAGACTGGCGGAACTTTCCGTCGAACATCTATCTCCCAGGTCCTGAGCGAAGTCTACCGAGCGCGCTATGCCCGAAACCTACTCAAAGTGCTCGACGACCTTGCGCCAGGTCGACATCAAGGATTCTGGCAGGACACGCGTCTCGGCGATGGTGCTCATGAAGTTCGTGTCGCCGTTCCACCGCGGCAGCGCGTGAGCGTGCAAATGCTTGGGAATCCCGGCACCGGCGGCCAGGCCCAGGTTCATCCCGACGTTCATCCCGTCGCAGTGGTAGGCGAGTTCGAGGGCGGCCACCGTGCGTCGCAGCGTCCAGACGAAACTCTCGTACTCGTCGTTGTGCAGTTCCAGCAGCGACCCCACGTGGCGCCGCGGCAGCACCAGGAGGTGTCCCGAGCCGTAGGGGAAGGCGTTGAGCGTGACGAAACTCAGCTCATCACGCCACACGACGCCCGAATCACTCGAGGGAGCCATCGCGGAGAGCTCACAGAAGACGCACGCGCCCTCGTCGCTGGCGTGATTCGCGGCGTCGGGGCCCGACACGTACGCCTCGCGCCACGACGCGGCGAAGCGCTCAAGAGGCACGGTCGAGCTCCGGAGAACCGTGCGCGGCGATCTCCTCACGCAGTCGCGCGAGGAATTCGTCAAGGTCCACGCCACGTTCGGGGTCATTGGCGCCGCGCGCGTTCACCCCGACCGTGTGGGCCCTCACGTCGTCGTCGCCCACCACCAAGATGTAGGGGACCTTCTCGAGCTTGGCCCGACGGATCCGCGAGCCCAGGGGCTCATTGGCCGCCTCGACACTCACGCGCACGCCGTCGCGGCGCAGGCGAGCCGCCACCTCGTTCGCGTAGTCGTCGTGGTCGTCACGGACGCCCAGCACCACGACCTGTTCGGGACTCATCCACGTGGGCATGTTCCCGGCGTAGTGCTCGATCAGGATCGCCATGAAACGTTCCACCGAACCGAAGAGGGCGCGATGGATCATGATGGGCCGGTGCCGCGCGTTGTCGCCCGCCACGTAACTGGCCTCGAAGCGTTGGGGCAGTTGGAAGTCCAGTTGGATGGTGGAGAGTTGGTGCGTGCGCCCGATGGCGTCGCGGGCCTGGACGGAGATCTTGGGACCGTAGAACGCTCCCCCGCCCTCGTCGAGGACCAGGTCGAGACCGGCCTGTCGGGCCACGTCGGCCAAAGTCGACTCCGCCTCACGCCACTCCTCGTCGCTGCCGACCGACTTGACCTCGGGACGAGTGGAGAGCTCGAGGTAGAAGTCGTTGAGCCCGAAGTCGCGCAGCAACGCGAGCACGAAGGTGAGCAGGTCGATGAGCTCCTGGCGCATCTGCTCGCGCGTGCAGAAGATGTGCGCGTCGTCCTGGGTCATGCCGCGCACCCGGGTGAGGCCGTGCACGGCGCCGGACTTCTCGTAGCGATAGACCGATCCGAATTCGAACATGCGTAGCGGCAGCTCGCGATAGGAACGTTGACGGGCCTTGAAGATGAGCACGTGGAAGGGGCAGTTCATGGGCTTCAGGTAGTACTGCTGGCCGTCGTCGAGGTCCATCGGCGGATACATGCTCTCGGCGTACCAATCGAGGTGGCCCGAGGTCTCGAACAGTTCGGCCTTGGTGATATGGGGCGAGTTGACGAAATCGTAACCCGCCTCGACGTGACGCGCGCGCGAGTACTCCTCCATCACGCGGCGCATGGTCCCGCCCTTGGGGTGGAACACCGCGAGACCGGGTCCGAGCTCGCCCGGGAACGAGAACAGGTCCATCTCGACACCCAGACGACGGTGGTCGCGCTTTTCGGCCTCCTCGAGTTGTACGAGGTGCGCCGCGAGGGCTTCCTTGGATTCCCAGGCCGTGCCGTAGATCCGCTGGAGCTGGGGCCTCTTCTCGTCGCCACGCCAGTAGGCGCCCGCCACGCGCATGAGCTTGAAGTGCCCGAGCCGCTTGGTCGAGGGCACGTGGGGTCCCCGGCAGAGATCCTGGAACTCGGGCGTGTTGGAGTAGGTGGAGACCACCGACCCCCCGATCTCTCCCGCGTCCTCGGGGTTCGCTCCGCCGCGCACGCCCGAGATGATCTCGACCTTGAAGGGCTGGTCCTTGAAGAGCTCGAGCCCCTCCTCGATCGTGAACTCCGATCGTAGGAAGGGCTGGTCCTCGGCGACGATGGCGCGCATGGTGTGTTCGATGCGCGCTAGGTCGTCGTCACTGAAGCGCGTCCCGTGGGGCAGGTCGAAGTCGTAGTAGAAGCCGTCACGGATCGAGGGACCGATCGCGTAGTGCGCACCGGGCCACATTCGCACGACGGCCTGGGCCAACACGTGCGCGGTCGAGTGGCGCAGCACGTCGCGACCCAGGTCGCTCGCCGGGGTGACGATCGCCACGTGGTCGCCGTCGGCCAGGGGCCGGGTCAGGTCGGTCAGCTCACCGTTCACCTGCGCCGCGATCGCGTCGCTGGCCAGTCGCGGTCCGATCGCGGCCGCGAGGTCACGCGCGCTCGAACCCTCGTCGAGCGTGCGCGTACTTCCGTCTGGGAGCTGGACGTCAATCACCGACTTCACCTTTCGTCGCTCACAGCGTAATGCCGAGCAGCGCGGCGGCCGGGGCCACCGTCGCGCCGGCGTGCGCCGCGGCGTCCACCGCGGCGAGGGCGCTCGGGCAGTCGAGGTCGTCGTCGAGCGCATCGCGCACGTCCTGCAGGGCCGAGCTCGCCCGACCGTTGAGAGTGGAGCGCCACGTCGCCAGGCGCGACTGCGCGCGCGCGAGCAACTCGTCGTGCCACTCCCAGTCGTGTCGGTAGTGCTGGTCGAGCATGGCCAGGCGCACCGCGGCGGGTTCGGCCCGCTGGGCCAGCTCCGAGACGAACACCAGGTTACCCAGTGACTTCGACATCTTCACCCCGTCGAGTCCGACGAGACCCACGTGCAACCAGTGGCGCGCGAACGTCTGACCGGTGACCGACTCGCTCTGCGCCGCCTCGCACTCGTGATGGGGGAACGCCAGGTCGCGTCCTCCCCCGTGGACGTCGATGGTGTCACCCAGGTCACGACGTGCCAGGACCGAGCATTCAATATGCCACCCCGGACGTCCGGCACCCCAGCGCGACTCCCAGGCCGGCTCGTCGTCGAGGGAGGGCTGCCACAGCACGAAGTCGAGGGGATCGCGCTTCTTGGGGTCGCCCGGATCACCGCCGTGCAGGGCGGCGAGGGCCAGCATCGACTCGCGATCCTCGTGGCTCACCTGGCCGAAGCGCGCGAAGGTGGCCGCCTCGAAGTAGACCCAGCCCTGGACCTGGTAGGCGTGACCCGTCGCGAAGAGCTCGTCGATCATCGTCAGGATCTCGGCGATGGCGCCGGTCGCGCGCGGCTCGGAGTACACGGGCAGCAGGTTCACCAACTGCATGTCGCGTTCGAACCTGGCCATCTCGCGCGCCGCCAGGTCCAAGTAGTTGACACCGAGCTGGCGCGCCTTGCGCAGGATGTCGTCGTCGACGTCGGTTACGTTACGCACGCAACGGGTCTCGTAGCCCGCGTCGCGCAGTCGGCGTTGTAGGACGTCGAAGGTGAGGTAGACGAAGGCGTGGCCCATGTGCGCCGCGTCGTAGGGCGTGATGCCGCAGCTGTAGAGAGAGACGACCGGTCCCGGCTCCATGGGGAAGACGCCACGACGGGCGGTGTCGTAGAGGCGCATCAGTTGTTGAGCCCGGCCAACTTGACGTAGCTGTGGGCCTTGTGACGGATGTTGATCGAGATGCACACCGCCGTGAACGCCTCGACCGCGCTGGCGAGCGACATCGAGCCCGCGATCACCGCGTGCAGCCCGGGCATCGCCTCGACCATCTGGGCCACCTCCTCGCGCGCGTCCGCGTGGTCCGAGAAGATCACGACGTCGGCGTCCAGGGTGCTGTCGAGATCCACCATCTCCGACGCGGGCAGGTGGTGGAACGCGCCCACCACCCGCGAGTCGACCAGCGCGTTCGCCAACTGCGCGGCCATCGCGCCACGCGGAGGATAGAGGGGGATCAGTTCGCGGCCCTCTCGCACCAGCGCGTTCACCATGGAGATGACCACCTTGCCCGCAAGCGACGCGCGCAACGCGGACACGGTCGCCACCGCCGAGTCCCAAGGGGTTGCCACGACCACGATGTCGCCGGCGGCGGCGGCCTCGTTGCTCGCCCCGCGCAGCGTCCCCGCGCCGCGAGGGGTCAGTCCGCGCGCCACGCCCTCGGCCCGCTCGGCGTCGCGCGATCCCAGGACCACGTCATAACCCGCGCTGGCCAGTCGTAGACCCACGCCTTGTCCCGCTGGTCCCGTTCCACCCAAGATGCCCACGGTCGTCATGGCGTACCCCTTCAATAGTTCAACTTCAGTACGCTAACAAGATGGCAATACTGACCAATCACCGTATCTTGATTACCGGCGTACTCACTGACGATTCGCTCGCCTACGGCATCGCGCGTCGCGCCCTCGAGGAGGGCGCCACCATCGCACTGACCGGTGCGGGGCGAGGTCTGGCGCTCACCCGGCGCACGGCGCGCAAGCTCGGCGAGGTCGGTGAGGTCATCGAGCTCGACGTGACCGATCCCTCGCAGGTCGCCGCCGCGGTCGCGGAGGTCGAGCAACGCCTCGGACGCCTCGACGGGCTGGTGCACGCCATCGGCTTCGCCCCGGCGACGTGCCTGGGCGCGGGAATGTTCACCGCCCCCTTCGAGGACGTCGCGACGGCGTTACACGTCTCGACCTACTCGCTCAGCGCCCTCGTCGGCGCCTTTCGGCCACTCCTGCAAAAGAGCGAGGCCCTCGGCGGCGCCTCGGTGATCGCCCTCGACTTCGACGGGACCCGGGCCTACCCGCTCTACGACTGGATGGGCGTGATGAAGGCCGGACTGGAGTCACTCGGGCGCTACCTCGCGCGCGAGGTGGGTCCCGATCGCATCAGGGTCAACATGCTCGCGGCCGGACCTATCCGCACCATCGCCGCCAAGTCGATCCCGGGATTCAAGGTCTTCGAGGACACCTGGGCCGACCGCGCTCCCCTGGGCTGGGACGTGAACGACTCCTCGGCGGTGGCCGACGCCGCCGTGGCGCTCCTGTCGCCCCTACTGCGCGGGACCTCCGCCTCCGTCATCCACGTCGATGGAGGGGCCCACGCGATGGGTTAGGTACTGCGAGGCGAATTGCGTCTCGTAGAGGTCGCGGTAGAGTCCGCCGCGGTCCAGCAGTTCCTCGTGGGTGCCACGCTGGACGATGCGTCCCGCGTCGATGACCAGGATCTGATCGGCGTTGCGCACGGTGGAGAGCCGGTGCGCGATGACCAGAGAGGTGCGCTTCTGCATGGTCTCATCGAGCGCCCGCTGCACCGCCGCTTCGCTCTCGTTGTCCAGGTGGGCCGTGGCCTCGTCGAGGACCACCAGGCGCGGCGCCTTCAACAAGAGTCGCGCCAGGGCGACGCGTTGCTTCTCGCCGCCGCTCAACCGGTAGCCGCGCTCGCCGACGACCGTGTCGAGGCCCAGGGGCAGGCTGTCCACCAGTGGTGCGATCTGCGCGGCGACGAGCGCCGCGCGGATCTCCTCGTCGCTCGCCTCGGGACGCGCGAAGAGGAGGTTCGCCCGCAGGGTGTCGTGAAACAGGTGCGGGTCCTGGGTCACCACCCCCACGGTCGCGCTCAGTGACGCCGCCGTGACGTCGCGCACGTCGACGCCGTTGATCGTGACCGCGCCTGAGGACGCGTCGTAGAGACGCGACACCAGTAGCGAAATGGTCGTCTTGCCCGCGCCCGAGGGTCCGACCAGCGCGGTCATGGTCCCCGGCGCCACCTCGAAGGACACGTCGTGCAGCACCGGGGTGCGCGAGACCCGCTCGAGGGTGGCGACCGCCTCGAGCGACGCCAGCGACACCTCGTCGGCGCCGGGATACTCGAAATCCACGTGATCGAATCGCAGCGTCGCGGGACCCTCGGGGACGTCGCGGGCCTCGGGCGAGTCCTTGATCATCGGCTCGAGGTCGAGCACCTCGAAGAGGCGTTCGAAGCTGACCATGGCCGACATGTAGTCGATGTTGAGGTTCGAGAGTTGCGTGAGCGGTCCGTAGAGGCGCGCGAGATACGCCTGGAGGGCCACCAGCGTGCCCACCGCCAGCGTGCCGTGCAGCACCGCCACCCCGCCGAAGCCGTAGGCGAAGGCCGTGGCGAGTGAGGCGGTGAGCGCCAGGGCGACGAAGAAGAATCGTTGGTACGTCGCCTGGCGGATACCGATGTCGCGCACCTGGCCCGCGCGCGACTCGAAGTGCGCGAGCTCGTCGCGGGGCCGTCCGAAGAGCTTCACGACCATGGCGCCGGCGACGTTGAAGCGTTCGCTCATCACCATGTTCATCTCGGCGTTGAGCTCCATGCCGCGCTGGAACAGTGTGCCCAGTCGGCGTCCGACCCGTCGGGCCGGCAGCAGGAAGACCGGGAGCAGGACCAGAGCCACCAACGTGATGGGCCAGCTCAGGTAGAACATGACGCTCAGGATGATCGCGAGGAGGACCGCGTTGCCCACGACGTTGGAGAACAGGTCGGTGAAGGCCTGCTGCGCCCCGATCACGTCGTTGTTCAGGCGGCTGATCAGGGCGCCGGTCTGGGTCCGCGAGAAGAAGGCGATGGGCATCTCTTGGATGTGGCGATAGACCTGGGCACGCAGGTCGTAGATCAGACTCTCACCGATCACCGCCGAGGCGCGACGTTCGAACAAGGAGAGTCCCGCGTCCACCAGGGCCAGGAGCGCCGTGACGAGGGAGAGGCCGACGACCAGTCCCTGACGATGGTCGACGATGCCCACGTCGAGGATCTCCCTCAGCACCAAGGGCGTCACCGAGACGACGACCGCGTCGGCGATCACGACGAACAAGAACACCAGGATCAGGGGTCGGTACGCGCGCGCGAAGGTGAGCATGCGCGGCAGGGTGCCCTTCTTGACCCGGTGGTCGAGGAGGTCGCGACTTCGTCGCATCGAGGACATCCCCGCTCGGGCACCCGCGTGCATGCTCATCGCGCCTCCCTCATCCCCAGCAGTGTAGGAACACCGTGATCCCCGTCACGCGCGGGACTCACGCGGTGAGGGCGCTGGTCAAGATGAGTAGTCCCAGGGCGCACATCACGACACCGCCGATGGATCGCAACGTCACCAGTCGCGCCGCCGAGCCCGACAGCCACTGGCGGGCGGTCCCCGCGATGAGCCCCCAGGTGCCGTCGCTGAAGAACGCCATGACGCTGAAGACGACCCCGAGGACCACCAACTGCAGCGTGATGTGACCGCGGGGGCGGTCGACGAAGTGGGGGAAGACGGCGGCGAAGAAGACCAGTGACTTGGGGTTGAGCACCCCGACGGTGAACCCCTGTCGGATGATGCGCCGCCGGGCGGGGCGTTCGGCCTCGCGCTGGGTCATCGCCTGGGCGTGCTGGTGGCGATGGCGCAGGGCATCGGCTCCGAGGTAGAGGAGGTAGCAGCCGCCCGCCAACTGCAGTACCACCGAGAACGTCCGGGAGTGCGAGAGGAGGGGCCCGAGACCCAGGGCCACCACCAGCGACAGCAGCAGGGTGCCCAGGCTGTTGCCGAGTACTGAGAGGACCGCGACGCTGCGCCCCCAGGCGACCCCTCGCGCCAGGGTGAACAACACGCTCGGCCCGGGCACCATGATGATGAGGATCGACGCCACGAAGAACTGCGTGAGGTGCGAGCCGTCGATCACGCGGTCCTCGTCGGAGTCAACACTTCGAGCAGGCGCAGGCTCAGTCCGATGGCGAATCCCACGGTGCTCGCGAAGAACGCCGTGCCGACGCCCACGACGCCGCCGAGGGACCAGCCCACCAAGAGGACCGCCACTTCGAGGCTCAGTCGGACGTAGACGACGCTCACCCCGAGGCGTCGGTGCAGGCTGGTCATCAGTCCGTCGCGCGGTCCCGGTCCGAGGCCCGTGGTGAGGTACAGGGCGCTGCCCACGCCGATCGCCGCCACCCCCGCGACCATGAGGGCGCCACGCCACGCGGGACTCGTCGGCGTGGCGACGTGCGACGCCGTGAGGTCGAGGACCGTGGCGATCACCACCAGATTCGCCAGCGTGCCCGCGCCGGGTCGCTCACGAAGCGGCCACCACGCGAGCAGGACGCCGAGCGACACCAGGATCGTGGCCCAGCCGAGTGAGACGTGCAGGTGTCGTGCCAGGCCCTGGGCGAACACGGTCCAGGGCGTGGCGCCCCAGTGCGAGGCGACCAGCAGTCCCTCGCCCACGCCGAAGAGCGAAAGGCCCCCGATCAGGGGGGCGATCATGCGCGGCCGCAGGGCCCACGTACTACGTGCGCGCCACGGTGTCTCGGGGATGCGGTGACTGAGTCGCGTCATCGAACCAGGCTACCGGGCAACGTGTGTTGCCCGGTAGCCGTGCGATTCGTCACCTCCCCCTAGTGGTGGTGACGGCGTCCCTCGAATCGGTGTTGGACGATGGCGTGGTACAGGGCGTCGTCGTCGCGCAGGCCGATCCATACGCGTGATGCGGTCACCGACTTCGTGACACCCGACATGGCCGGACCGACGGCCACGATCAACTCACCCTGATGCACCGCGGAGATCGTCGTTGACGTCTTGCCGACGCTGTAGGTTGTCGTGGGCGTCACGTTGACCAGCAGCGTCTGGCCGTAGAGTCCGCGCAGCGTGATCACGTTTCCCGTGACGTCGGTCACTCGACCGACGAGGGCCAGGTCGCGCACGATCACGGTGAGGGCCGTCGTCGGTGCCGACGGCGCCGACTCGACCCGAACGATGTCACCCACGCCGATCTCGGTGATCGTCGCGACCTCGCGACCGTTGAAGTAGGTGGTGGTTGGGGTGAGGGTGAAGTTGATCGGAGTCGCTCCGACGGCCTGGGGCTGCACGGTCAAGACGGCGTTGGTGACCGCGGTCACGCTGCCGATGGTGACGTCGGGTAGCGGCGCCGCGATGCGTACCACCGTCGCGCTCAACGGACTGCCCGAGGCCGTGATCACCACGCGCGAGCCCACCAAGAGCGCGGCGACGGTGACCGTGGTCTTCAGCTGGTCGTACACGGTCGTCGACGAGAGGTTCACCGTGATGGGCGCCGTGAAGCTACCCGCGGGCTGCACCGTCACCGACGTCGGGGTGCCCGTCGAAGGGGTGAGGGCGGTGACCATGCCCGTCACGTAGACGGGCTGGGGCTTGGCGATGCGGATCAGCGTCGCGGTCTGCGGATTGCCACTGGCCTCGACGAGCACTCGCGAACCCACGAGAAGGTCCGCGATCGTGACCACGGATCCCGCCTGGCGGTAGACGGTGCTCGACGCGAGGGCGATGGTGACCGGCACCGCGTTGTGGGCCGAGGGTTGGATGGTGACCGACGTCGGGGTGCCCGTCGAAGGGGTGAGTGCGCTCACCGTCCCCTCGATCCAGATCGGTCGGGGCGGCGCGATCTTGACGACCGTGGCGGTCGCGGGGTTGCCGGTCGCTTCGAGTTCCACCTGCGAGCCGACCACCAGCGAGGCGACCGTCGAGGTCGTGCCGCCGAGGTAGTACAACGTCGCTGCGTTGAGGGCGACGGTGACGACCGCCCGGTGGGGGTCGCGTGGCTGGATGGTCACCGACGTCGGGGTGCCCGTCGAAGGGGTGAGTGCGCTCACCGTTCCGCCGACGAAGATGGGGGCGGCCGACAAGAGGTTCACGGTCGCCGCCGTCGCGGGACTGCCGGTGAGGGTGATCTGTACGCGCACGCCGACGCTCAGGGCGGACACGCTCGAGGGCGCCCCGGCCTGGGTGTAGACCGTGTCGGGTCCCAGGAGGACGTTCTCCGACGGGGCGTAAGCGTCAAGGGGCTGGACGGTGATCGACGTGGGGGTGCCCGTGGAGGGTGTCACGGCGGTGATGGTCCCCTGCACGTGCAGCGTCGCCTCGACGCCCGCGTGTGCGACGGGGCTGGCCATCGCTACTGCGGATGTCGCGAACACGCTCGCGAGGCTCAGCGCGATGACCGCACCGAATCTCCCGTAGCGGTGGGTACGTGTATTCATCTCTTCCTCGATTCGTCGTAACTGCGATTCGCTCCTAAGGCTACGGAGCAATCCTCAGAAGCGATTGTCAAAATGGTTACGAAAGTGCGTCGAGCCTGAGAGTTTGCTCGTCCTCGCCTGTGAAACGCGTGAGAAGACCTCTTCGGGGTCCCCCAGTACGTCCCGACGTAGCCGCTCTGGTTGCGAGGCGAGGTCACACGTGACGATCGTCCCTCGCCCGTCCATCGCCGCGAGGTCGGACGATGGCTAATTTGTGGGAAGAGTGATGACGGGCGCGGTGTCGTGGCGCGTGCCGATGAAGGAGTCCACTGATGATCCCCCTCGTGAGCGTCGAGATGATGCGCGACTGCGACCGGCGTGCGGTCGAGCGTCACGGCGTCGACACCCTCGTGCGCCGAGCCGGCGTGGCCGTCGCGGCGCAGGCGCGACAGATGTTGGGCACGCTCTACGGACGACGGATCGCGGTCGTGGTGGGTCCGGGACTCAACGGGGCCGACGGACGGGTGGCCGCGAGGACGCTGCGAGCACGCGGGAGTCTCGTCGACGTCGTCACGGTGGCCCAGCAACCTCACGAATTCTCGCGCCACGACCTAGTGATCGACGCGGCCTTCGGGCTCGGGTGCCGGCGTGACTACGTCGCGCCGCGCGTGACACCGGGCACACGGGTCCTCGCGGTCGACCTCCCGTCGGGCGTCGACGCGGACACCGGGCGCATCCTGGGTCGGCCCCTCGCGGCGGACGTCACGCTCGCCCTCGGGGCGCTCAAGTTCGCTCACGTCGACGGTCCCGCGACGCAGTACGTGGGGGAATTGCGGTTCGCCGACCTCGGTATCGAAGCCCCTCTGGACAGCGCGCTGATCACCGACCACGACCTCGCGCACTACGTGCGGGGTCACCACGACGACCACAAGTGGCGCCACGCGGTGAGCGCCCTCGCGGGATCGACCCTGATGCCCGGCGCGGCCAGCCTCGTGTGTCAGGGCGCCTTGTGCGCGGGGGCGTCGATGATCCGACTCGAGAGTTTCGGCAAGGTCGCCAAGTCGCTCGCGCTGCCCCCCGAGGTGGTGCGAGTACGCGAAGCGGGTATCGACCCGCGTAGCCGTAGCGTCGTGGCGGGCCCGGGTCTCGGCGCCGACGCCGCCTCCTGGTTGCGGGACCGTCTTAAGGACCTCGACGTCGCTTCGGTCCTCGACGCCGACGCGCTGACTCCCCAACTGGTGACGCTCGCCACGCGTGCGCCACGTGTCTTGACACCCCACATCAAGGAGTTCGAACGTCTCGGAGGCGAGATCACCCTCCAACGCATCGCGGCCGTGCGATCACTCGCCGCGCGCACTGGATCCGTGGTCCTCTTGAAGGGACCGATCACGATCATTAGCTCCGAGGACGGCCGCCTCCGGATCGTGAACGCCGGAACGCCGGCGTTGGCCACGGCCGGGACCGGCGACGTGTTGGCCGGCATGATCGGAGCCGCCCTGGCGCGAGGTCATGAGCCCCTGGACGCGGCGGCACTGAGCGCGCAGCTGCACGCTCGAGCGGGAGCGGCACTGCTCCCCTACCAGGGCGCGTCAGCCCTCGCGGGCTCGGTCGGCGCCGTGCTCTCGCGCTTCGTCGGAGCTCAGGTTCACACCGCGTGAATCGCGCCGCCCGGCCATTGGCGCGACGTCGGCGTCGAGAGTGGCCATCGAAGCGCCACGGTGATGAGCACGCGATCAGTTAGACGCCGGGTCACACGTGACGATAGATCACGTAGGTGATCTGGTTCACGACGACGCGGAAGCGGGCCACGAACCACCGGTAGAGGCTCCTGCTCCAAGGTATCCCCAAGGGTGTCAGTCCGGCCAGGACCACGTAGCGCGCGCCCAGAAGGTCGTGACGCCACGTGCGCGCCAGCGCGATCGAGCGCAAGGGGTCCTGACCGCCCAGGACCATCGCCAGACCCCCGGGGTCGACCACGACCGGACACGACGGTGAGGACGAGATCAATCGGTTCGACACGACGCCCTGAATCGCGTCGTCGAAGACGACACAGCTACCCGGGGCGATGTAGCGCCCGATCGACGCGGGCGGCGTCGGACCCGCCACGACCTCGCTGAGCCGGTGCACGCTGTAGAAGCTGAACGCACACCCCGCGGCCGCCAGAACGATCAGCGCAGTGCTCCCCGCAGCGAGACCGCGTGGTCTCAGACGCAGCGACGCCACGCGCCATTGCGACGACCACCGCCAGAGCCGTACCGCGCTCGTGACGACGAGACCCACGGCGAATGGGGTGAGGAAATAGGCGTAATACGCGTAGAACTCCCGAGCCCCCAGCAGTGCCGCCAGGGTCAACACAGTGGCGCCAAGGAAGAACCGGTCGACGAGGCCGCGCGGTCCCCCTAGGACGAGCGCTCCGAGGATCGTTGCCGCGACGACTCCGTAGAGCACCAGTAGGCCCACGCCGTTCAACGCGAAGGGCGTCTGACGAAGACCCGTCATCTGACTGAGCCGCTCGATCATACCCACCTGGCCCAGGGCATTGTGGGTGCGACGCAGTTGCGCGACGACCACCTCTTCGAAGAAGGTCGACGGAGTCACGAGGAGGAACGGACCCACGGCGAGTGCGAAGCCGGCCGCCGCCCACAGCACGAACCGTGAGACGAGACGTGGACCGTAGGTCGCTACGCACGCGGTCAAGGCGACGAAGGGCAGGAACGCCCACAGTTTCACCGCACCGGCGAAGCCCATCACGAGCCCCGCGGCCACCATCCGTCGACGAAGGTTCCGTGGTACTCGTGCGTCGGCGCTCACCACCCACCACGTGGCCAGCAGACTGAGCAGTAGGCAGTAGGACTCGAGTTTGACCGACGTCATCTCGTAGACCGCCGTCGGGGCCAACGCCGTCGTCACGCCGGCGACGAGCGAGGTCCGGTGTCCGTAGGAGAGCGTCAGGCGACTGATGAGTACCGCGACCGCCGCCACCACCACGGCGGAGCATCCTCGCGCCAGGGTGAAGGCGAATGGCAAACCGGTCCATCGACCGATGAGCGCCCAGGGGGACAAGAGCAACAGGCCACCCGGTGGCTGCACGAAGGCGAAGTCGCGGTAGGGCAGATGACCGTTCACGAACTCCGACGACGCGGCGAAATAGACGCCCGAATCGAAGGCCGACGGGAGCCGGCCGGTGAGGAACTGACTGAGGGAGAGGACCAGGCTCGCCACCGCGACCACGCCCTCGACCCTCAGGTCACGTCGCAACACGGCGTCGCGCGCGATGTCGCGCTCGAGGACCGGGGCGCTCACGTGAGAGCGGTCGAGTCGAGACGTCGCGAGGGGTAGCACGCACTCGCTACGGCTACGACGACCATCACCCGAGTCTGACATCACCTGCGCGGTTCTATCGCCATCGTCACAACTCTTTCGAACTCAGGGTCTCCCGACCCGAACCACCCGGACCCGACCAGGCCATGGGCGCCAAGGGCCAGAGCGTCCAGCGGGTCGCGTACCGCGACCGCTTGTCTTTGTTGAGTACCGGGTGCACAATTGGGTCCGCGGTGGGGAGCGGACCTCGTCGCTTCGACGCCGCCCAACGAGAAGGAGCAGTACAGCGATGGCCATCGAGATCAGCGGGATTCGTCAGGCGAACATCTGGCCCAGCATTGTCAGCGACGACGCACCGAGGCTGCGCGAGTGGCTACTGGCCCTGGGCTTCAGACAAGACCTCTTCATCCCGGGCGAGCGAAGTGGCGCGATACACCACTGTCAGATGGACTGGCCCGAGGGCGGCCGGGTCCTCCTCTCCAGTACCGACGAGCGAGACACCCCCTGTCGTCCCGGGGTCAACTGGTTTCACGTCGTCACCCCCGATCCCGACGCGGTGCTGGAACGCACCCTGGCGCTTGGCGCGAACGTGGTCCAACCCTTGGTGGATCAGAGCGACTACCCCTCGCGCGACTTCACCGTCGAGGACCCCGACGGAAACTTCTGGACCTTCGCGACCTTCGCCGGCTAGTTGTAGTAGCCACAACAATGTCGCCTAAGGGGAGGTCTCATCTACCTGGGTGGCGCGGCATACATCAGCATAAGGAGATTGCTCACCTTGAGTCACGCCACAACAAGACCGAACCTCGACGAAGATCGCTAATGGTACTGGCTCGCCGAGTTTTGGTGAAGGTTTGGCCCCCGGCTCACACCGCGGTCGTGGGCGGCGTCGTGCGAACGAAGTGGGCCCTGGGGGACACATTATGAAGCGGCCACACGACTCGTGACGGCTTTCGCCAGTCGACTCTCAATCTCTGTGCGGTGATTTGTTCGCCGTCATCGGCGTATTCGGCGAGAATACCGGTGCCTCGTTGTAGTTCTAAGGGACATTGTTGACGCGAGGAAGAGTCTCGTAGTCGGAGTGGTATCGCTGAACATCAGCCGAAAGAAGACCCTAGATGACTCAGGCTACGTCTCGCGGCCGACGACAACTTAGGGATCGATTCCTCGTCGACCGCTGGCCCGTAGCCTGTGGCCGCGATGGCCGGCGTCTCACGTCAGACGGCCCACCAGTGGCTCGTGCGCTTCCGCGAGGAAGGTCCCGCGGTCCTCAGTGACTCCCATAACACAACGTCAGGACCGGCCCGATTCTTGGCAAACTTCAGAGTGGACCTTGGGTCACACAATAAGAACCGAGTTCGGGCAACTACCGATTCAAGAATCTACGTGTCACACTCAGTTGAAGCAATCCGACCGACCCGAAAGTGATCAATAGCTCAGCGTGCCCTCACGCCCTGGCCATCCGCGACGACGGCGGCGGTATCGTTCGACCACTCGACGATGCAGCCTCAAGCCACACAGCAATTGCAACCTCGACTTCGGCCACGGCGTCGTGCGGTGTGTCGCCTAGCGCCGAGCAATACGGTAGGCCGGGGACGTCGGCCACCCACGCTTCATCTTCACTGCTCCAAAACACGTTAATCGGATAGACCAGAAGCATCACTCGCTCTCCTCGATTGTCAAGTCATACCGCTTCACCAGAGAAATGAGTTGGCGAAGTTGATAGGGCTACGCCTGACCTCGCCGATCTTGCAGGTTCAACTGTTCGGGAATATCGAGTCGCGCGTACAGGTGATGGCTGCCAGTTACTCTCACTTCTTCGAAGCCAAGTGCCTCGAGCAGTAGTTGCGCATCTGAGAAGTCAACATTCGTAACCGCCCCGCTCGTCAGTCGAAGAAGGAGTCTGGATGGCTTCATTGCCCGCGGTGGTTTCGGGTCGCTGTGACTTCCTCGCTAGCCGACCGTGCGGGCGGCAGCGATCAGGGTTACCAACCATCAAACCGTCGATTCGGAGTGGACCTTGAGTCCCACAATAAGAACCGATCGGTTTCTGTGCTCGCACGAAAGTCGAGCTTCCTTGAAGAGTGGATGCGGTCTACAGCAAGTCGATGAATTCGCTCACAGCAACGTCAGACTGTCGAAGAATTGCCGCAAGCGTCCCCCGGGCAAGTTCCCGGTGAATCGGGACAATCACAGTTCTGCCCCCTTGATTGCGGAGTTTCACATGACTACCTCGCTGTCCGATCTCTGCAAAGCCAATCTTCTTGAGCGCAGTGACGGTCTCTTGACCGGAAACAACGGATAGCGCGGGGCTCACGCAGGAATCAATACAGTGGTGATGATCGGTGGCTCTATCGAGTCGGGGAGGTCCTCCCCTTCGAAGTACAAGCCCAGCGCTTCTTCGAGATTCGCGACAGCCTCATCAACAGTCTCACCTTGACTTACTACGTCGACGTCAAGGCACCTGGCGACATACCAAGGCTCTTCGTGGGTGACTGCGACAGTGAACTTCATAATTCAAATCGTAACAGCGGCCTGTGTCATCAGGCCCGGTTCTTATTCTGTTCCGGAGTGGGCGCTGGGGGACTCGAACCCTCGACCTCAGCCGTGTGAAGGCTGCGCTCTAACCAACTGAGCTAAGCGCCCGAGATGTCTAGTCTACCCTCTTCGGCCGACGCTGGTTTTGCACCGAGTTGTAGCCTTGGCTTCGTGCCTGACAACGACGCCCTGCCCACCGAAACAAAACGTTCACGCTTCGCCCGCGGTGCCCAGGTGTCGTCGACCACGCGTCAGCTGGTTCTCGGCCTCGACAATACGGAACGAAAGTTCGCCTTCGGAGGCGCGGGGGTGGCGCTCGTCCTCGCACTCCTCTTCATCCCACACCTCATTAAGAACACCACGATCCACGTCACGACCAAGACCCTCAAGGACCACACGTGTCCGACCGGCTACAGCATGGTCAAGTCCGTGTGCACCAAGGCCGAATTGACGCACCCGTCGTATTGGGTGCTGCAATTCCTCATCTTCCTCGTCGTGGGACTGGCGATCGCCGCGTTCAGCTACTTCCGCAAGCGTGCGGGGGTCATCGTCGGGTCGCTGCTCCTGGCCTTCGTCACGGGCTCCGCGGGCCTCTTCTACATGGCTTTGGCCGCGTGGCTCGCCGTACGCGCCTTTCGCCTGGGCAAGTACGGTGACGCCACCTTCCGCGGGGCGAACATCCGAGCGCGCGAGCGAGCGCAGGAACGACGAGCCAATCGAGGTTCCAAGGCCCGCGCCAGCAAGTCTCCGGCGTCTTCCGCCTCCTCGGGGCCGAACCGGACCCCCGCGGCCTCGAAGCGATACACCCCCAAGAAGACGAATCGGAGATAATCCGTGGCGCAGTTGGGCTTGGACTTTCCCACCAAGTGGGGGCGGGGTTACGTCGCACGATTCGTCCGCAACCTCTACTGGAAGTACTACATCACACCGCTGATCCTGCGGATGTCGACCTTGAGCGTCGTCGGACTTGAGCACGTCGAGGCCCGCGCACCGCTGATCTTCGTGGCCAATCACAACAGTCACCTCGACACCCCCCTCCTCCTGAGCGCACTACCGCCGAAGGTGCGCCAGCGCACGATCGTCGCCGCCGCCATGGACAACTTCTTCATGACGACCATGAAGGCCTTTCGCACCGTCCTCGTCTTCAACGCGATCCCCATCGATCGCCACAGGATCAACCGGCGAAGCTCCCAGCTCGCCCTTGAGTTGGTCGAGGACCACTGGAACCTCCTGCTCTATCCCGAGGGCGGTCGCAGTCCCGACGGCAACCTACAGGAGTTCAAGGGCGGCGCGGCGTACCTCGCCGAGCGGTCCAAGGCGTACGTGATCCCCACCTACATTCACGAGGCCGGCTACCTGCGCGGACCCAAGTACGCCAAGGCCCCTCAGTACACCCAGAGTCCCTCCGAGCGCCGCCACCACGTGGTGGTCACCTTCGGCGAGCCGCTACGTGCGGAACCATCGGAGAACATCCGCAGGTTCGGCGCGCGCATCGAGGAGGCCGTGGCCGAACTCGGCCGCAACGTCAGTGGCGACCCGCAGTACGGTCGCCGGCCGAGCGACGAGTACTGACCCGTTCGCAGCGCTCGAGGTAGAGGCGGTCGGCGACGCTGGCCCACGGCGCCAAGGACTCGCCGGTGACCTCACTGAGCAACTGGTCGGCCAGCCACGGGTTCTGGGCCAGCACCGGACCGTGCGCGTACGTGGCCCAGATGCGTCCGGCCCGGTAGCCGTCGACGTGACCGTCGTTTCCTCGCCCCACGAGCACCTGTCCGAAGGGCTCCACGCCGGTGCCCAGCGAGGTGAACCCACCGTGGTTCTCGAAGCCCACCATCATGTGCCCCGAGACCATTGTGGCCATGTCGCCCACTGCCCGCGCGCGAGCACGGGTGGTCGTCGCCTCGACCAGACCGAGGCCCGGATAGGAGGCATCACCCTCGATGCTGAACGTGGTGCCGAGGATCTGCAGTCCCGCACAGACGGCGAACACGTGGGCCCCATCGCGGACCCGCTCGACGAAGCCTCCCTCGACCAGCAGGTCGCGGGCCAGGCGTTGCGGGCCATCCTCACCACCGCCCAGGAGGTAGAGGTCCGCGGGCGCGATCACGGCGCCGATCGCGAGAGGAACCACCTCGACCTCGATGCCGCGGGCCCGCGCACGAGCTGCCAGCACCGTGGCGTTACCCCCGTCACCGTAGGTTCCGAGCAGGTCGGGCAGGATCACCGCGACCCTCAGCACGGGGTCGACCTCCCCATCCACTCACGAAAGGCCGTGTAGTTGGCCACCACCGTGACACTCCCCTCCCCTTGAAGGGACTCGGGCTCGTCGACCACGGCGCAGTCGATGCCCGCGTAGGTCAGTCGGGTGGCGAGGTCCAGTCGCCGCTCACCCAGGCAGGTCACCCGGTGACCCTTCAGATTGTCGAAATCGACGTCGTAGAGCCACGAGGGATCACGACCGTCGGCCAATTGGGCGTTGATCGCGATCCACACCTCGTCCTCGGGGTCGAGGGATGCCAGGAGTGCCGCCGTCCCGGCGGGGTTCTTCGCCAGCAGCAGGCGCAGGGTGCGCCCTCCAAAACGGCGAAGTCCGTAGCGCCCCTGGACCGTGGTCATGGTGCGCAGGCGCGTCAGGGCCGTCGCCACTTCGACGCCGCACTCGGCGAGGGCGGTGAGGGCGAGGGCCGCGTTGACCTCATTGAATGACCCCGGCAGGGCCAGCCCCCACTCGAAGGACTCGCCCCCGATCTCCAACGTCGCGCCCACCGACGCACTGAAGACGCGGGGCTTGGCGAATCCGCACTCACACGACCAACCCCCGTCGCCGAAGGTGATGGCCCGCGTGCAGTGAGGGCACGACGCGGCGTCGTCACGCCACGACGAGGGGACGTCCACCCACCGGACGTGGCGCGCCTCCTGGGCGGCGAACACGACCAGAGGGTCCCCGGCGTTGGCGACGACGACGCCGCCATAGGTCTCGGGGGCAAGACACTCTCGCCAGCCCAGCGCGATCCGACGCACCTCGTTGGCCCGGTCGAGCTGGTCGCGCGACAGGTTCAACAAGACGACGACTCGAGGTCGCAACGAGGAGATCACCACGGCCATCCAGGACTCGTCGGTCTCGAGCACGGCGCGTGACGCGTTCGAGGCGCACAAGGCGGCCACGTGCCCCTGGATCATGTTGGCGCCCGTGTCGTTGCCCGCCACCTCGCCACCCCAGCCCGCACGCAACATGGCTGACGTGGTGGTCTTGCCGTTGGTCCCGGTGACCAGGATGATGTCGCGACCTCGCGAGACATCCTCGAGGATCCGCGGTGCGATCAGGAGACCCGCCCGACCGCCCATGACGGTCCCCGACCCCCGGCCGAGCCGTCGTGATGTCGCGTTCACCAGGCGCACCGCCCGGACCGCCAGGCGTATCCGCCACGAACGCCTCGACTCCATGGCCGCCACGATAACAAGCCCACGCTGGCGTAGAATCACCCAGACAGCACAAAAGGGCCATCCGGGGGGGTGGATGGCCCTTTTGCAAAACCTTGGCTTCACCCTGGGGGGTTGGGTGAAGCAGGCTGATACCAGTATGCCGGTCCGGTGTCTATCAATCAAGCGCATACATTGGATACCTCTCATCTGTATACTTGATACATGGAGATACGACAGCTCGAAGCCCTCGTGGGGATCGCCGAACATGGCACCTTCTCCAGTGCCGCCGAGGCACTGGGAACGGTCCAGTCCAACATCTCGAACCGTATCGCCCGCCTCGAGTCGGAGTTGGGCTCGGAATTGATCGATCGCGCGTCGGGCGCACTCACCGAGTCGGGCACGGTGGTCGTCGAGCGAGCCCGACGCATCCTGGGCGAGGTGAGCGCCATCGCCGCTGACGTCTCGGAGTTGACCGCGGACATCCGCGGGCGCGTCTCACTGGGCATGATCGGGACGGCGGGTCGCTGGATCGTCCCGCTGCTGCTCAAGGCCCAGCGCGAGGCCTTTCCCCATATCTCGCTTCGCATCACCGAGGGTACGAACTCGGTCATCGAACCCCAGTTGGTCTCGGGCGTGCTCGACATCGCGGTGCTCGCGTGGCCCGTGGGCGCTCCGGAGCTCTCCTCCGTCGACCTCTACAGCGAGGACCTGGTGCTGATCGCCGAGAAGACCCATCCGCTCGCCGAGTATCCCTCGGTGACTTTCGCCGACCTCGAGCCCTACGAGATACTCCTCCCCTTCCCCGGGACCCCCATCCGCCGCGAGATCGATGAGGCGTCGCACGCCCAGGGGATCGAGCTCCGCCCCCTGATCGAGCTCGACGGATTGCGCACCATCGCGTCGATGACCTTCGACGGACACGGTCCCTCGATTCTGCCCTCCACCATGCTCTCGTCGCATCTGCGCGAGAACTTCCGCGCCGTGCCCATCGACAAGATCGCTCAGCGACGCGTCTGCCTGGTACGGCGACGTTTCGGCTTCCCCGCGGCTCCCGTGCGCGCGATCCACTCCCTGCTCACGACCGTGGTGCGCGAGGCGAACAAGGTCCCCCAGGGTGTCGTCATCCCCGAGACTCCGGACTCTCTGCCATAGTTCTCGGATGGACTTGCGTTCACGGATCGCCCAGGACATCGTGCGACGCGACCCCGCGTTCGCTGGAATCGTGTCGCACGCGGGCTTACCGCCGGGTCGTCGACCCGCACCGGTGGCGCAGCGATTCCCCTCGCTGATCCGTTCGATCACCTTCCAGTTGCTCGCCACCGCCGCGGCGGACACCATCCACGCGCGGGTGGTCAGCGCGTGCGGTGGCGAGGTCAGCATCGAGTCGGTGCTGGGCGCCGGGCCGCAGGTGCTGCGCGACGCAGGACTCTCACGCACGAAGGCGGCCGCGATGATGGACCTCGCGGCGCACGCCCGTGACGAACGCATCAGACTCTCGCGCCACGGACGGATGTCCGACGCCGAGATCATCGCCGAGGTGACGGCCGTGCACGGCGTCGGCCCGTGGACGACGCAGATGTACCTCATGCACACCCTCGGTCGACGCGACGTGTGGCCGGTGGGCGACCTGGGCGTACGCAGCGGCTGGAGCATTGTGCACGGCCTCGAGTCGACGATCGACGAGAAGGAGCTGCGTCTGCGCGGTGACGCCTTGATCGGCGTGCGCTCGGACGTGGCGTGGTACTGCTGGCAGGCGGTGCATCTCGAACGTTCGGGGCGATAATCTCTCGGGGTGCCTCTCACCCTCCCCGACTTCGAACGAGACGCCCTCGACACGCTGAACACCTACGCCACCATCGAATGCCTCTCGCCCGCCTTCGACGACCAGTGGGCCGCCCACGGACGCCTAGACGCCGCGGTCGAACTCTTGGCCGACTGGGCGCGCCAGCGTGCGTTGGGCGACTTCCGCGTCGACGTGGTGCGTCTCGAGGGGCGTACGCCGCTCCTCATGGTCACCGTGGCGCCCAACAACGACGACGAGGCGACGGTGATGCTCTACGGTCACCTCGACAAGCAACCCCCCCTCGGTGAATGGTCCGCGGGACTCGCGCCCTACGACCCCGTGCGCCGGGGCGACCGGATCTACGCGCGCGGGGTCGCCGACGACGGGTACGCCGTCTTCGCGGCCCTGCTGGCCCTCGAGCAGCTCCTGGCCACGGGTTCGCCCCATCCACGCTTCGTCGTCCTGATCGAGGCCAGCGAGGAGAGTGGTAGCCCGGACCTCGACGCGTATCTCGACCACCTAGCGGATCACCTGGGTCGAGTCGAGCTGATGGTCTGCCTGGACTCGGGAGCGCTCACCTACGACCGTCTCTGGGTGACGACGTCCCTGCGCGGTCTCGCGAGCGTCGAGATCACCGTCGAAGTACTGACACGAGGCCAGCACAGTGGGTCGGTGAGTGGCGTCGTGCCCTCGTCCTTTCGCGTCCTGCGACAGCTACTCGACCGCGTCGAGGACGCCGCCACCGGCAGGATCCTGCTCGAGGAGTTGCACGGCCCGATCCCGCCGCACGCCCTCGCGGCGGCGAACGACGTCGCCCGCGAGTTCGGCGAGTCCCTCACCGCGTCGCTGCCGGTCGTGGAGGGTGTGCGGCTCATGGGCGACGACGTCGCCGATCGGATCCTCAACCAGACGTGGCGTCCGACGATGTCGGTCGTGGGGATGGGCGGCATCCCCGCCCCCGAGGACGCGGGCAACGTGCTGCGTGCGCGTACGACGGCGCTGCTCTCGTTCCGACTCCCCCCGAACGTGGACAGTCGACTCGCGTGCGCGGCTCTGGAGCGCGCCCTCGGTCGCGACGTGCCCGAGGGTGCCCGGGTGACGTTGAGCACCCACGGCGCCGACGGCTGGTCCACGCCGGAGATCGCACCGTGGCTGGGTCGGGCCCTGGAGGAGGCCTCGCAGGTCGCCTTCGGACGCGGCGCCGCCTTCACGGCCGAGGGCGGGACCATTCCCTTCCTCGCGTCGCTCGGGCGGCGCTACCCCGGCGTGCAGTTCGTGGCCACCGGGGTGCTCGGACCCGACTCCAACGCTCACGGCATCGACGAGATGCTCGACCTGCCCTGCGCGGTGTCCGTGACCAACGCGGTGGCTCATATCCTCGGGGCCTTCGCCACGAGGAGGACGCACCGGTGACGCAGCGCGTGGACCTCTGGGTGGACCCGATCTGTCCCTGGGCCTGGATCACCTCTCGATGGTTGCTCGAGACGCGCCGCGTCCGTGACATCGACGTGCACCTTCACACCATGAGCCTCTCGGTCCTCAACGACGGCAGGGACCTCCCCGCGGAGTACGCCGACCTGATGGCGAGGGCGTGGGGCCCCGTGCGGGTGATGATCGCCCTCGAGAAACGTGAAGGCCCCGAGAGCCTCGAACCCTTCTACAGTGCCTTCGGCGACCGCTACCACGTCCGTGCTCAGCGCGATGACCTCCTCAAGGTCGCTCGGGAGGCGCTGAACGACGTGGACCTGGATTCGAGCCTCATCGACGCCGCCACCAGCGACGAGTTCGACGCGGAGCTTCGGGCGAGCCATTTCGCCGGAATGGATCCGGTGGGCTTCGACGTCGGCACGCCCGTCATCCACGTCGGCGACGTGGCGTTCTTCGGACCGGTGGTGACGCCCGCGCCCAAGGGGGAGGCGGCGGGCAGGCTCTTCGACGGAGTGCTCGCCGTGGCGAGCACTCCCGGCTTCTACGAGCTCAAGCGCACCCGTACCGAGGACCCCTCGTTCGAATGACCCGCGACCGGTCCCCACGGTGAGAAGTCGTACCCCGGTCGCGGCCAGGGTTCGCTGAGGCGACGTGGCGACTCCGCGAATCCTCGCCACGTCGGGCGGTTTCGTGCCCGGACCGGTGCAGCAGAGCGCGCGGCTCGGCCGCATGGTGCTCGACGCCCTCGGCGCGACGAAACAGACCAGGCCGAACGTCTGTCTGGTCCTGACGGCCTCGGGCGACGACGCCTCGTACTACGCGCTCGCCTACGAGGCGTTCACCACGGCCGGGTGCGAGGTGAGGACTCTCAAGCTCTTCCCCCAACCCAACGCCGCGCCCGAGGAGCGTCTGGGGTCGTCGGACCTGGTGTGGGTCGGTGGCGGGTCGGTGGCCAATCTCCTCGCCCTGTGGCGTCTGCACGGCGTCGACCTCGCCATGCGCTCGGCCTGGGAGCGCGGTGTGATCCTTGCCGGAGTCTCGGCGGGCAGTCTGTGCTGGCACGTCGGTGGGACGACGGACTCCTTCGGACCGGACTTGGCGCCCGTCACCGATGGACTGGCTCTCTTGCCCTACGCCAACGGCGTGCACTACGACTCCGAGGCCCAGCGTCGCCCCCTCATGCACCGACTCATGCGCGAGGGAGTGCTTCCCGAGGTGGCCTTCGCCACGGACGATCACGTCGGAATCTGGTACGAGGGGGTGACGGCCACGCGCGTCGTCGCCGACACCCCCCTTCCCGCCTTCATAGGACCGGCGGCCTACGCGCTCGAATGCGAGGGCGACGACGTGCGCGAGCGACGAGTCGGGGTCGGCGAGAGCTTCTAGCGCGTGAGGGCGGGCGCGGGCAATGAGCGGCGGATCGCCTCGCTCACCTCGACGAGCGTCTCGGCCCGGGCGACCGCCACGTCGGACCCGCAGCGTTCGAGCCAGTTCGCCAGGAGTCGATAGCCGTGTTGGGTCAGCACCGACTCGGGATGGAATTGGACCCCCTCGAGCGGAGCACTCCGGTGACGGATGCCCATGATCAATTCCCCGCTGGTCGCGGTCACCTCGAAACACGCGGGCAGCGTGGACGCCTCCACGACCAATGAGTGGTAGCGCCCGGCGATCATCGGTTCGGGCAGTCCGGCGAACACGCCGGTGCCCGAGTGCTGCACCACGCTCGAGCGGCCGTGCAGCAGTTCCGGCGCGGGCACCACGCTCGCGCCGTACGCCTCGCCCAGGGCTTGGTGGCCGAGACAGATGCCCAGCATCGGGATCGACTCGTCGCCGCAGTGCCGGATGACCTCGAGGCAATGGCCCGCGGTGCGCGGGTACCCTGGACCCGGCGACACCATCACCCCGTCGAATCGCGCGCCCGTGACCTCGCGCGCGGTGATCCGGTCGTTGCGCACGACCTCGACGTCGGCCCCGAGCTCACCGACGTACTGCACCAGGTTGTAGACGAAGGAGTCGTAGTTATCTATGACCAGCAGGCGCGGCGTCCTCGACATACACGCATCCTAGGTGGTGGCGGTTACTAACCTAAGGAGGTGGCGCTGACCTTCACCGAGTTCCAGGCCCTCGTCGACGAGGGCTTCAACACCATCGCCCTCACCGAGACGCTGCAGCTCGACCGCGACACGCCCGTCTCGATCTATCAGCGCTTCGACGACGGTCGGGCCTTCTGCCTCCTCGAGAGCGCGGCGCTCGGCGACGACACGGGCCGCTACTCCTTCATCGGGCTCGACCGCCAGTGGCGGCTCCACTCATTGGGAGACGACGTGCGCCTCGAGGGGCGCGACGATGCCCCCCGGGCCGACGGGGCGATGGCGACCCTGCGATCGCTCCTCGCCACCTACCGAACCCACGCCCCGGCGGACCTCCCGTCGTTCTTCGGGGGTGCCGTGGGATTCGTCACCTACGACTACGTGCGCCAGCTCGAGGACCTCCCCCGCGACGACGACCCCCATCCGTGGCCCGACGTGGATTTCTCCTTCCCCGGCAGCGTCCTGATATGCGACCACCTACGCCACTCGACGACCGTCGTCGTCCTGGCGACCGTGGCGGAGGGCGGCTCACCCCGTGACGCCTACGACGTCGCGACGGCGCACCTCGAGTCGATCGTCGCCACGCTGCTCGCCCCCGCGCCGCAGACGGACCCCGACGTCGAGCGCATGGTCGCCACGGCTCCCACCCAGCGAGCGCGCATCGACGTGCGCGCGATCGCCTCACGGCTCTCGAACTTCACCCTGGAGCAGTACCGCGACGTCGTCGTGCGCGCACGCGAGTACATCTTCGCCGGCGACATCTTCCAAGTCGTGCCCTCCCAGCAGTTCACGCGCCCCACCACCGTGACGCCACTCAACCTGTATCGGGTCCTGCGCGCCCTGAACCCCTCGCCCTACATGTACCTCGTCGACACCGGCGACTCCCAGATCGTGGGCGCCTCGCCCGAGATGCTCGTGCGCGTCGAGAACCGCGAGGTCACCACACGGCCGATCGCGGGTACGCGGCCCCGCGGCGCGAACGAGGAGCGCGACCGCGAACTCGAGGCCGAGATCCTGGGCGACGACAAGGAGATCGCCGAGCACGTCATGCTGGTCGACCTCGGCCGCAACGACGTGGGCCGCGTCTCGGTCCCCGGGACGGTCCGGGTGCAGCGACTGGCCCACGTGGAGCGCTTCAGCCACTTGATGCACCTCGTCTCGCAGGTGAGCGGGCGCCTGCGCGACGGGCTCGACGCCTTCGACGCTTTCGACGCTCTCTTCCCCGCGGGAACGCTCAGTGGCGCGCCCAAGGTGCGCGCGATGCAGATCATCGATGAGTTCGAGCCCGTGCGGCGTGGGCCCTACGGCGGCGCCCTGGGCTACTTCTCGTTGCGCGGGGACGCGGATTTCGCCATCACCATTCGCACGGTCGCGCTGCGCGACGCCACGGCCACGGTGCAGGCCGGTGGCGGCATCGTGGCGGACTCGCAACCAGACTTCGAGTACCAGGAGTGCATCTCGAAGGCCTCCGCCCCTCTGCTCGCCCTCGAGATCGTCGACCCCCTGGCGTCGGGTCCACTTCAGAAGACCTGAGACCGGCGACGACGTGCCAGCACGCGGCCTCCGTAGTGGCGCCGGGAGGGCGCTTCGCGAAGCCTTCGACGTCAATCTGCACTCGATCGCGCCGATACGCGGGCTGATCACCGCCGTCCCGGTGGTGGCTGTCTTCGCCACCGGTCTGGCCGCGGGCGACCCGCGGGCCGCGATCACCATGGCGGTGGGCGCGAACCTGCTCGCCATCGTCTCACTGGTGGCGGCGCCCAAATTGCCCCTGCGCCTCGCCCTTCTTGACGCCGCGGCGCTGGGGGTGTCGGTGGTCCTGGGCACCCTGAGCGCATCGACGCCCTGGCTGCACACGCTACTGCTCGTGCCCCTGTGCTTCGTGGCCGGCATGGCCGTCCTCTTCGGCCAGACGCAGGCCGTCCTCGGCTCCCAGGCGATCGTCGCCTACGTCGTGCTGGGCCGGTTCTCGGGCTCGCTGCCCACCGCACTGAACCTGGGACTGCTGGTCACCCTCGGATCGATGATCGAGGTGGCGGCGCTGTTGGTGCTGCGCCTCCCGCCGACGTTGCGCTACCAGCGCGCCATGGTCGCCGACGCCCTCAACGCCCTCTCCGCCTACGCCACGACCCCGGCCGAGGAATCAGCGATGAGCGTGCTCGTCAGTATCGACGCGGCCCAGCGCGTGCTCTCGCCCCTCTCCCTCTTCGGTCGCAGTGACGACCGCGACCTGCGCAGCATCATCGACCAGGTGCGCCGGTCGCGCCTCGACTTCACGACTCTGGCGGGTCTGCGCACGCGCCTCGCCGAGATCGACCCCACCCTGCTCCCCGAGATCCACGACGCCCTCGGTGCCGTGGCTGAGGGCGCGACCCGACTCGCGGTGGCGGTGCGGCGGCCCGATGAACCCGTGGCGTGGCGTGAGAGCGAGCGGCGACTGCGTCAACTCATCGACGACCTGCGAGCCCGACTCGCCGCGGGCGACTTGTCACGTGACGTCGACGCCATCATGTCCCAAGTCCTCGCGCACCTCGAGGCTCTGGGGGGGCAACTGCGCTCGATGGGCAACCTCGTTGCTCGTGAGTCCTTGGACGCACCACGCGGCGTCTGGCGACTCGACGTGCGCTGGGGAGGTCTCGCTCGACCCCACTTGCGCGAGAATCTCGCCCTGGTGCGCGACAATCTGACGAGAGAATCGGTAGCGCTTCGACACGCGGTGCGCCTCGTCGTCGCGGTGCTCGTGGCCACCGGCCTCGCCCATCTCTTGGACCTCCCACGCGGGTACTGGGTCGCCTTCGCCGTGGCCGTGATCCTCAAACCCGACTACAGCACGCTGCTTCGTCGCGGAGTGGGGCGCGTGGTGGGCACGGCCCTGGGCGCCTCGCTGGCCGCGATAGTGGTGAGCGAACTGCACCCCTCCTACGCCCTCAGCGCGGTGCTCATCGGCGTCGTCGCCACCCTGGCCTACAGCGCGTGGCCGGCGAGCTTCTCGGTCGCCATTGGACTGGTCACCTCGCTCGTGCTCATCCTGCTGTCGGTGAGTTCCACCAATTCCGTGGGAACCGCGCTCGACCGGCTCATCGACGTCGTGCTGGGTGCGGTCATCTCCGCCGCCACGTACGTGTTGTGGCCGTCGTCTCCCGCGCACGACGTGCGCCAGAGCGAGGTGTCACTCTTCAACGCGCTGGCGCGCTACCTTGACGAGGTACTGCGGTTCTGCTTCGGCGAGACCGACGACGTGTCGGCCATCTCCGCGAGCTCGCGGGTGGCCCACTTCCGATTCGCCGCGGCCGAAGCCGCCGTGGCGCGATCGCTCGAGGAGCCCGCCGCCACCCGGGCCGACCCCCAGGTCCAACGCGGCCTGCTGGTGAGCGGGTTGCGCATCCTGCGAGCCACGCACGCGCTGCGCTTCTCAGCGGAGCGTGGTGAGCGCGTCGCCGCCACCCCCGCGCTCACCTCGCTGCGCGCCACCCTGGTGGACGCCCTCAACGACCTCGATAAGGCCGTGACGTTATCTCACTTCGCGACGCCGCGCGAGGCGTATCGTCACGCCCTGAGCGACCTCACCGGCGAGCGAGCGCCGGAGTCGCTGACCTCGAACCTCGACGAGATCGTCAACGCCACCAACACCGCGACCCACCTGATGCCCGTCGGCACCTGAGGAGCCTCCCCCGTTGGGCGTCGGTGCCGAAACCAGAGTAAGAATGACGTGAGGGCCTGATGGCCCCAAGGAGTTCGTGGGGAGGTCAACGTGGACCGTCGCAGCAGTCGACTCGAGTGGCAAGAGGCGTACGAGCACACCAGCGCGGCCCACAGCCGCGCGACGACGCAATCGGGCACGCCTCTCGCGCCCGTCTACGGACCCGGCGACGGGGAGTTCCCCGGGGTCTACCCCTACACCCGCGGTATCCATCCAGCGATGTACCGGTCGAAGTTGTGGACCATGCGGATGTTCGCGGGCTTCGGCACCGCCCCCGAGACCAACGAGAGGTTCCATCAGATCATCGACGCGGGTGGTACGGGGATATCCACGGCCTACGACATGCCGACCCTGCTCGGCATCGACACCGACGACGAGCGGGCTCGCGGCGAGGTCGGGCGCTGCGGCGTGGCCATCGACACGATCGAGGACGTGGCCGACCTCTACGCCGGCATCGACTTGGCCGCGATCACGACGTCCATGACGATCAACGCACCCGCGGCCGCGATCTTCGCGATGTTCGTCGCCAGCGCCGAGGACCAGGGCGTCGAACGGGCGCGACTCGGGGGCACCCTCCAGAACGACATCTTGAAGGAGTACCAGGCCCAGCACGAGTACGTCTTCCCCCCGCGCCCCTCGCTACGCCTGGTCCGCGACACCGTCGTGTTCGCGACGCGAGAGATGCCGCGCTGGCACCCCCTGTCCGTCTCGGGTTACCACATCCGCGAGGCGGGCTCCACGGCGGCCCAGGAGGTCGCCTTCACCCTGGCCAACGCCTTCGCCTACGTCGAACTGTCACGGCGCGCGGGACTCGCCGTCGACAGCTTCGCGCCGAAGCTGTCGTTCTTCTTCAACGCCCATATCGACTTCTTCGAGGAGGTGGCCAAGTACCGTTGCGCTCGGCGCCTCTGGGCCAGGTGGATGCGCGACTACTACGGCGCCCTCGACGAGAGGTCCTGGCAGCTACGCTTCCACGCCCAAACGGCCGGCGTCTCGCTGACGGCCCAGCAGCCCGACAACAACCACGCCCGCACCGCCATCGAGGCACTCGCCGCGGTCTTAGGTGGAGCGCAGTCGCTGCACACCAATTCCTTCGACGAAGCCTGGTCGCTGCCGTCGTCGGACGCGGCCCGGATCGCCCTGCGCACTCAACAGGTCATCGCCTACGAGACCAACGTGACCCAGGTGGCCGATCCACTCGGCGGTAGTTGGTTCGTGGAGGAGCTCACCGATCAACTGGAGCGTGAGGTCGGCGCGCTGCTCGAGGAACTCCTCGAACTCGGTCGGGGGTCCCTGCTCGAAGGCTGCCTCACGGCCATCGACCAAGGATGGTTCGACGAGCACATCACCGAGGCCGCCTACGCGCACGAACGCGCCGTCCAACGTGGTGAACGCCTCGTGGTGGGCGTCAACGCCTTCGTCGACGCCACTTCCGCGCCCGCCCCGACGAACCAGGTGGCCCCCGACACCGAGGCGCGCCAACGGGCCCGCCTGGCCGAAGTGCGCCTCGCCCGCGACGCCACGGCGGTCACCCGCGCCCTCGACGAGTTGCGCGCCGACGCGCGCGACTCCGAGGTCAATCTCATGACGGCCCTGATGGCGGCGTCACGCGCGCGCGCCAGCGTCGGTGAGATCATGGATGCCCTGGCCGACGTGTTCGGTCGCTACCGCGTCGCGCCGCGATGACCACGCGCGTCCTCATCGCCAAGGTCGGCCTCGACGGGCACGATCGCGGGGTCAACGTGATCGCCCGACTCCTACGCGACGCCGGCATGGAGGTCGTCTACACCGGACTCTTCCAGACGCCCGAGGCGGTCGCGCGTACCGCCATCGACGAGGACGTGGACGTGGTGGGGCTCTCGATCCTCTCGGGCGCGCACCTCACGCTGGTACCCCTCGTGATCGCGGCGCTACGGACCTCGGGTTGCGACGTCCCCGTGGTCGTCGGAGGGATCATCCCCCAGGAGGACGTGGCGGCACTGCACAGCGCGGGGGTCGCCGCCACCTTCGGTCCCGGCTCTTCGATGCAGGACATCGTGGCCACCATCGAGGATCTCGTTCCGGCCCACTAGTGCGCACGACGACCGTCGTGCACGACCCGAGGACCAGCACCCGTCAGGGTCCCCTCAACGCGCGCCCTCGCCCAAGCGGCTCAGGCCGAAACCGATTTCGAGGGCGAGGTCCTCGAGGACCGTCAGGACCTCGGAGTTGAAGGCGCGCGGCTCCATGGCGTACACCTGCCAGCTCCCGTCCACGCGGCCGTCGACCACGACGGGGATCGCGGCCGCCGACCGGAAACCGTGACGGCGCGCGGCCTCGGACCAGGGCGCGAAGGAGGGGTCGCCGTCGATGTCGCTCACGGTGCAGATCTGACCGGAACGTATCGCTCGTCCGGCGGGTCCCGAACCGAGGCGGTCGTCCGCCCAGTGCACCTCGATCCCCTCGAGATAGGACTCGTGACCCACGCTGGTGGCGTGCACCTGGACCGTCGAGCGCTCGTCGTCCATCCTCTTGCCGTACCAGGCGAAGAGGTAACCACCCTCGTGCACCGCCACTTGGCACATCTGGCTCAGGAGGTCCGTGGTGGTGCTCACCCTCATCAGGACGCGGGTTCCAGCGGAGATCGTGCGAAGCGCGCGAGCGATGACCACTTCCGCCTCGCAGTTCCTCAGCGCCACGGCCACGCCATTGATGCGCCCCCCCTCGCCGCGGGTGGGTTGGGCGTGGACCTTCATCCATACGAAGTCGCCCGAGGAATGGCGTACGCGAATCATCAACTCTTCCAGGGTCTCACCCAGGTGCAGGAGTCGACGCCACGCGAGGACCCGGGCGTGGTCCTCGACGAAGATCAGGTCGAGGACGCTGTGACCGATCAGGTCCTGGGGCCACCATCCCAATTGCGCGTTCGCCGACGGCGACACCCAGATGAGGTCGCCCTCGAGGTTCACTCGATAGACGACGTCCGATACGTTCTCTGCGAGCAAGCGGTAGGTCTCCTCGGTCTCCTCGATGCGTTGGCGCTGGCGCACGCGCTCGTCGATGTCGTGAAGGGCCGTGATCAAGGTATCCCCCTCGCCACTGAGTCCCCTCACCTGACGCGTGCGCTGGAGCATCCAACGCAGGTTGCCCGTGGAGGTGAGATAGCGGACCTCGATCGCGTCGGCCGTGGCCACCCTCGCGGGCGATTCGTCGGCGAAGCCCGCACGCTCACGGTCCTCCACGTAGACCAACTCGGCGAGTCGACGCCCGACGACCTCGTCGGGGCGCCGGCCCAGTAGCGCCAGCAATGAGGGCGAGGCCCACTCGATCTCCCCCGAGGCCGCGCAGGCGAACACCACGTCGTCGACGCTCTCGGCGAGCATCCGGAAGCGACTCTCGGACTGGACCAGGGCCCGCTGACTCGCGACGTCGTCGTGGGCGTCGCGCCACGAGGTGACCCGCACTCGCTCCTGGGTCGCGTGGTCCACCACCTCGCGCGAGCGCATCGACACCCACCGGTACGTGGAGTCACTCATCAGCATGCGCAGCGTCAACGTCGACGGCGGCGTCGCGTCGGGCGCGCGGTAGAACGTCTGCAGCGAGGTTCGGTCGTCGGGGTGGACCAGTTCGGCCAAGGAGCGACCGATCACGTCGTCGACCCGCAGGTCCAGTAGCCGTTCGACGAACGGTGAGACCCATTCGATGACGCCGCGACGTTCCAGGGCGATGACGTCGCTGCCGTGCTCGGCCATGAGCCGGTACCGCTCGTCGGCGAGGTCGGCCGCCGCGGTCGCGGCCACCTCGTGGTCGATCAGGTGCAACCCGGCGATGAAACCGGACGCAGCGCCGGTGGTCGCCTGACGGTGCGCGAGGACACCGAAGTGGTGCACGACTCCGTCCTTCCCCTTGAGGCGCAGTCGGAAGCGAGCGCTGTCCCCGCTATCAAGTTGGTCTCGCACGACGGCGCGCGTCGCCTCGTCCTCGGGCAACGTGAGGTCGGCGAGGAGGGTCCCGCGCAGTTCCTCCGCGTCGTAGCCGAGGACCGACGTGACCGTGTCGAAGACCCACTCGATGCGCCCCAGTGCGTCGGTGCGCAAGATGACGTCAGAGGAGTTCGCTAGGAGCAGTCGATAGCTCTCGACGAGCTCTCGCGCCTCACGCGAGTCGTTGTAGGTGTAGGCGACGAGCTCCCCACAGGCGGAGGCGCGAATACTGAAACGCCCCGTGGTCTCGACGCGCGACGTCACGAGGGCCACGTCGTGCATTTCCTTGGTCGACTGCGCGTCGACCACTCCGGCCAGGAAACCGATCAACTCGTCAGCCACCTCGGGCGACCACGCGCCACGTACGCTGGTGGCGAGCAGTTCGCGGCGGTCCCGGCCGAGGAATTGACACGCGGACTCGCTCACCTCCACGTAGTCGAAGTCGCGTATCCGACCCGTGTCGTCACGGCGGGCCCTGGCAGCGACGACCGGGTCGAGGGCCGCCGTGAGGGCGAGTCCCAGGATGTGGGTGCGATCGGACACCTCCGGGCTCGTCAACAACTTCCCTCCTCAGCCGCTCACGGGCGAATCATGATCGATTCCCTGCGCACCATCTTGGTGCCCTCAGGGCCGTCGAGACCCATGACTTGAGTCACTTCATAAATCCGTGACCTTTGACCATGGAAGGGCCGAGGGCGCGTGACGCCCGCGCCACCACGCCACTGCCTCGGCGGCGCCGAGGACCATCGGTCCGGTCACGTCACGCCTCGCTCCCGCTAGACCGTGCAGTACCGCGGGTGGGCGATCGCGACAGGTCGTGACGACGCCGCACCTGACGACGAGGGGGGCCGTGGGACTCGCCGTAGTGAGAGCACGAGACGTCCGTCGATGAAGGCGCTCGGTCGACGGCTACGAAGGAGCCGCGAGGATGCCAACGGGTTCTCCCAGGCGCTCTTCGCCCCCCTGGCGCCGCGCTACGACGCGATGGCGACGCTCCTCTCGTTCGGTCAAGACCCCCGCTGGCGCTCGGCCATGGTGCACCGCGTGGGCGGCGTGGAGCCCCGGCTGGTCCTGGACGTCGCGTGCGGCACCGGCGCCGTCATCTCCAGGCTCACCACGAGGACCGACGCGCACGTCGTCGGTGTCGATCTCAGTGAACCGATGCTGAGGCGCGCTCGCCGGAGATTCACTGGCGGCGCGCGCAGCGCGCGCGTGCACCTGGTACGCGCACGCGCCGAGCAGTTGCCCTTCGCCGACGCCACCTTCGACGCCGTCACGTTCACCTATCTGCTTCGCTACGTCGAGGACCCCGCCGCCACGTTGCGCGAACTCGCTCGCGTGCTGCGACCCGGCGGTGCCATCTCCTCGGTCGAGTTCGCGGTCCCTTCGCGGCGCGTGTGGTGGATGGCCTGGTGGACGTACACCCGGGCCGTCCTCCCTCTCGCGGGCTACCTCCTCGGAGGAAGGGGGTGGTGGACCGTGGGTCGCTTCCTCGGCCCCTCCATCTCACGTCACTACCGTCGATTCAACCTGGAGTGGATCCGCGCCGCGTGGGGCCGCGCCGGCGTCGAGCACGTCGAGGTCCGCGCGATGAGTCTCGGCGGCGGTGTCGTCATCTCGGGCTACCGACGGGGCTAGTGGTGCCCGAGTCCCACCCTTCACCCGCTTCCGCGGCCCCCGCCTTCTACGCCCGACCGAGGTTCCTCGCCCCCGGCGCGTGGCGTGACTGGTGGAGCGTCCTGCACCCTCCCTACACCCTGTTGCACCTGTCCCTGGTCACCATCGGGGCGTGCCTGAGTGGTCCGCTACTCCTGTGGCGGCTCGTGGCCAGCCTCATCGCCTTCTTCTTGGCCGTCGGCGTCGGCGCGCACTGCCTCGACGAGCTCCACGGACGGCCCCTCGGCACCACGCTGCCCCGGTGGGCGTTGCTCGCCGGGGCCGCGACGGGGCTGGGTGGCGCCATCGCTCTGGGCGTCCTCGGCGTGTTCCTCGTCGGACCGTGGATGGGTGCGTTCATCGTCGTCGGTGCCGTCGTGGCCGTCGGCTACAACCTCGAGCTCTTCGCCGGACGCCTGCACAACCGCGTCGTCGTCGCCACGGCATGGGGAGGATTCCCCATCCTGACGGCCTACTTCGCCCAGCACGACCGCCTCGGTGTCGCCGCCGTCCTGGCCGCCGGCTTCGGCGCCATGGTGACCCTCGCCCAGCAGCAACTCTCCACACCCGCGCGCCACCTTCGACGCCGGACCGCGTCGCTCGAAGGGGTGGCGCGACTTCGTGACGGATCCGAGGAGGAGGTCACGGTCGACACGGTGCTGGCGCCACTGGAGAGCGCACTGAGGACGCTTTGTCGCGCGGGACCGCTGCTCGCCCTCGCCCTGCTCGCGGCACGCGTCACGAGCCACTAACGCCGCGAACGGCCCGTTCGTCTTGCCAGTGTCCGAGACAAGGGTAAGAAGTAACTTACGTAAGAAGATAGTTACGTAAGACTCTGCTAACATATGTGCATGGACGCACTGCTGCGTGCGATCGCCGAGTCCAAGCGGCGCGACATCATCCGTCTGACGTGGGCGCGCGAACTCGCCGCCGCCGAGATCGCCGACTACTTCCCCGACGTCACTCGCTCGGCAATCTCCCAGCATCTGAGTGTGCTCAAGGGTAGCGGCATCCTCCACGAACGTCGCGACGGCACGCGACGGCTCTACCGCGTGAATCGCGGTGAGATCGTCAAGTTGCGCGCCTTCTTAGAGAGTTTCTGGAGTGACGGGCTCGAGAGGTTCCACGACCTCGACGAAACCATCGAGGCGTCCGGCACCGATGCCTAAGCGCAACGCCTGATCACCCGCCGATCGCGACAGCGCGGCACATCCGTCTCACGCGCGCCATTCGGGACCGCGCACGTGGTGCGCGGACGCCAACGCCAGGCGAACCCCATTGGCGTCAGTTGTGGCCCCGTACACCGGGGTGCCGGGCTGTTGGCGCCACGAGTCGTCGATCGACCCGGCGTCCACCGGATCGAATCCCAACTCGTTGACGATCTCCATGACCAGGTTCTTCTCGCGCGGGTCGTCGCCGGCGACGGGAAGGGCGATGCGCTCGGGGTCACCTTCGGGGCGCGGCTTTTCGAGGATGTTCGCCGCGTAGATGCCATTGAACGCCTTGATCACGCGATGACCGATCTGCTCTGCCACCCAGCGGCTCTCCGTCATTCCCTCTTCAATCTCGGCGATGCGGCCGTCGCGCTGCTGGGGATAGTAGTTCCCGGTGTCGAGAACCACCACCCCGGGTGCCGCGCCCGCCAAGAGGTCGGCGGGGAGCTGGGGGACGTTCCTCTCCGGCACTGCGATGATGACGAGTTGCGCCCCTTGAGCGACATCCACCACGTCGACGCCGAGCGCGCCCGTCTGACTCGTCAGGTCCTCGATCGTCGCGGGTCCGCGCGAGTTCGCCACGCGCACCTCGTGGCCCAGGTGCGTGAGGCGGCGCGTCAGATTGCCCCCGATATTGCCAGCCCCGACGATTCCTATTCTCACCACGCCTCCTTCGTCTCTTTCGTCCATCGGTCGTCCAATTGTCGTCCATCGGCCGCCCGTGGTGCCGACGCCACCTTCGACCACGGTTACCACCGTAATGACCCCACGCCCGCGTTCGCCCCACGATCACGACCCCTCGAGAGCACGCCCCGGAGACCGCCTCGAGTGTCAGGACAGCAACTCCAGGATCGCCCCGTACTGCGAGGAGGGACCCGTCACCAGAGCGGTGGTGATCACGGTCTCCTTCCAGCGCGGAACCTCGCTCGCGATCTTCTCGCGCGGCCCGATGAGGGCCACGTCCTCCACCAGCGCGGTGGGCACCGCTCGAATCGCCTCGTCCCGGGCGCCCGCGAGGTAGAGCGCCTGGATCGTGGCGCATTCTGACTCGTAGCCAAGACGAGCGACCACGTCGAAGTGGAAGTTGGAGTCTCGCGCGCCCATCCCACCGATATAGAGGGCCAGAGTGGGTCGCAGGAGGTCGGCGCACGCCTCGACATCGTCACCGATGATCACCGGCAGGAGCGAGACCACTTCGAACGTGGAGAGCCCCTGATGGCGACTGGTCGAACGGGCGAACCCCTCGACGAGGGCCTCGCGGTAGAACGCGTCGCTCTTTGGGGAGAACCATAGGGGCAGCCAGCCGTCGGCGATCTCGGCGGCGAGTGCGACGTTCTTCGGGCCCTCGGCGGCCAGCATGATCGGGATGTCGCGCCGCACGGGATGGACGGTGGACTTGAGAGCCTTGCCCAGGCCGGTCCCGCCCTCGAGGGGGAGACGATAGAACTCACCCTCGTAGGCGACCGGCGCCTCGCGGGCGACCACCTGGCGGACGATGTCGAAGTACTCGCGCGTGCGCGCGAGTGGGCGGGCGAACGACTGTCCGTACCAACCTTCGACCACCTGGGGACCCGACGCTCCCAGACCCAGGATGAATCTGCCCCCACTGAGATGATCCAGAGTCATCGCCGCCATGGCGCTCGCCGTGGGACTGCGCGCGGACATCTGCATGATGGCCGTTCCTAGGCGCAGACGCTGCGTCCTGGCACCCCACCACGCGAGGGGCGTCAGCGCGTCCGACCCGTAGGCCTCTGACGTCCAGACCGAGTCGAATCCCATCCGATCGGCGAGCACGACGTCCTCCGCGATGCCCGCGGGAGGACCGGCCGACCAGTAACCCGTGCTCAGCCCCACCTTCACGACATTCCCCCTCGCCGCGCATCCACCCTTGTCACTCGTGAACCCGAGTCCCTCGGGCGACTGCGGCCCGCGAACGACGACCCACGACAGGTAGGGTCAGACTATCGCGAGCATTGAAGGGCACCCGATGGACGAGCGAGACCACACGGCCGAGGGCGCGTGGCGCGGCGCCAGGTAGGTTGCGACGTGCGACGGCGCTTCACGACCGGCCGGCCAGGGCGCCGGGTCGCCCTGTCGCTCAACGCCACGGCCCTCACCCTCCTCACCACCCTCGCACCGACGTCCACGGCACCGACGTCCACGGCACCGACGTCCACGGCACCGACCTCGCGGGTACCGTCGCCGGTGGTGCCCGACGCACGCGGGGGCGGGGCTTCGCTGGCCGCGGTCGACGCCACTTCAGTCGCCGCGCGCGCCGTCGTCCTCGGTTCGAGTGACGCGAGAGCCAGTGGCCCGGCGAGGAACCCATCTCCCATGGGCCCATACGGGACCTCGTCCGAGTCGGTGACCGTCGCGCGACGCTGGGCGGTCGGAGTGAGACGATGCACCTTCATTGACACCACGCGTTCGGTCGTGGACTTCGCGACCAACCCGGTCAGTCTCCTTTCGAACCATCGCACGCTGGTCACCGAGATCAGGTACCCGATCGCCGCCAGCGCTCACTCGCCACTCGAATCGCCCGATGCCGTGGCGTTGACGCGCCGTGGTGGCTACCCCCTCATCGTGTTCGCCCACGGCTACGACGTGACACCCGATACGTACGCGGACCTTCTCGATCGGTGGACTTCAGCGGGATACGTGGTGGTGGCTCCGTTCTTCCCCGACGAGCAGGCTTCCGCCGTGCTCGCCCAACACGGCGCCGACACCGAGGGGGATCTGGCCAACGAACCGGCGGACCTGACCTTCGTCACCCGCGAGATCCTGCGCGCCGCGCGCGGCGCTGGCGCCGGTTGTGGTGTCCTTCGTGGCCTTGTCGACCCGTTGCAGATCGCCCTGGCCGGTCAATCCGATGGAGCCAACGCCGTGGCGACCCTGGCGTACGACGAGGGGAGCGACCCTCAGGGCGTCCCCTACCGCCGCCTGGGAGACGGACTCGACATCCGGGCCCTGCTCGTGCTCTCGGGGCAGGAGGAGCCCGGGCGGTCCTACGCGACCGGCGCGCACCACGTACCGCTCCTCGTGGTCCAGAGTCGACAGGACCAGTGCAACTCGCCGCGCAGCGCGATCACCCTCTACCGCGATGTCCACCAGAGCGACAAGTGGTTCCTCGAACTACGAAACGCCCACCACCTCCCGCCCTACGACGGCGTCGACCGGAGCGCCTTCGCGGTGGTCGCGCGAACGACCCTCCTCTTCCTCGCCTGCTCCGTGGCGCCCGCGGGCGCCACGGTCGACCTCGAGACCTCCGCCCGACCCGAACCGACGATCGGTCGCATCTACCACGGTGCCCCCGGACCCTCGTTGAGCGGTCTGCCGGCGTTCGCCGGAGTCTGCGGACTCGATTGAGAAGCGACGGACTCAAAGACCCCTAGCCCACTGTGCCGCGTCGGCCTCACGGCGCCGACGGGTCACTCGTGTCACGAGCGCCCTATCTCCTCTTCGATCTCTTCGTGTCCCGGTTGAGAGCGACGGCCGAGAGGTACAGCGAGGTCAGGGCCGTCTCGTCGAGGCCGTCCCCCTGGCGAAAGTCGATGGCTCGCCGGGTCGAACCCTCGAGGCTGGAGTTGAAGAGTCCCTGAGGGTCCGGCAATTTGGCGCCGTGCGCGAAGGTCATCTTCACCACGTCCTTGTAGGTCTCGCCGGTACAGACCATCCCGTCGTGGTACCAGACCGGTACGCCGCGCCACTTCCACTCCTCGACGACCTCCGGGTCCGCGGCCTTGATGAGACCACGTAGCCGGCCCAAGAGCTCACCACGCCAGTCGCCGAGTTCGCCGATGCGTCCATCGATGAGCTCCGACGGCGACTTCTGCGCTGAGGCGTTCTCTTCCATTGATCCCCCGTCCCACTGGTGCGACCACCGGTCCATCCTTCGGCCCGTCACGGTGCTTCATCGCAAATCCGATCTACGAGCCCACCAGTCCCCAGCGACCGGAGTCTGGAGCCTCAGACTCCCCGGGGCCGAAGGCTTCGATCGATCTACGACGACGCGCGCGTCGCCTCCACCTTGGATGACGGGAAGATTCCCGCCTTGTACCCACCCGACATGCGATCACCCTCAACCGTCACGTCGAACTTCAACGTCAGTTTCATCGGAGTCGTCACCTTCTGGGTCCAGGTCAACCGGTCGCCATCAGCGACTGCCTCCAAGATGTCGACCGATTCCGCATCCGAGGTGGCAACCCCACCAATCACGCCGTCCACCTCGGTGATGTCGAAGACCACGTGCATCGTGCCAATCGGGGTGCTCAACGTCGCATTCCACGAGCCAGCGAAATCAGCCACTCGAACCTTCCTCCGTGAGAATGAACGCCCGATTCCGCGCAGTCGCACGGTCGTCGCTCAATCGATTCATGAATGAGATTACACGCGAGCGCGTCGCATCTTCGTCAACGTCAACGACCGCAGTCGCACGCGACCAAGCCGATGAGTGCGTCGCTCGGAGCTACGGACGAGACAATGAGTGCAGCACCGCGGGCCTCAGCGTCCGCGCCACCTCGAGCGTGCCCGCTGCGAGACGTACCAGGCGTCGATCGACCTAGATGACGCGGACGTTCTGCGCCTCTTCGCCCTTCTTACCCGGCACGGCGTCGAACTCGACGCGCTGACCCTCGTCGAGGCTCTTGTACCCGTCGCCTTGGATGTTGGAGAAATGGACGAAGACGTCATCGCCCTGCTCGCGCGAGATGAACCCGAAGCCCTTTTCGGCGTTGAAAAACTTAACTGTACCCTGTGCCACGACGACTCAATTCCTTGGACGACGACCCGACCGATTCGAGCCACTCGCCACCGAGACCTTACTCGGCCTGGTTCTCCCACACCGCAGTACTCCTGTGAGGCTCCTGAAATTCCTCCACCTGGACCGCGACGTGGCGCCGCGCTCTGCCTTCGGCGACTCGACGCTCGTAGAGGGCCGACGAGGAATATGGGCCTTCATCAGGTATGATGTGCGACGTCTCCCCCGCGCCCCTCGACCCCATCCTTTGCGGTGATCCGTGAGCGAGAATCCGAGGCCGGTGTCCACTCGCTAGCCGCGAGCCAAAGGGTCACCTGGCCTGCTGGATGCGGACCATGTTGCCCGAAGGGTCACGAACGGCGCAGTCGCGCACCCCCCACGGTTGATCCGTGGGCTCTTGGAGCACCTCGACGCCCGCGGCACTTAGTCTCTCGAACGTCGCGGCCAGGTCGTCCGCGCGGAAGATCGCCGCCTGGAGTGCGCCCTTGCTCACGAGCGCCTGGAGGGCGTCGCCGTCGGCGGGTGAGCGACCGCCGTGCGGCTGGGAGAGGACGATATCCACATCCTGTCCCGGTGCACCCACGGTCACCCAGCGAAAGCCCTCGGAGGCGACGTCGGCGCGTACCTCCAGACCCAACGCGTCGCGGTAAAAGCCGAGGGCGGCGTCGGGGTCGTCGACGGGGATGAACATAGTGCACACGGTTAGTCTCATGGGCTGATTGTACGGTGAGAGGTGGGGCCGCGACTTCTTCAATCCTGCTCGATGTCGAGTCCCCGGCTCAAGCCCGCGGGGTGTGGGCAGTCCGCTCGCGCACGCCGGGGTCGAGTCACGAGCGCGCTCACGCACGGTGGCAGGACGGCCAGGGGACCGTGGTCTCGTTCGCGGTAGAGCGAGGGGGCCTCGCCCACCAGCGCGGTGAAGCGCGTGCTGAACGATCCGAGCGACGTACAGCCCACCGCCATGCAGGCCTCGGTGACGCTCGCACCTTGACGCAGTAGCGATTTCGCCCGCTCGACGCGCCGGGTCATGAGGTAGGAATAGGGTGTCTCGCCGTAGGCCGCCTTGAACCTCCGAGAGAAGTGGGCCGTCGACATCGACGCCACGCGAGCCATGGCGGCGACGTCGATGGAGCTCGCGTACTCCCGGTCCACGAAATCGCGGGCGCGACGCAGACGCACCAACTCGTCGATCTCCTCGGGTGTCATCTCGCTGAGCGTACCGCACGCCCGACGGGCCGCCCCGCTCAGTCGCCTCACGGCGATAGGGTACGACCATGGCCATCGCTCGTCTGGGATCAGTGTCGCTGGACTGCGATGATCCGCGCGGCCTCGCGGAGTTCTGGGCGAAGCTCATCGACGGCCAGATCGCGTTCTCCAGTGACGACTTCGTCGCGATCAAGACCGACCACCTCTGGCTCAGTACCGTGCGCGTCGCGGACTTCCGTGCGCCGACCTGGCCCGACGGGACGCGTCCCAAGCACATCCACCTCGACCTCGCCGTACAGGACCTGGAGGGGGCCCAGGAGGCCGCGGTCATGCTCGGCGCCCGTGTCGCCACGTTCCAGCCCTCCCCCGCGTTGTGGCGGGTGATGCTCGACCCCGCCGGTCACCCCTTCTGTCTCTCGACACAGATCCCCGACTAGTCCGCCGCGGATCGCGGAGCTGACGCCGGACCGGACACCGGGTGCCACGTTGGGAGACGACATCGGCGACCCTCGTCTCTTGATTGCCCGCGAGCACGGCGTGGTCGAGGACCATAGGCATCGCGACCATGGACACCCCGGCGTGTCGGAGGCTCGTTAAGTGTCCTCGACGAGGTCCGACCAAGCCGTGCTCGCCCAAGCGCGGGCGTCACTATGGTGGGCCGTACAGGACTTGAACCTGTGACCCCTTCCATGTCAAGGAAGTGCGCTACCAGACTGCGCCAACGGCCCCTAGGGGTACCACCCTACCACTTCGGTCCATTTTCAAGAGCCGCGCGTCAGCTCCGTCGATGAACCGAACTCAAACTCGAAGGGGATCTGTGGCGAGGAGGCCCTTCGCTGCGCGTCATTGAGGGCCACCTGGGCGAGGAACACCTCGACCGCGGCGCGCGCGTCGCCGAGCGCATCGTGGCCCCCCGGGCTTACGCCGTAGTGCCGGCAGAGACTGGTCAGACTCCGGGGCCGACGTGACGCGGCGCGCGACTCGATGGCCTCGTCGTGCTTGATGACATCGATGACCGGCAGACGCTCGATGCGCAGGTCGTCGTGAAGGTCGCGCTGCAGCACGGAAGCGTAACTACGACGCAGCATCTCGAGATCGAAGGACGACACGTTGGCCCCCACGATTCTCGCCCCCCGGCCCAGGTAGTCCCGTAGCACTCCCACGGCTCGTATCAGCCCCATGGGCACCGACATCGCTTCGCGGTGGCGATACTTCGTGTCGAGATCCTCGAGGGAGACCCCGTGAACCCGCTGGGCCCCCGGCGTCACGGGCCGGTCCGGTCGCACGTAGAAGTGCTCGCTCCACACCAGACGACCACGCTCGTAGGCGCAGAAGCCGTAGGAGATCGCTCGCTCGCACTTCACGTCGAGTCCCGTGGTCTCCGTGTCGAAGCCCAACAACAACTCGGGAACGGCGAAGTATCTCTTATGCACACCACCACCCTCGCCCAGAGCTGTCACATCGAACGCGCGTCGTCACCGCGACCCTCAGGCGCGACTGAAGTGGGCGTGCAGCTCGCCGGCCAGCACGTCGACGGAGCTGACGATCCGCGACGGCCGGTACGGGAAGCGCTGCGCGTCGCTCTCACTCGAGACACCCGAGAGGACGAGCACCGTGTGCAGTCCGGCCTCCAGACCGGCGACCACGTCGGTGTCCATTCGGTCGCCCACCATCGCCGTGCTCTCGGAGTGCGCCGATAGCTCTCGCAGGGCCGAGCGGATCATCAACGGATTGGGCTTGCCGATGAAGTAGGGATCCTTACCGGTCGCTCGACTGATCAACGCCGTCAACGCCCCCGTGGCGGGTAGCGACCCGTCCAAACTCGGTCCGGTGGGGTCGGGGTTGGTCGCGATGAACCTGGTCCCACCCTCGATGAGACGCACGGCCTTGGTGATCCGCTCGAAGCTGTAATTGCGCGTCTCGCCGATCACGACGTAGTCGGGGTCGTTCTCGGACTGGGTGTAGCCCACCTCGTGCAGTGCGGTCGTGAGACCCACCTCACCGATGACGAAGGCCGAGCCCCCGGGACGCTGCGCGGCCAAGAACCCCGCCGTCGCCAGCGCGGAGGTCCAAATATGGTCCTCGGGCACGTTGAGCCCCCCGTAGCTCAGTCGCGCGCTCAGGTCGCGACGGGTGTACATCGAGTTGTTGGTCAACACCAAGAACGGGGTCTCGCTCTCGCGCAGGATGTCGAGGAAGCGGTTCGCCCCCTCGATGGGATGTTCCTCTCGCACCAGGACGCCGTCCATGTCGAGCAGCCACGACCCTATCTCGGAGGCGTCTCGCACGTTGGGCCAGGTCGACGGACTCTTCTGCGCCATTGCTCGGTTCTCCTTCGTTGCCCGTCGCCGGTGGACCCACCGCAGTCACCCGCTTAGCGCCGCGGCGACCTCGCGCTACGTCCACATCCTAGGCGAGCGACGATCGAGGGACCGTTCAGGAACGTCGCCGCCGGGCGCGAAGGTCGACGTGACGTCACTCGTCGCCGAGGGGCGAGGCGGGCCCCCGGCCGCGCCTCAGGTGGCCGCCCCCGAGAATTGACTGTTGTAGAGGGAGAAGTAGACGCCCTGAGCCGACATCAACTCGTCGTGCGAACCCTGCTCCACGACGCGTCCGGCGTCCATGACGATGATGGTGTCGGCGTCTCGGATGGTCGAGAGGCGATGGGCGATGACGAAGCTCGTCCGTCCTCGTCGAAGGCTGGCCATCGCTTCTTGGATCAGCACCTCGGTGCGGGTGTCGACGTTGCTCGTCGCCTCGTCGAGGATGAGGATGCTCTGGTCCGCGAGGAACGCCCGCGCGATCGTGAGCAACTGCTTCTGACCCGCCGAGAGGTTCGACGCGTCCTCGTCGAGCACCGTGTCGTACCCGTCGGGCAAGGTGCGCACGAAGGAGTCGACGCGCGCCTCACGAGCGGCCGCGACGACCTCTTCGTCACTGGCCTCGGGCCGGCCGTAGCGGATGTTGTCGCGGATCGAGCCCGAGAACATCCAGGTGTCCTGCAGCACCATCCCGAACATCCGGCGCACCTGCTCGCGCGTCAGGTCGCGGTAATCCACGCCACTGAGCTCGATGGAACCCGAGTCGATCTCGTAGAAGCGCACCAGGAGGTTCACCACCGTGGTCTTGCCCGCCCCGGTCGGGCCGACGATCGCGATGGTCGCCCCCTGAGGGACCTCGAGGTTGAAGTCCTCGATGAGGGGTTCCTCGGGATCGTAACGGAAGTGCACGTGTCGCAGACTCACGCTCGCGACCTCGTCGCTCGGGGCGGGGAGGGTCAGCGTCGCCGCGGCGTCGGGGGCCTCCTCGTCGGCGTCGAGGAACTCGAAGACCCTCTCCGCCGAAGCCACCCCCGACTGCAGCATGTTCATCTGACTGGCGATCTGGGTGATGGGCATGGTGAACTGACGCGAGTATTGGATGAACGCGGTCACCGCGCCCAGGCTGAGCAGACCCGACGCGACCCGATATCCCCCGAGGACCGCGATGGCCACGTAGTTGATGTTGGAGATGAACTGCATCGACGGCTGGATGACGCCCGAGAGGAACTGTGCGCGAAAGCTGGCGTCGAAGAGCGCGCGATTGTGCGCGTCGAACTCCTGGATGACCGCGTCGCTGCGTCCGAAGACCTGGACCAGCTCGTGACCCGTGTGCGTCTCCTCCACCAGGCCGTTGAGTGAGCCGGTGCTGCGCCACTGGCGGGTGAAGTGGCGTTGGGATCGCTTGGCGATCCCCATGGTGACGACGAGTGCCAGGGGGATGGTGACGACGCTGACGACGGCGAGGAGCGGGGAGATCCAGACCATCATGCCGAGCACGCCCGCGATGGTCAGCGCCGAGGTGAGTAGTTGGCTCAGCCCCTGTTGGATCGTCGTGGTGATGTTGTCGATGTCGTTGGTCACCCGGCTCAGCACGTCGCCGTGGGAGTGCGCGTCGAAGTAGCGCAGCGGGAGGCGCGCCATCTTCGCCTCGACGTCGCGACGCATGGTGAAGACCACTCGCTGGGTGACGCCGGCCATCGTGAAGCCCTGGAGGTAATTGAAGAGCGATCCCACGAGGTACACCAGCGCCGCGACACCGAGGAGTTGTCCCATCCGGGTGATGTCCACGCCCGCCCCGGGGGTCAGTCGCATCCCCTGGAGCATCGAGGCCAACTGGGTGTGTCCACTGGCCCTCAGTTGGGCGATGGCCTGCGCCTGGGTGACCCCCGATGGCAGGCGCTTCGAGACGACGCCGTCGAAGAGAACGTTGGTGGCGCTGCCCAGGATCTGCGGGCCCGACACCACGAAGCCCACCGACGCGGCGCCCAGGAGCAGAGCGAGTGCGAGTCGCCACCGCTCGGGCCCCAGGCGCGCGACGAGTCGACGAGTCGTCCCCCGGGCGTCGTGACTCTTGCCCACCGGCGCCGCGGCGCGCATCGCGTGCATCCCCATGCTCATCGCACGGCCTCCTCGCCCAATTGGGAGATCACGATCTCGCGATAGGTCGGACAACTCGTCACCAACTCCTCGTGACGACCGACCCCGACGACCCGACCGGCCTCGAGGACGATGATCTGATCGGCGTCCATGATCGTCGACACCCGTTGGGCGACGATCACCACCGCGGCGTCGCCGATCCCCGACTTGAGGGCGAGGCGAAGGCGCGCGTCGGTGTTGGCGTCGAGGGCCGAGAAGCAGTCGTCGAGGAGGTAGGCGTCCGCTCGCTTCACCAGTGCGCGCGCGATGCACAGGCGCTGGCGCTGCCCGCCCGACACGTTGGTGCCCCCCTGATCGATGGGCGCCTCGAGTCCTCCCGGCATCGACGCCACGAAGTCCGAGGCCTGGGCCACGTCGAGCGCGCGCCAGAGTTCCTCGTCAGTGGCGTCCTCGCGCCCGAAGCGCAGATTGCTGGCCACCGTGCCGCTGAAGAGGTACGCCGATTGCGGGACGATGCCCAGACTTCCCCAGAGTCGCTGCAGACTCTGGTCGCGCACGTCCACCTGGTTGACCAACACCCGGCCACTCGTCACCTCGAAGAATCTCGGGATGAGGTTCACCAGCGTCGATTTCCCACTTCCCGTGCCCCCGATGATGGCACTGGTCGCGTGCGCCATCAATGTGAAATTGAGGCCCTCGAGCACTGGCCGTTCGCTCCCCGGATAGGCGAAGGACACGTCCTCGAAGCGGATCTCCCCCGTGTGGGTCACCACCTCGACGGGCGTGGCGGGCTCGGTGATCACCGGCGACGTCGCCAGAACCTCGCTCAAGCGCTCGGCGCTCGCCGCCGCGCGCGGCACGAGGATCGCGACCATCACGGCCATCATCACCGAGAGCAGGATCTGCATGATGTAGGTCAGGAACGCGGTGAGGTTTCCGATGGGCATCGCGCCCTCGCTGACGAGGCGGCCGCCGAACCAGACCACCGCCACCGAGGAGAGATTGAGGATCACCATCATCACCGGGAGCATCATCGCGAAGGTGCGATTCACGCTCAGGGCGGTGTCGGTGAGGTCCTGGTTGGCGGCGGCGAAGCGCGTCGCCTCGAAGTCGGTCCTCACGAAGGCGCGGATGACGCGCACGCCGGTGATCTGCTCGCGCAGAACCTCATTGAGGCGGTCGATCTTCACCTGCATCGAACGGAACTTCGGGATCACCTTGGCCATCACGACCCCGAGGAACGCGCCCATCACCGGAAGGGCGACCAGCAGCAGTGTCGAGAGCCTCGCCCCCTCGTGCAGGGCCATCGCGACGCCTCCGAGTCCCATGATCGGCGCGACGACCATCATGGTGAGGGCCATCTGCACGAAGATCTGGATCTGTTGGACGTCGTTGGTGTTGCGCGTGATCAACGAGGCGGTGCCGATGGCGTTCATGTCGCGCGTCGAGAACCCCTGCACCGCCGTGAAGACCGATGAGCGAATGTCCGCTCCCATGCCCATGGCCACCCTCGACGCCCAGTAGATGCCCGCGATCGAGAAGAGTCCGATCACCAGGGTCAACGCCAGCATCCATTCGCCCGTGTGGATGATGTAGTGAAGATTCCCCGCGACGACCCCGCCGTTGATGATGTCGCCGTTGAGATTGGGTAGGTACAGGTTCCCCGCCGTCTGGGCCACCAAGAGGACCACGAGCAGGGAAGTCGCTCGGCGATAGGGTCGCAGGAACGAGCCGAGGAGTCGTAGCAGAGTCATCCGCGTCCAAACTACCCCTATTTGAAACGTGCGCCGTAGCGGGAGACGAGACGAACGTCACCCCGTCCCGAGGCGATGTCGTACCTCCTCGGGGCCACCGCGAACGTTGTAACGCCGAGCGCACTCGCGAGACCTATCAACGAGCGACTCCCGTAGCGAAAGGCCAGCCCATGTCCCTGCCCAGCGACAACCTCACCGTCATCGGCGCCAACTGGTGCCCGGACTGTCGGCGAACGAAGGCCTTCCTCGCCGACCAGCGCATCGCCTACGACTGGATCGACCTCGACGCCGATCCCCAGGCGACGGCCCTGGTCGAGGAGCTCAACGGCGGTGCGCGCATCATCCCCACGGTCATCTTCCCCGACGGCACGCATCTCGCCGAGCCGGGCAACGACGAGATCGCCGACAAACTCGGGCTGTCGCGGGTCGCCGCCGGGGCCAGGTACGACCTCATCGTCGTCGGCGGTGGTCCCACCGGCCTCACCGCGGCCATCTACGCCGCCCGCGAGAACTACTCGGTGCTGGTGATCGAGAAGTCCGCCCTCGGCGGGCAGGCCGGGGTCACCGAGCGTCTCGACAATTACCCCGGCTTCCCCGACGGCGTCGCCGGTCATGAACTCGCCGACCGTTTCACCCGCCAGGCCCAGCGCTACGGCGTCGAGATGCTCCAAGCGGTCGCCGTCGAGACCATCGGACGTGACGAGGAGGAACTGGTGGTGAGGACCTCGACCGAGCACACCTACCGCGCGCGCGCCGTCCTCATCGCCACGGGGTCCACGTACCGACGCACCGGCGCCGACGGTGAGGCCGCGCTCATAGGCGCGGGCATCCACTTCTGTGCCACCTGCGACGGCCCCTTCTACCGCGACGTCGACGAAGTGGTGGTCATCGGGGGTGGCAACAGTGGGCTCGAGGAGGGACTCTTCCTCACCCAGTTCGCTCGCCACGTCACGGTCCTGGAGCACTCCTCACGACTCGCCGGCAGTCGTCTCTTGCAGGACAAGGTGCTCGCCCATCCACGGATGAGCGTGCGTTACTCCACCGCGGTCCGGGCCTTCGTGGCGGACGACAACGGAAAGTTAGCCTCGCTCGAACTCGAGAACTTCGACACCGGCGAGGTCAGCGAGCACGCCACGTCGGGTGCGTTCGTCTTCATCGGATTGGATCCGAACTCCGGTTTCGTTGCCGCAGAGGTCGATCGTGACGAGAGAGGCTTCATCCAGAGTGACCATCAATTCCGCACCAGCGTCCCGGGGCTCTTCGTCGCCGGTGACGTCCGTGGAGGGTCCACCAAGCAACTCGCGAGTGCCGTCGGTGAGGGCGCCGCGGTCGCCATCCAGATTCGCTACCACCTCGACGCCCCCAGTGTGGCGCCGCGATAACTTCGTGCCCTGACCTCATCGTCCGCCCGACCGGGGACCCTGAGGCTCACGCCGACGCGCTGTGCTCGAGCCCGGCCAACGACGGCCCGGCGAGTCTCGCTCGGAGACTGTACGTGAGTGCTCGCGGCGACCTTCGGTGGGCGACGGGTGACCTCGCGCCATCGAAGTCGACGTCTCAGCGTCGCTGGTATCTCTCGGCCATCGCGAAGAAGACCTCCTTCGGGACCCACTGCGAGTCGTCGAGCAGTCGCACGACGCCGAAGGAGGCGATGTCGCGCTCCCCCGGCTTGTCGTAGTTGGCGAAGGAGAACCACAGGGCCGTGTCCACGCCCTCCGACTCGAAGACATCGAGGAGTTCCTCGAGATAACGCACCTGCTCCTCCTCGTCCGCCACTGCGTCGAGCGGCGGCTGCCAGGCCATACCACCGAGGTCACCCGCGCCCCCGTAGGCGCACGTGCCGAATTCGCTGATCGCGAGGGGTTTGCCGTGGGAGTGGGCCTCGCGTAGGGTATCGACGAACGTGTCGACGCTGTACTGGGCGCGGTAGGCGTCGATGCTCACCACGTCGAAGGGCTCCCACCGCACCCACTCCCATGGACCGGCGGCGTAGGTGATTCGACCCGTGAAATGCGAACGGACCACCTCGGCGGCTTCGCTCAAGAAGGCGTTGAATCCCTCGAACACCGGTCCGAGGGACGTCCACCATTCGATGTCGGCGTTGAGCATCGCCTGGAGACGCTCTGCGTAGGTCTCCCCGGGAAGGAAACCAGTGCAGAAGATACTCATCTCACATCCGGCGACGAAGACCACCTGCGCCCCCGTGAGGCGCACGGCCTCGGCGCGACGCGCACAGTCCTCGAAGAACCCCAGCACCTCACTCGCGGTGAGGTCGACCGGGAATGGCGAGAACCACACCTCGAGACCAACTTCCGCCGCCAGATGGGCGGCCACACTCAGGCGCTCGGCCCCTCGACCCGAGACTCGCACCACGTCACAGTGCAGATCCCCCGCGATCACCGCCATCTCCCGTCGGACGTCAGCGGGGTCGAAAGACCTTCGTGTGAACTGGGCGCCCGGGAAGGATCCGGTGTCGTAGTTGATCCCCCTCGCGCGCACCTCAGACCTCGCCCCTCCGGTGAAGTCCGTGTCGCAGGAGATCGAAGGCGAGGTCGAACTCCTCGGCGAGTTGCGTACTCGCCTGCCTCGGGGGAACCCCGTCCAACAGACGCTCGAAATACGACTCCTGGAGAGTGAGGAGAGCTGCGGCGACCTGGGCCGCGGCGAGTCTCGCCGCCGACTCGCCCAACTCGGTCACCAATGACCTCGCCAGGTCGTCTCGCTGCTGGTAGAGAAGAGTATTGGCCGCATTGCGCAAAGCGGGACTGTCTCTGATCACGCGCACGCGTGTCGTGAGTGAGTCCAATTCCACCCCTGTCAGTTCCGCGGAGGCGAGACCTTCGTAGTGCGCGCGCAGGGCGTCGAGGAACGACTGCCCGGGTTCGCGCCGCTCCACGATCGTGCTCAGATTCTCAGCACCCACGCCATCGAGCACCAGGGCCTCCTTCGTAGGAAAATAGGCGAACATCGTCGCCCGGGCCACCTCGGCAGCCTCGGCGATCTGATTGACGGTCACCGCTTCAAAACCTCGCTCGGCAAACATCGAGAGGGCCACGTCGGCGATGCGTCGACGGGTCTGCTCCTTCTTGCGAGTGCGAAGATCGGCCATACCCCACGAATCTTATACTAAGTATGTTATTGAGTTCAGTATGTTTTTTCGTCGAACAGTCCAAGGTGATGCCCCCAACGACACCATGGACCATCCATAGTGGACGCCAGCTCACTCATTGCTCGGGAACGCCCCGAATCTCGTACTCGCCCTGAGAGCGGGTGACTCGACCGGACGAACCCACTCAGAAATCCGCCCGTCGCGCATTCCATGGCGATGGCACTCACTTCACGCGTTCTCATCGTCCTTGCGTGCGACCGTCACTCATCGAAGGATTTCGACGAGCAGGACCCACGCGTCAGCGATACCGGCCGCAACACAGACAACTCCACCGAAGCCCAGCCAATTCAGACCGAACGAGTGTCCCAACGCGAGAGCCAGCGATCCGACCACTTCGACGCTGGCGGCCACACCCACCGAGATCGCCCGCGTGGCGAACTCGCTCCAGGGCCTCTGTGTGGCGGCGGGGCGCGCCCGCCACACCAGCGACGCGAGCACGACCCACGTCATGACGCTTAGCGCGAAGCTCGACCAGCCTTGACCGGCTCGACTCAGCGGCGTCAGCACGAAGAGTCCCAACACCACCGGTTCCACGAGCAGGACCAGCGCCTCGGCGGCTCGACCCACCAACATGGGAGTTGCCACGATCTGACGAAGATTGATCGAAAGCGCCACGAACACTAGGCCACTCAAAGCCGCGCTCGCACCCACTTCCGCGCTGAAGAACGTGACCCAATTCGACATCACCCCACACTAATAATGCGGAGCCACTGATTTCTTGGAGGCGACGTCCGGATTCGAACCGGAGTACGGGGCTTTGCAGGTCCCTGCAACATGTGCCAGAGTGGGCCTGGCTGTGCCATGAGTCAGCGAAACACTGGTACTTGTCCGGATTCCCTGGCGCCCCTTGGGCCCTGCTTCATCACGAAGTCAGCGATTTACCGTGGCAGATACCGTGGCATGGTGCCCGGGTGACTTTTCGAGAAGTTGCGTCACGAGTCACCCAGAGGGCCACTGAACGGGGCAACGCCAAGTCAACTAGACCGACCACGTCCGCAACGAAGGACACATCCGGCGAATCACACGGTGCGCGTACAACGTACTGAGACGTGAGGGGAATCCTGGCTGGTGACCAAATGATCTCTCGCAGGTTGCGATGGCGCTCTTCGACGAAGAGAGGGAGCTCGGGCTGCGATCCTTGGGCAACCGTGCACGTAATCGACACCGTGCCTCGCGTCCCGACGCCAGGGACATCGCGACCCCGACACTCGAATCACGCCGACCTCGACATTGGATTACGAGAGTCGGCTCCCGGTGAAGTCGTGCAACCGTAGATCGAGGCGGTACGCCGACCCAGCCCCTTGACGCAGCACCCCTTTAACACTAGGGTACCTAATGTCCTAGATTACTGGAGGTCGGATGATCGAGTTTCATTTGGACCCGCGCTCAGGCGTTGCCCCGTATCAACAGGTGGTCCAGCAAGTTCGCCACGCCCTTCGGCTCGGTCTCCTCCACGTCGACGAACAACTACCGACCGTGAAAGAGGTTGTGAAGTCCATCGCCATCAATCCCAACACGGTGCTCAAGGCATACAAGGAGCTCGAACATCAGGGACTGATCGCTGCGCGACCCGGCATCGGCACCTTCGTGATCAGATCGCTCACCGATGACTCGCTAACAGCGCAGGGACCACTTCGTCAAAGCCTGCAGCGTTGGCTGGACCGTGCACGCAAGGCGGGCCTCGACGAGGAGAGCATCGAGGCGATCTTTCGGGACCTCATACGGTCTTCTTCCATCGAGGGAGTCGTATGAGCGCGGTGGTACAGACCCAAGGCCTCGCTAAGCGCTACGGGAGGAAGTGGGCCCTCTCTGACTGCACCCTCTCCATCCCTGAAGGGAAGGTCGTGGGGCTGGTAGGCCCCAACGGCGCGGGCAAGAGCACGCTCCTCCACCTGGCGGTAGGCCTGCTGCGACCCGACGCCGGGTCGATCACCGTGCTGGACGGACCGCCCGGGTCCAGCTCCCACCAGTTGGCCCGTGTCGGCTTCGTCGCCCAGGACACGCCGACGTATGCCGGAATGTCGATCCACGACCACTTGTGGTTCGGCGCCCAGATGAACCCCCGCTGGGACCAGCAACTCGCCGAGTCGCGCATCGCGGAGCTGGGACTCGACCCTCGCCAGAAGGCGGGCAGGCTCTCGGGCGGCCAACGAGCTCAGCTGGCGCTCACCTTGGCCGTGGCGAAACGGCCCGAGTTGCTCCTCCTCGACGAGCCGGTAGCGGCACTGGACCCCCTGGCTCGGAGGGAGTTCCTCCAAGATCTGATGGAGGTAGTGGCCGACCAGCAAGCGAGCGTCGTTCTCTCCTCTCATCTCGTCTCAGACCTCGAACGGGTCTGCGATTTCCTTATCGTCCTCGTCGACTCGCGAGTTCAGGTCGCTGGCGACATCGACGACCTCGTCGCGTCGCACTACCGGCTCTCAGGACCGCGCCACGACCACAGGACTCTTCCGAATAGCTTCGACGTGATCAACGAGAGCCGTACCGACAGGCAGAGCACTCTCATCGTGCGCACCGACGAGGCGATCCTCGATCCGTCCTGGACCGTCGAACATCTCGGCCTCGAGGATCTCGTGCTCGCCTACATGTCCCGTGCCCGTCGGCCGAAGTTGGAGGTTAGATCGTGATCCGAGTGGCGCTTCGCCAATTTCGCACCGAGTCGATCGTCGGCATCGCGCTGCTCGTAACCGTAGCGATCGTGCTCGCCGTCACCGGAGTCCACCTTGCACACGTTTACAACGCCTTCATGAGCCAGTGTGGATCGGCGTCGGCCTGCGCCAACGCGTCGAATCCGGTACAGAACGTCGACAAGCCGCTCCAGGGAGTTCTCCCGATCCTCGTCATTGCCGCACCGGCCCTTCTGGGTTTCTTTTTCGGCGCACCGCTCATTGCCCGAGAGCTCGAGAACGGCACCTACCGACTGGCGTGGACCCAGAGCGTGACCCGGAAGCGCTGGCTCGCGACGAAGTTCGGCGTGGTTGGCGTGTTCGCCATGGTGTTTGCGGGACTTCTGACCTGGATGGTGGATCTGTGGGCGAGACCGCTCATGGCGGCGAACGGGAATCGTTTCGACCCGCTCATCTTCAGCATCCAGGGTGTCGCACCGGTTGGCTATGCGGCATTGGCCGTCGCTGTTGGGGTGGCGGCGGGTGTCCTGCTTCGCCACACGGTCGCCGCGATGGCGGTCACGGGCGTCGTGTTCGCTGCGGCACGCGTGGCATTCACCTACGTCGTTCGCCCGCACTTCGCCTCACCGGTGCACCTACTTCTCCCCCTCAGGGCAGGCTCGGGTCCCAGTATCGGCTTCTCGAATGCGGGAGGAGGAAGCGTCGTGTTGGGTCCACCCCAGATCACCATTCCCAACGCCTGGGTGTTTCAAACGGGGTTGGTCGACAGGTTGGGGCGTGCGCCGACGAGCCAGTATGTGGCTCAAGCATGCCCAAGCCTAAACCGGGCCGTGCACGCCTTTTCCGCTGCGGGCGGGCAAATCGGAAGCGGGCCGAGTAACTCGCAAATCCAGGCGTGTCTCTCCAGACTGGCGACAAGCGTCCACACAGCTGTCACCTATCAGCCAGCGAACCGCTTTTGGCCGTTTCAATTCACCGAAATGGGCGTGTTCCTGGCGGGCGGATTGGCGCTTGGCGTGTTCGCGTACTGGTGGCTTCACCGTCAGTACGCGTAACTAGTGCGCTGACCGACTGCCCTTCTTTGATCCAACCGGGACTCCCGATGACCACCCACCGATGCCGTCTCCTGACGTGGTGCACGCCTCGTTGTGCCGAGATCCGATCGGCGCGGCAATCGCACGGGGACCGAATGCGCAGCGGCCTTCAGCTTCAAGCCGCGCGGCCCCGTAGTGGCCTTTCCGACCAGGCGCCGGGCAGTGTCGCATACCGTGGCAGCGATCAAACTGCACCCGTGTGAGTTCGCCCAATTCCCTGGAGACTCTTGACTTCTCTTTGGAGGCGGCGTCCGGATTCGAACCGGAGTACGGGGCTTTGCAGGCCCCTGCCTAACCGCT
>JAGXBH010000062.1 GCA_018971185.1 Acidobacteriota bacterium
CGTCACCAGCGCGGCGCTCGTCACTGGCGTTCATCCCCACGCCGCTCACGCCGCTCACGCCGCCCGCGCCGCCCGCGCCGCCAATGCCACGGTCGCGGCCGCGCCGGTCTCCATGTCGGCGATGACGCCGACGCGGGTCGGGCCATCTGCGACGCCTCGTGCCACGAGGCCTCTCGACTCCTCCCTGACCCGTCCGGTCGTCGTCATCAACCCCCGAGGGGTGAGGACCGATGCGGGGACGACGGTGCGCTTCGTGGCCCGCGCGACGGGCCACCCGGCGCCACGGGTGCAGTGGTACCGCGAGGTCCACGGTCGCCATCGGTTCGACGCGATCGCGGGGGCGCGTCACCCCGTCCTGGTATTGCGCCGAGTGAGCGTCCAACTCAGCGGCGACCTCTATCGCGCGGTCTTCACCAACAGACTCGGGCGACGGACCAGTCGCGTGGCGAGGTTGGTGGTCAGCGTGGCGGCCCCACCCGCACCCTCCACGACGACGACCACGACCCCTCCGGCGCCCGTCACGGTGGCCGTCCCGCCCCCGACCCTCCCCGTCGACGTCGTCACGCCAGTAGCGCCTCCCGCGACGACGTCGACCACGCCGCCCACGACGGTGACGACGGTGAGCACTCCGACGACGGCCCCGCCACTGATCACCTTGAACCCCCAGAGCGCCTCGGTGATCACGGGAAGCAGTGCGACCTTCGCCGCCGCGGCGAACGGCACCCCGAGCCCCAGCGTGGCGTGGCAGTACTCCGTCGACGCCGGGGCGACCTATTCGCCGGTGGCTGGTGCGACGTCGGACACCTTGGTCGTGTCCACGACGATCTCGATGAGCGGGCGGCTCTATCGCGCGGTCTTCACCAACTCCGCCGGCACGGCGACGACGACGCCCGCGGTCCTCTCCGTCGCGGCCGCGCCCTTCGTGGCTACCACGAACTGGGCCGGGTACGTCGCGACGCCCGGGACCTACTCCCACGCCACGGGCACCTTCAGCGTTCCCGTCGCGAACTGCACCAGCGCCACGACCTACGCCTCGATCTGGGTCGGCATCGACGGCTACAGCCCCAGCCAGACGGTCGAGCAGGACGGGGTGATGGTGGAGTGCAACGCCGGCGTCGCCAGTTACAACGCCTGGTACGAGATGTACGGCGACACCAACGTGAACTGCAACTGCTCGAACTCGGTGTTCTTGAACAGCGCGTACCCGGTCGCGCCCGGAGACGTGATCACCGCCGTCGTCGACGACACGAACTCCACGTGGACCCTCTCCTTGGTCGACGCCACGGCCAACTGGCACTTCGAGGTCTCGATCACCGGCGCCACGCCGACGCCGGCCCAGAGCTCGGCCGAGTGGATACTCGAAGCCCCGACGATCTGTTCGAACTCCCAGTGTTCGATGTCGTCGACCGCGAGCCTGGCCCCGACGGCACCGGTCAGCTTCACTCAGGCCGGGGCGACGTCGAGCACGGCCTCGGGCAGCATCATCGACTTCCCCGATGTCGGACTGACTCTCAATAGCGCGAGTTCACCCACCGTGTCACCAGGACCCCTGAGCCCGGACGGCACGTCCTTCAGCGTCTGACCGGTGACGGCGTCGCCGGGCGCGACTGCGCACCGGCACACTTTTAAATGTTCCCTAAAAGTCCGACAGCGCCTTTCTCGACGGCAATCTAGCGCCGCGAGCAACGGACGGGTGTTCGCCGCGACGAGTAGCCTTGACCAGTGAGCGAAATCGGGTCGAGCGAACTCCTGGACGATGGCGTGAGCGACGCACCCCCCGTGACGAAGAATCGCCGCGTCGGCCATCTCGTGATGGAGTGGGGGATCATCCTGGTGGTGGCGTTGCTGGTGTCGGTGGCGCTACGGACCTACGCGTTCCAGACCTTCTTCATTCCGTCGGGGTCCATGGAGCCCACCCTGCAGATCGGCGACCGCATCGTCGTCGACAAGCTCGCCGTGGACTGGGGGACGATCCACCGCGGTGACATCCTGGTCTTCAAGGCGCCCCCGAGCGAGAACTGTGGAGGGACGCCGGTGACCGACCTGGTCAAGCGGGTGGTGGGCATCCCGGGCGACCACATCTACTCCGTCGGCAACACGATCTACGTCAATGGTGCCAAGTTCAACGAGAACTGGACGCACACCGAACCCTTGGGCAGCCCCATCGCCACCCAGAACAATCCCATCGTCGTCGCGCCCCACCACTACTTCATGATGGGCGACAACCACGCCGACTCCTGCGACAGCCGCATGTGGGGGACGATCCCGCGCTCGGACGTCATCGGCAAGGCCTTCTTCCGGGTCTGGCCCCTGACTCGACTCGGATTCCTGTAGGGGACGCACTTTCCCCAGCCGTACACTGGGAGCATGCTCAGTCTCAGCCCGATGAAGATTCTGATCATCGTGGCCGCGGTGGTGTTGCTCCTGGGGCCCGACAAGCTTCCCGAAGTCGCCCACAAGATGGGTTCGACCTGGCAGTCGCTGCGCCGCTTCCAGCAGCGCATCGAGTCCGAGGTGCGCGACGCGCTGCCCGACCTGCCGAGCACCGGCGACATCGCGAGGATGGCCCGTAACCCGGTCAGCGTGCTCAACCAGTTGGCGGACCGCGCCGAGAACCCCTCGGCGTTCTCGGCGCCCGAAGAGGACCCGACCGCGCCACCACCACCAGCCCCGCCCTTGGCCACTCCCTGGGCCACTCCGCCGACGCGACCGCCGTCGACTACCGACTCGCTCGGTGCGGACCCGTCATTGAACTGATCATGGCCAAGAAGCGCGACAACGAGTCGGGGATGACGCTCGCCCAACACTTCGCCGAGGCCCGACGGCGATTCCTGATCAGTTTCGCCATCACCCTCGCCATGGCCGTCGTGTCGTTCATCGTCTACCCCCAGCTGCTGCGCCTCTTGCAGCACCCCTACTGCCAGGTCGATCCCAAGAACTGCAACTTCCTGGTGACGAATCCGCTCGACGGCATCACCCTGCGCGTCAAGATCGCCCTCTTCGGCGGCCTCCTCTTCGCCACGCCGTTCTGGCTCTGGCACACCTGGCGCTTCGTGACCCCCGGGCTCAAGGCCCGCGAGCGACGCTACGCCCTGCCCTTCGTCCTGGGCTCGATGATCTTCTTCTTCGGCGGCGTCGTCACCGCGTACCTGGTCTTCAAGAAGACCATCCAGTTCCTCATCGCCATCGGCGGGAGCTCACTGACCTCCTACTACAACCCCAACCAGTACCTGACGCTCTTCTTGCTGATGATGCTGCTCTTCGGCTTGACCTTCGAATTCCCGGTGGTGCTCGTGGCCCTCGAGCTGGCCCGCGTGGTCTCACCGGCGCAGCTGCTGAGGTCGTGGCGCTACTCGGTGATCGCCATCGTCGTCTTCTCCGGCGTGATCACGCCCTCGAGCGACCCCTTCTCGATGTTCGCCCTCATGATCCCCCTGGTGGTCTTCTACTTCCTCGCCATCGGCCTGGGGAAGCTGCTGCACCGATGAGTCTCGAGTTCCGTCAACGGTTCGTCGAGGCCCAGGGCTTCGGGCTCGACCGCTTCCAGGACGAGGCCCTCGACGCGGTGGACGCGGACGTCAACGTCCTCGTCAGCGCCCCGACGGGATCGGGCAAGACGCTCATCGCCAACTACGCGATCGGACGGGTCCTCACATCGGGTCAGCGCGCCTTCTACACGACGCCACTCAAGGCCCTGTCGAACCAGAAGTACGCGGAGCTCTGCGAGATGTTCGGTGACGAGCGCGTCGGTCTGCTCACGGGCGACACCTCGGTGAATCGGATGGCCGACGTCGTGGTCATGACGACCGAGGTGCTGCGCAACATGCTGCTCACCGAGTCCGATCAGCTCACCCACCTCGGTCTCGTGGTCCTCGACGAGGTGCACTACCTCCAGGACCCCTTCCGCGGGGGAGTGTGGGAGGAGGTACTGATCCTCACTCCCTCGGCGGTGCGCTTCGTGGCCCTGTCGGCGACCATCGGCAACGCCACGTTCGTGGGCAAGTGGTTCAACGAGGTGCGTGGCGAGACCGCGGTCATCACCGAGTCGAACCGGCCGATCACCCTGCACCAGCACCTCAGCGTGGTGCGACGCGGCCAACCCCACGCCGAGGTCGTCGAACTCCTCGACGGTGAACGCCTCTCCGACGAGGCCCGGCGCATCGATAACGCGATGAAGGCCACCCGTCGCTTCCGACCGGGCCCTCGCTGGCAGGGCCCCAAGTCGACGGCGCCCCCCGCGCCCTTCCGCGCGCCGCGGCGCAGCGAGCTCCTCCAGGCCCTCGAGCGCGACGACCTGTTGCCGGTGATCGTCTTCATCTTCTCGCGCGCGGCGTGTGACGACGCCGTGCGCCAGTGTCGGCGCGACGGGCTCCTCTTCACCACGCCCGAGCAACGTCGAGAGATCGAACGCATCGCCGAGGCCCGGCTGCTCGACTTCTCCGACGACGACCTGTCGGCCCTGGAGTACGGCGACTTCATCGACTCGCTGCGTCGCGGCATCGCCGCGCACCACGCGGGCATGGTACCGGCCTTTCGCGAGATCGTCGAGGTCTGCTTCGTCCAGAACCTGCTCGCCACCGTCTTCGCCACCGAGACCCTGGCCCTGGGTGTCAACATGCCCGCTCGCTCGGTGGCGATCGAGAGGTTCTCCAAGTACTCCGACGCCGGACGACGGTTCTTGACCAGCGGCGAGTACGCCCAGATGACCGGTCGGGCCGGACGACGAGGGCTCGATGAGGAGGGTCACGCCATCGTCTGCTTCGCCCCGGAGGTCGCCCTGATCGACGTCGGGCGCGTCGCCATCTCGCACCCGTCGGAGCTGCACTCGTCGTTTCGACCCACGTACAACTTCACCGCGAACCTGATCAACCACTTCGAGTTCGAGACCGCGCTCGAGGTGGTCCAACGCTCCTACGCGCAGTTCGAGGCCGACCATCGCCCCGCCGGCTCGCGCCGCTCGCTCGGCGACCAGATGCGTGCGCGCCACCACGTCCTCGAGGAACTGGGGTACGCCGAGGGGTGGCGCCTGAACGACCAGGGCCAACTACTGCGTTCGATCTACCACGAGTGCGACCTGCTGATCGCCGAGTGCGTGAGCGCCGGCGTCTTCGACGACCTCGAACCGGCCCAATTGGCCGGCCTGCTGTCGAGTTTCGTCTTCGAGGCCAAACGCGGCACGCGGGGCGCGAAGCAGGCGCCGACCCCCGTGAAGCGCAAGGTCAGCCTCCACGACCGGCTCGGACCAGAACGTCGCCTCAACCTGAGCGAGCGCGCCCACGAGATCTCGGTCCTGTCGGCCACCCTGCGCGAGGTCGAGGACCGCTACCGGGTGCCCCACGCCAAGGAGCCCGACGCCAAGTTCGCCCCGGTGATCGCCGCCTGGGCGCGAGGGGTCACCCTCGGGACCGTCCTCGACCTGGCCGACGTCGAGATCGGACCGACGTCGCCGGGGGACTTCGTGCGCAACGCCAAGCAAGTGGCCGACCTGTGCGAGCAACTCTCGCGTCTCACGCACTTGGGCGCGGTCGCCGAGTGCGCCTTCGAAGCCCGCGACGCGGTCTTGCGCTCGGTGGTCGCCGGTGCCTCAACGGTCCACCCACGGGGTTGAATTCGCCCCTAGTCTTTTTGTGCCATGCACCCCTACGTTGTCGAACAGTTCACCGACGCGGAAGAAGCGGTATTGCGCCGCTACTTCACCAATCTCGAGGGTCCGGTGTTCGCCCTGGTCAACCTGCCCGAGGTCGTCAAGGGTGCCCTCTTCGCACGCTACTCGCGCTCCTCGAAGAGCCTGCGGCGGCTCTTCCTCGACGAATTCGTCGGTGACCTCGACCTGACGGGCGACCTGGGGATCGACGCCACCGTGGGACTCGACCGGGCCGACGAGCTCTACCAGCGGATCTTCTTCGAGTACGGCGACGACTCCGTGGCGCAGCTCGGAGGGGTGCACCTGGCGTGCGAGCAGGCGAGCAACGTCCTGACCAAGGTCCTCGAGCGCGGGCGGATCATGAGCTACCTCGAGCAGTCGACCCGCTACCTCGGCTACGACCGGCGCCTCGAGAACGGGCTCTACCGCTACTACCGCGATCACGACCTCCTCGAGTCGCGCTTCGGCGCTCGCTACGTGGGGGAGATGGACCGGACCTTCGACACGTACGCGCAGATGTTGCGCCAACTGACCGAGTACCTGACCAAGAAGTACCCCCAGACCCCCGACGACACTGATTTCGTCTACCGCCAGGCCATCCGCGCCAAGGCCCTCGACGCCGTCCGGGGACTCCTCCCAGCGAGTTCGCTGTCGAATCTGGGCATCTACGCCTCGGGACAGGCCTACGAGGCACTGCTGCTTCGCATGCGCGCGCACCCCTCGGCCGAGGTCCGTCAGTACTCCCAACTCATGCTCGAGGAGTTGCGCAAGGTCATCCCGAGCTTCCTCAAGCGGATCGACGTGCCCGAAAGGGGCATCGCGTGGACCGACTACCTCGTCGCGTCGCGCGGCGCCACGCGCGAGGTCGTCGCCTCGTTCTTCGGCGACCTCGCCTCGGGCGAACCCGCCGAGCAGGTGCGTCTGGTCGCTTACGACCCTGAGGGGGAGCGGCGGGTCCTCGAGGCCATCGTCTTCGCCAACTCCGCACTGGACCACGCCGACGCCGCCGCGCGCGTCGCGGCCCTGAGCGACGACGAGCGTTCGCGCCTGATGCGCGCCTACGTGGGGGAGCGCGGCAATCGCCGCCACCGTCCGGGCCGCGCCTTCGAACGCACCGACTATCGCTTCGAGCTGGTCACGGACTACGGGGCCTTTCGCGACCTCCAGCGTCACCGGATGCTCACGGTGGAGTGGCAATCGCTCACCGTCGACCTCGGCTACGACGTCCCCGAGCTGGTGCGCGAGGCGGGTCTCGCCGACGCCTACGAGGAGTCCCTCGCTCGTTCCGCCGAGCTCTTTAACGACCTGCGCGCGGAATTCCCCGATCAGGCCCAATACGCCGTCGCCTTGGCGTTTCGCATCCGCTACGTCATCCAGATGAACGCGCGCGAGGCGATGCACCTGATCGAACTGCGCTCGGGGCCCCAGGGTCACCCCAGTTATCGACGGGTCGCGCACGAGATGTTGCGGCTCATCCGTGAAAAGGCTGGTCACAAGGCAATTGCGGACGCCATGTCCTTCGTCGACTTCTCCGAGACCGACCTCGAGCGCCTCGAAGCCGAGCGCGCCGCCGAGAAAAATCGGGCCAAGCGCGATTTTTAGGCAAAAAATACGCAGAAATGACGGAAGTCCTGACAAAAAGGCTCTACACTGCCTGCGCTACTGAGAAGGACGTATATGAGCATTGATGGCGAAAACGACGAGGCATTCGACGAGGAGGAGCTCGCGGAGGGTTTCGACGAAGAGATCCTGAGTGATGACATCGACGACGCGGACGACCTCGACGGTGAGGTGGCCGAGCTCGACGACGAATCGTCGAATGACGACGACGACGATTCCGACGACGAGGTGGACGAGGACGCTCCGGTCCTGTTGGCCGTGGCGGAGGATGAGGACGACCTGAGTGACGACGCCGACGTGGAACTGGCACTCGACGAGGTCCTGGCCGAGACCATTCGCCGCACGACGGCGCCCGAGGACGACGACGACGGCCCTCTCGAGATCGACCCCCTGGTCGACCCGTTCGAGACCATCCTGCCCAAGCAGGACGACGAGTTCCGCTGCAAGTCGTGCCGACTCCTGAAGAAGATGAGTCAATTGGCCGACCCCGACAAGACCCTCTGCCGCGACTGCGTCTAGGCGACGGCGCGAGATGACCGCTGACGACGTCACGGTCGAGTTCGCTCGAGCGACGGCCGAGGATTCCCTGGGAGCGCTGGCCGAGGCGCTCGTCGAACGAGCGCGGACCACGCGCGGGGCGCGCGCCGTGATGCAGGAGTTGTGGGGGAGTGCTCTGACCGCGACGGAGTTGGCAGACGCTCTAGAAGCGGAGCGGACGGCGGGTCACGTGTGGGTCGCGCGCCGCGGCCCAGAGGTCGTCGCCGCGGCACTCGTCACCCGGAACTGCGTCCGGGGCATCTGGGTGCGACCCGACTTACGTCGCCGCCACATCGGCGCGCGCCTGTTGGGGGCCATCCTGGACGACGACGACCCGCCGCGCGACGCGTGGGCGCTACCGGGTGACCGCGCCACCAAGTCACTGTACGAGTCAGTGGGCTGGAAGGCCCGTCTCTTGACTATGCGCGGCGAGTAGGCGCACGCCGCGTCGTGCGCGTCGGCGGCGGCGGTGGTGGCACTTTCATTCCCAGCAACTTCGCGAACTCCGGGATCGCGCCGGCGTTCTTGATGGCGAGCGCCTTGGCGGCGTCGTCGGCCGGGATGCCCAGGGGCTTCACGTTGCGTCGGATCGAGGTCTCCACCGTCAGGTTGACCAACTCGCTCCACACCGCGACGTCCTGATCGGCGGTCAGCGCCGCGGAGACCAGGGCGATGAGCGCCGAGGCCGTCTCGGAGGAGACTCGCGTCGAGGAGTCCGGGGGGCGCGCCACGAGTCGCAGCGCCTCGGCCACGTTGTTCGACGCCATCGCGGCGTCCAGACGCTCGGTCCACTGCGTCCGCAGGATCTCTAGACGCGCGCTCAGCGCACCCTGGAGTTCCTTCAGCTGGGCGCGGGCCTCGTCATCGAGGCTCGTGGTCTTGGCGGAGGTCACCACCGCTCGCAGATCGCGCAGTCGGAGTTCCTTGCCGGCACCCAGAGCCCCCGCCGCGCGGTCCTTCCACATGGCGAGTGTCGTCTTGGGCAACAGGTCCTCGGCGATACGGTCGATGGTGCCGGGGTCGATGGTCGGGCGGCCCTGCGCCGTGGCGTTCTTGTTCTGCTCGGCCACGGCGGTGCGCACCGAGGGCATGCCCCCGCGCAGCAGTTGCTCCGCCACGGGCAGTTGCTCGGGCGA
>JAGXBH010000063.1 GCA_018971185.1 Acidobacteriota bacterium
GATCACCAGGGTCAGCTGGCGCAGGGCGAGGGCCGTGAAATCGACGGCGGCACCGGATTCGGCTTGGGCGGTGACCACGCACACCCCCCGCGAGAGGCCGCGGTGCGTCACCGCGACCCCGGCGAGCGCCGGGGCGGCGAAGGCCGACGACACGCCGGGGACGACCACGACGCGAATCGCGCGCGCGGCGAGGACCCGCGCCTCCTCCCCGCCGCGACCGAAGACGAAGGGGTCGCCGCCCTTGAGGCGCACGACCACCTCGTGGCGCGACGCCAACTCGGCCAACAGTTCGTTGATGCGACCCTGATCACCCCCGGCGCCGGGGACCTTGCCCACGTCGATTCGCACCGCGCGCGGTCCGATCAGCGACAACACTTCGGGACCCACCAGCCGGTCGTGGACCACCACGTCGGCGCGCTCGAGCAGACGCAGCGCGCGCAGGGTCAACAGGTCGCCGGCCCCGGGGCCCGCGCCGACGAGGTAGACACTCACGAACCCAGGACGCGGTGGTAGAAGTCGCCGAAGGACTCCCCGGTGTCGCCCTCGTCGCGCCATCGCTCGAGCAGTGGCTCGAGCACCGCGGGAATCTCGTCGAGCTTGAGCTTCTCCCCATGCAGTGCCGCGAGACGGTCGCCGCGCGGCCCCCCGCCCAGGTAGAGGTCGTAGGAGTTCTTGGTGCGCCCCACGACCCCCACCTCGGCCACGGCGGGTCGGGCGCAGCCGTTGGGGCACCCGGTCATGCGAAGTTGGAGTCGGCGCGACGCGAGGCCGGTGCGGGCCATGGACTGTTCGAGGTCGCCGACCAGCGAGGGCAGTCGCCGCTCGGACTCCGCGAGCGCCTGACCGCAGGTGGGCAGGGCGGGACAGGCGAGCGCCGTTCGCTCCACGTTGCCCAACCGGGACTCGTCACGCACCCCGTGGCGTGTGAGCACCTCCTCGACGAGCCCTCGCTCTGCGCTCGCGATGGAGGAGACGACGATGTCCTGCTGGGGGGTGATCAGGAACCTCACGGCGAAGCGCGTGGCCAGCTCACGCAGGGCACTACGCAGCCCCACGCCGTCGGCGTCGTCGCGCACGCGCCCCGCGCCCACGCGGATCCCCACCTCGAGACGGCCGTCACTGAGGGTGCGCCATCCCAGGTGGTCGTCGGCGGCCCCCAGGGTCATCGCCATCGGCGCGCGCAGCGGGCGACCGTAACGGCGCTCGATCTCGGCGTAGAAGGCTTCGGTCCCCATGTCCGCCGCCACGTACTTCAGGCGGGCCCGCCGCCGATTCGTGCGGTCACCCAGGTCGCGGTAGGTCGTCAAGACCGCACGGATCAGGTCGTCGAGTTCCTCGCCCGTGACGAACGTCAAGGGCGTGGCCAAGCGGGCGAAGGTATCGGCCTGGGCGTAGGAACGACCCAGTCCCCCGCCGACGACCACGTTGAAGCCGGCGCCCCACTCGGGGTGGGTCATCGCGACGAGACCCAGGTCCTGCGCGAGGACGTCGACGCAGTTCTCGTCGGGGTGCGCGATGGCGATCTTGAACTTCCGCGGCAGGTACGTGTCGCCGTAGAACTCGTGTTCGCTCGGGTGTTCGCTGGGCTGTTCGACCGGTGCTTCGATGCTCGCCGCGCGCTCCCCGTCGACGAAGATCTCCCAGTGCGCCCTGGTGGTCGGCTTGAAGGTTCTGGCCAGATGGTCGGCCAACGCGGTCACGTGGGTGTGGGCGTCATCGGACACCAGACTCGAGCACATCACGGTGTTGCGCACGACGTCGCCGCAGGCACCGAAGGACGTCATGGCGTGGGCGTGCAGCCGCGCGGCGAGTCGTCGCAGATCGAACTTGACGACCCCGTGGAATTGGACGGCCTGGCGAGTGGTGAGTCGGATCGAACCGTCCGCCAATTCGCCCGCGATCCGGTCGAGGGTGAGCCACTGGTCCGCGTTGAGCTGGCCCCCGGGGATCGCCACGCGAATCATGAAGATGTACTCGAGAGACTCCCCCGCCAGCGTGCGCTCGCGACGCACGTCACGGTCGTCCTGGGCGTAGATGCCGTGGAACTTGAGGAGGTGCTCCGAGTGACCCGACATGTTCCTCGCCGCCGTCGAGAGATCCTGCGCGAGGCCGCCGCGCAGGTTGTTGCTCTCTCGCTTGATTCCCTCTTCGGCCACTAAGGACCCGACCAGTTGCGACACTTTCACCCCTTTGACGACGGTCGTGCGACCTATAATCTCTAAATCTTAGTGGATTAGTCATGTATTGGCTAGTGGTTTTTCATCGGCCTTCGTGAACCCGCTCGGCCGGGTCGCCACATCGACTCACCACGCGGGGTCCACGCGGGGTCCACTCGACGATCCCCCGCGAATGTCGAGCGGGCGCGCTGCAGAGTTGGCGAAGAGACGACGAGGGGCCAGTCGCTCGTGACCGGCCCACCCGCAGAGTCAGAGGGCCTACTCGGCGACGCTCGTGCGCCGTCGCCACGACAGCATCGCGGCCACACCCACGACGAAGGTCGCCGCGGCCAGGGTGAAGCTGGCGCCCGCCACGAGCGCGAGACCGTGCTCGCGCATGTCGAAGGGCGGACCATGGGGTATCAGCCACATCGGGGCGACGTAGAAGAGTGCGGCCACCGCCAAGGACCACGCCCTCGCGTGCTTCGGTCGGTCGCTGCCCCACCACAACCACATCAGCACCGGGACGATCCACACCATGTGATGCGCCCAGGTGATCGGGGAGGCGAGCAGGCCCGTGACGCCCACCACCAGCGTGGCGAGGATCGTGGAGGACGAGCGCCACGCCCACCAGGCGACGACGAGGCCCACCAGCATCGTGGTCCCCTCCCACGTCACCACCACCCGCGAAGTCCACAGGTGATGCGTCATCCGGTCGATGGATCCCTGCAGGCTCTGGTTGGAGATGTAGCTCACGCTACCGATCCGCGACTGGTCGTTGACGTACTTCGTCCAGAAGGCGTGCGACGCCGTCGGGTTCACAAGGTAGGCGGCGAGGGCGCAGCCCACGAAGGTGGCCAGTGACGTCACGGTGGCCCGGAACTGCCGGGTGATCAAGAGGAACGGGATGAAGATCAGCGGTACCAGTTTGATGGCGGCGGCGACTCCCACCCCGATGCCACGCGGAAGCTCTCGACCCCCGATTCGTACTCGCGTCGTCATGTCCACCAGCACCATCGCCACGAGCACCAGGTTGATCTGACCGAAACTGAGGTCCAGCATCACGGGTTCGAGCAGGACCGCCGGACCCACCAGCGCCCCGACCAGCCACCACGGGACGCTAGCGGCGCCCCCTCGCTCCTCGGGTCGTACGTGCAGCAGGGTCACCGCGATGATCGCGGCCAGAGCGACGACGTTGACGAGCGCCCACGCGACGCCCGCGAGACCAGTCGACAGTGCGCTGAGCGGCCAGAAGAACAGGGTGGAGAACGGGGGGTAGGTGAACGGTAGACGCACGCCCGCGAGCACGAGGGTGTAGAGATGGGGGTCGCGGGCGTGTCGCGCGCCCATGAGGTACACCTCCAAGTCGACTTGGCGACGATGGTAGGTCCAACCCACCGAGCCGATTAGCGCCGTGAGGACCGACCCGACGATGAGGGCTCGATGAAGGGTGCTCATCGTCACCGCGGGCGACGGCGCTGACGTGCGCGCGTCATCACTGCGCGCGCCGACGGGCACGGACACTACGGCGTCCAGGCGACGGAGGTTGACGCCACGCTCAACACGCACAGGGCCGCGGCGCTCAACGCCACGATGACGTAGAAGCGCTGACGCGAGACGCCAGCCGCGGCGAAGGCGAACACCGGGAAACCCCGCAGGAGCAGGCGCGGTGATATGGCGACGATGGGTGAGAGGAATCCGAAGGCCACGACCGCGGCGCCGTACACGCTCCACGTGAGGGGTGGTCGCACCCGCAGCCGGCGCCACAGCACGAAGACGCCGACCGTGGCCGCGAGGGACAACGTCTTGAAGAGGGAGTTCAGGTCATTGATCCCGTGATCGGCGAGGCGATAGATCGCGTAGAACACCCCCGTGCCCATCGGGCCCGCCTGCCACCCCGCCCGCTGCGCCAGGTACCAGCTGAACGGCGATCCGGTGTGCCACCAGAGGTAACCGAAGAAGCCGAGGACGCCGAGGGGCGCCAGCGCGGGCGCCCACCACGCACGGGCGTCGCGCTGCGTGCGCCACGCGACGATCGCCGCCACCAGGCAAGGGGCGACGATCGCGCTCGCCACGGGATCGCACGCCGTGGCCAGGGCCGCGGCGAATCCCGCGAGGACCCATCGCCGTCGTGAGAGAGCGAGCAGCGTCATCGACGCCAGGGCGACCACCAGCCCCTCGCCGTACACGAAACTGAACACCATCGCCGCCGGTGAGAAGAACACCAGCGCCGTCGCGCGCGTCGCCACGCGCTCTCCGTAGTGCTCGCGGACCAGCCACCACAGGCTGACGGCGGCCGCGGCGGCCGCGACGAAGGCGACCGATTCCCCCGCGAGGGGAAAGCTCAACCCCGTGAGCACGTGGGCGGCGCGAACCAGCATCGGCAGCAGGGGGAAGAAGCCGAGGTCGACCTGGGCGGCCGCGCCGTGTCCGTGAGGGATCGCTGAGGCGTATCCGTGGCGGGCGATCTCGAGGTACCAGCGCGAGTCCCACCGCGTCAAGTAGTGCCCGAGGGCGCGATGCTGGATCCGACCCACGAGGGCGAAGACGGCGAGGACCAGGAGGCGCGAGGCGGCGAAGATGCCCAGCGCCGGCAACGACATCGACACCAGACGGCGAGCGCGAGGTCCGACCGCGGTGGACGTCTGAGTAGCCGTCAGCGTCGCGGGGCTCTGCACAACCGCCCATTCTACTGACGATGATGTTTCGAAGGCGTTACGCGTGGCGACGCAAGAAGGAGATCACCCCTTCGAAATACGTGGCCTGATCATCGTACATAGCCATGTGCGAGCCATTAGGACAATGCCAGTACTCCCCCGCACCCAACAACGTCGCCATGCGTCGAAGGTACGCGGGGTCCATCGTGTCGTGACTCGCACCGATCACGAGCGTCGGCACGGTGATCGCGGCCAGGTCGTCCGTGCGATCCCAGTCGAGCAGCGCTCCGCTGGCGCCCAGTTCGCTCGGCCCCTGCATCGGTACGTAGATGCTCTTGTTGATGTTCGCGAACGAGCGCACCACCGGTTCGGGCCACTGATCCACCGGCAGGCGAAGTACGTGGTGCACGTAGTGGTGCTGCATCAGCAGCTCCTCGTACCTCGGATCCTCGGTGGCCCCGCGGGCCTCAAAGTCCATGATCTCGGCCAATGCGACCTGGTCCATCGGGGGCATCAGGACGTCGCGCGCGTACTGGTTGTACGCGGCGATGTTTGACATCATGTTGGAGATGATGACGCCCTTGAGGTGATGCTGATAGCGCAGCGCGTACTCGATCGCGAGGACGCCTCCCCAGGAGTGGCCCAGGATGAAGAAGTTGTCGGGACCCAGGCCGAGGGCGACGCGCACTTGTTCCACCTCGTCGACGAATCGATCGATGTTCCACAGTGAGGGCTCGTCGGGCGCGTCGGAGTGGCCCGAGCCCAGTTGGTCGTAGTAGTGGTACTGGATACCGGCCGCGGGCAGGTACGAATCAGCGGCGGTGAAGTACTCGTGGGTGGCGCCGGGTCCACCGTGTAGCAGCAAGAGCGCGACGTCGGGATTGTGGCCGGTCCTCTTCGTCCACACTCGATACTCTCCGCGCGGCGTCGTGATCGTGATGACGTTCACCCCGCCGCTGAGCACGTCGCTGTGCGTGCCGTGGCTGTAGTACCCCTCAGTATTCGCCATCACTTCGACCTCCCTCGGTCCAGATTACCGAGCCCCCGTGGGTCGACCCTGGTCCGCCGGATCGGGGCGCGCCTCTCCGGCCACGTCCCGCGCCCAGAACGAGATTGGTGCGTGCGCGTGTCACCGCGCGAAGGGTGGTTCGCCGCGGGCGAACCTCCCTTCGCGGATTCGTGGTAATTCGCGTCCTTCTGGGACACTAAGTAGATGTCAGCCCAATGAAAGGTCCACATGAAATCGCTTCGCCTCCTCCTCGGTGCAGTCTCGATCGCCGGCGGACTCACGTGGGCGACGGGTAGCGCCGTGGCCGGCGCGTCGTCTCCCGCGACCCCCGCGTGCGTGGAAAGCCACCTTCGCCTGTCCTTCGGCACCTCCGAGGGGGCCGCCGGCACCATCTACGTCCCCCTCGTCTTCACCAACCTCGGGCCGGCCTGCGCGATGTGGGGAGTGCCCGCGATCCAGCCGGTCGTCGTCGACCGCAATCATCACGTCGTCGCGGTGGGTCCTCGCGCGCGCAACAACTCAATCGGCCAGATGCCCGTTCGCCACGTGGTCGCGCACGGCCGTTCACTGAGTGACGCCTTCGGCGTGACCGAGACCGGGAACTACACGCCCAGCACCTGTCGCCCGCGCAACGTGAGCGGCATCGTCGTGAGCCTCGGCGGCTTCATCCGCCACGCGTACCTGCCACTCAAGGTCTCGGTGTGCACCCGACTCGCGAGTACCACGACCCGCTTGATCGTACCGGGGAACACCGGGAACTAGTCGCGCGCCGCGGCGCCGCTCACCACTTCCCCGCGTCTCAGGCCTGACGTGACGCGCGGGTGTTGAGGTGCGACTGCGCGTCGCGCGTCGTGTTGAGGGTGCCGTCCACCGTCCAGTAGCGCTGCCCCGCCACCAACAGCTCCTCGGCGGGGAACTTGGTGATCACCTCGCAACCCGTCGAGGTCACCACCAGCTCCTCCTCGATCCGCGCCGCGCCCCATCCGTCCGCCGCCGGCCAATAGGTCTCGAGGGCGAAGACCATCCCCTCCTCAAGGACCTCCGGGTGATCGAAGGAGACGAGTCGCGAGAAGATGGGCTTCTCCCAGATCGAGAGGCCGACCCCGTGACCGTACTGCAGGGCGAAGGCCGCCATCTCGTCGGGGAAGCCGAATTCCTGGGCCTTGGGCCACACCGAGACCACGTCCGCCGTGGTCGCGCCCGGCTTCACGAGGTCGATCGCGTTGTCCATGATCTCGCGACACTTCGTGTAGGCGTCACGCTGGGCGACCGACGCCGAACCCACGGCGAACGTCCGGTAGTAACACGTCCGGTACCCGTTGAAGGAGTGAAGGATGTCGAAGAACGCCGGGTCCCCGGGCCGTAGGAGGCGGTCGGTGAATACGTGGGGGTGTGGCGAGCAGCGCTCGCCCGAGATCGCGTTGACGCCCTCGACGTGCTCACTGCCCAAGTCGTAGAGGGCCCGCGAGACGAGACCGACGCACTCGTTCTCGCGAACCCCGGGACGCAGGAAGCCGTAGAGCTCGTCGTAGGCCGCGTCGACCATCGACGCCGCCGTCGTCAGCAACGAGATCTCGTCGACGGTCTTGATGCGGCGCGCCTCGAGGAAGACCTGCTGGCCGTCCACCACGTCGATCCCCTCGTCCTTGAGCGCCATGAGTATCGGCATCTCCGCGACGTCGATGCCGAGGGGCTCGTTCGCGAGACCGTACTTATCCAGTTCGCGCCTGATCGCCTTCGCGACCCCCTCGGCGATTCCCGCGTCGGGGTGGAACGCTCCGCGTAACGTCGAGATCCCCGCCCGTGACCCGTGCTCGGGTTCGACGTCACCGTGGGCGCCCGAACCGTGATCCAGCCACGGGTTATAGAGGACGTGATGCTTGGCCGCGGACCCGAAGTCCCACACGACGGGCTGACCACCGCGCGGGAGGAGCGCGAAACGGATCAGTTTGTCGATCGCCCAGGTCCCGATGTGCGTCGACGTCATGTAACGGATGTTGTTGAAATCGAAGGTGAGCAGCGACCCCAGATGACTCGCGCCCAGTTGGGCGTTCAGCCGCGCGAGCCTCTCGACGCGGAGCCGATCGAAGTCGACGCGTTGCTCCCAGTCGACCGCATTGATTCCGAATGTCTTTACCGCCATCTTCTCTTCCTCCTTGAAATCTCATACGTGTCGAATCCTCGACCACGGACCAGAGCGCAACGCCCCTGACCGACCCTCATCGCCCGCGCTTTCGCGCCCACACATCCAGGCCCACCGCGATCAGCAAGATAACACCCAAGACGATCTGCTGATAGAGAGGGTCGATGCCCAGTAGGTCGAAGCCATTGCCGATGAGTGCGATGAACAGGACGCCGATCGACGTGCGCCACACGGAGCCCTCACCACCCGCGATGGAAGTCCCTCCGACCACGATGCCCGCCAGGACCGTGAACGCCAAGGCGCTGCCGCCAGCCGAGGCTTCGGCGCTCAGTACCCGTGACGTGTCGATGATTCCCGCCAGTCCGGCGGCTCCGCCGCTCAGGACGTAGGCGGCGATTCGCGTCGCGTTGACGCGAACTCCCGCGAGCCGAGCCGCTTCCGCGTTGCCGCCCGAGGCCACGATGTAACGCCCCAGGGTCGTGCGAGAGAGGAGCAATGCGAGGACGACCACGACGACGACCATGATCCAGACCGCGCTCTGCACCCCGAGGAAGCTCGAATTGGAGAACCTCGCGAACCCCGGACGGGACGTCAGGACGATCAGATTCCCACTCGTGACCTTCGTGGCGATTCCCGAGATCACGAAGGACATCGCCAGTGTCGTCACCAGGGGATTGATCTTGAAGACCGCCACGATCAGACCATTGACGAGCCCGATGGCGAGACCGACCAGGAGGCCCACCGCGATGGCCAACCACGCTGAGTGGTTCTCCGCCATCTGGCCGGCGATGACGCTGGAGAGGCCGTAGGTCGCCCCGACAGAGAGGTCGATGCCCCCCGAGACCAAGACGAGCGTCCCCGCCGCTGCGATGACCAGGGTTGAGGCCTG
>JAGXBH010000064.1 GCA_018971185.1 Acidobacteriota bacterium
ATTCGCCCCTCGGGCATCGGAGTCGGTGCCAATATGTCCCTAGCCCCACCTCGTCAAGGAGTCATATGTCGCGAGCCGCACTCGAAGCCTTCCCTCGGATCCCCCTCACCTTCGGCCCGTCACCCCTGCATCGTCTCGATCGCCTGAGCGAGTACCTGGGCGGTGAGGTGGAGATCTGGGCCAAGCGGGAGGACGTCAACTCCGGGCTCGCCTACGGCGGCAACAAGACGCGCAAGCTCGAGTACCTGGCCGCCGACGCATTGGCCCAGGGCTGCGACACGTTGGTCTCGATCGGCGGCGTCCAGTCCAACCACACGCGCCAGGTGGCGGCCGTCGCGGCGCACCTGGGGATGGCCTGCGTCCTGGTGCAAGAGCACTGGGTGCACTGGGACGAGCCGCACTACGAGACCACCGGCAATATCCTGCTCAGTCGCCTGATGGGCGCTGATGTGCGGCTGGACCCGGCAACCTTCGACATCGGCATCCGCCCGTCCTGGGAAGAGGCCCTGGCGGACGTACGCCGTCGCGGGGGTAAGCCCTACGCGATCCCCGCGGGGGCGTCGGACCATCCCCTCGGCGGCCACGGCTTCGCGGCCTGGGCCTTCGAGGTCCAAGACCAGGAGGAGGCCCTGGGGCTGCGATTCGACAACGTGATCGTCTGCTCGGTGACCGGTTCGACCCAGGCGGGCATGATCGCCGGCTTCGCCCACGCGAATCGCGCCCGCGACGTCTGGGGCGTCGACGCCTCGGCGACCGTGGCCCAGACGCGCGAGCAGATCACGCGCATCGCGCGGCGCACCGCGGCGGCCATCGAGCTCGGGCGCGAACTCCTCGAGGACGAGATCGTCCTCCTCGACCGTTGGCACGCCGGCGTCTACGGTATCGCCGACCAGAGGACCATCGACGCGATCCGTCTGCTCGCCCGGCTAGAGGGAGTGATCGTCGATCCGGTCTACGAGGGCAAGTCAATGGCCGCATTGATGGACCTGGTCCGTGACGGGGCGTTCGCCCCCGGCGCCAAGGTGCTCTACGCCCACTTAGGTGGTCAACCGGCCCTGAACGCCTACACGACCGCCTTCTAGGGACGCCGTGGGGGTAGCGGGGGACGCGGCGGACGCGAGGGTCTCAGTGACCGCGCGACACCGCGATCGCCTCGGACAGCGACGAGCAGCGCACCACGACGATGCCGCTCACCTCCTCGACGTCGCTGCTGGAGGGCACGATGGCTCGGGTGGCACCCAGGCGCTGGGCCTCTCGCACCCGACGCGTCACTGAGCTCACCGCGCGAAGTTCGCCGGCGAGCCCCACCTCGCCCATCACCACCAGTGTGCGCGCGAGGGCGAAACCCTCTGCCGCCGACGCCACGGCCAGGGCGAGGGCCAGGTCGACGCTCGGTTCGGTGGCCGCCAGTCCCCCGGCGGTGGCGGAGAAGACGTCGAGGTCGCTCACGTCGATGTCGCAGCGGGCCTCGAGCACCGCCAACATCAACGACAGCCGCTGGGACGAGACTTGGTGCGCGACACGGCGCGGCGAGCCCGAGCTCGAGGCGACCAGCGCCTGGACCTCCACCAGGAACGAGCGCGAGCCGTCGTTGGTCACCGTGAAGACCACACCGGGCACCTCGGGGCCCGACTGGCGAAGGGTCATCGCCGTCTCGGGCAGGTCGCGCAGGCCCTCGTTGACCATCTCGAGCAGCCCCACCTCACCCGTCGGCCCGAACCGATGCTTGATCGCTCGCACCACGCGCAGTGTGCCGTAGCGGTCACCCTCGATTCGCACCACCGTGTCGACGAGATGCTCGAGCGCCCGCGGACCGGCCAGTTCGCCGTCCTTGGTGACGTGGCCCACGAGGACCAGGGCGGTGGACGTCGCCTTCGCGAGTGCGCACAGTCGCTCGGCGGCGTTGCGCACCTGCGCCACCGACCCCGCCACGCCCCCGAGCCCGTCGTCGCTCATCGCCGAAATCGAGTCGATCACGCAGACCTGCGGACGGCGCTGCTCGATGAGCGCCAGGACGGACGCGACCGAGGTGGTGGTCGCCACCTCGAGACCCTCGGGGACGGGGCCGAGGCGTCGCGCGCGCTGGGCGACCTGCCCGGCCGACTCCTCCGCACCGATCAGGACGACCGACGCACCCCGGAGCGCGAGCGCGCGAAGGCTCATCAACGCCAGCGTCGACTTGCCCACGCCGGGTTCGCCGAAGAGCAACGTCGTCGAACCGGCCAACAGCCCACCGCCCAGCACCCGGTCCAGTTCACCGACCCCGGTCGAGAGTCGTTTGTCGTGATCGGTCCCCACCGTGTGCAGCGCGACGGTCCCCACCGCGGCGCTCGGCGAGTGGGTACTCGAGCGCTCCTCGTCGAGCGAGTTCCACGCCGCGCAACCCGGACACCGTCCGACCCAGCGCGGCGACGTCGCGCCGCATTCACGGCAGACGTGGATCGAGTGGGTCCTCACCCCGACGACACTACGAGGGGGTTGTGACTCAGGCGTTCGGCGAGAGGTCCTCGAAGTCCACCGAGGGCGGCAGCCCCTCGACCCCTTCGAAACTCAATGACGGTCCCTCGGGTCCCTCCACCACGTCGACGACGATGGTCTGGGGGGCGTGGAACTCCTTGAAGAGGATCTTCTCGCTCAGCACATCCTCGACGTAGGTCTGGATCGCGCGGCGCAGGGGACGCGCACCCAACTCGGGGTCGTAGCCCTTCTCCGCGAGGAAGCCCTGGGCCGCCGCCGAGAGCTCGAGACCGAGCCCCTGGACCGCCAGTTGCTCGCGCAGCCGCGAGATGAACAGGTCGGCGATGGCGATGACCTCGTCCTTCGTGAGTTCGTGGAAGACGATGGTGTCGTCGATGCGATTGAGGAACTCGGGGCGGAAGTGCGCCTTGAGGGCCTGGTGCACCTTCTCCTTCATACGTTCGTGACTGGCGAGGTCGCTGCCCTTGGAGAACCCGATCGTCTTTCGCAGGTCGGCGGTACCGAGATTCGAGGTCATGATCAGAATCGTGTTCTTGAAGTCCACGACGCGACCCTGGGAGTCCGTCAGGCGTCCGTCCTCGAGGATCTGCAACAAGGTGTTGAAGACGTCGGGGTGGGCCTTCTCGACCTCGTCGAAGAGGACCACGGAGAAGGGCTTGCGGCGAACCGCCTCGGTCAACTGACCGCCTTCGTCGTAGCCCACGTAGCCCGGGGGCGAACCCACGAGGCGCGACACCGAGTGCTTCTCCATGTACTCGCTCATGTCGAGCTGGATCAGCGCGTCCTGATCGTCGAAGAGGAACTCGGCCAAGGTCTTGGCCAACTCGGTCTTGCCCACGCCCGTCGGACCCAGGAAGATGAAGGACCCGCCGGGTCGCTTGGGGTCCTTCAACCCCGCACGAGTACGCCGGATCGCCCGGCTCAAGGCGATGATGGCCTCGTTTTGACCGATGATGCGCTTGTGGAGCTCGTCCTCCATGCGCAACAACTTCGAGGTCTCCTCCTCGGTCAGGCGATAGACCGGGATGCCGGTCCAGTTCGCCAGCACCTCGGCGATCGTCTCCTCGTCCACCATGTCGAAGGTGTCACCGCCCGAGGCCTTGACCGACGCGTCGAGCTCCTCCTTCTTGGCGATGAGTTCACGCTCCTGCTCCTCGAGGGCCTTGGCCTGATCGAGGGCGCCCTTCTCCATCGCCGACTCCTTGTCGGCGCGCACGCGCATGATGTCCTCGTCGAATCGCTTCGCCGCGGGGGGTGCGGACATGCGACGGATCCGCAAACGACTCCCCGCCTCGTCGATCAGGTCGATCGCCTTGTCCGGCAGGAAGCGGTCGGCGATGTAGCGGTCGGCCAGATTGGCCGCGGCGATCAGGGCCTGGTCGGTGATCTTGACCGCGTGGAACTCCTCGTAGACCTCGCGCAGCCCCTTGAGGATCTCGATGGTCATCGCGATCGAGGGTTGCTCGACCTTGACCGGCTGGAATCGACGCTCGAGCGCGGCGTCCTTCTCGATGTGCTTGCGGTACTCGTCGATGGTCGTCGCGCCGACGGTCTGCAGTTCGCCACGGGCCAGCATCGGCTTGAGGATCGACGCGGCGTCGATCGCGCCCTCGGCCGCGCCCGCGCCCACGAGCGTGTGGATCTCGTCGATGAAGAGGATGATGTCGCCGCGGGTGCGGATCTCCTTGAGCACCTTCTTGAGGCGCTCCTCGAAGTCGCCGCGGTAGCGGCTCCCCGCCACCAGCGCGCCGAGGTCGAGCGTGTAGAGCTGCTTGTCGGCGAGCGTCACGGGCACCTGATTGGCGACGATCTTCTGCGCCAGGCCCTCGACGATGGCGGTCTTGCCCACGCCCGGCTCACCGATCAGGACCGGGTTGTTCTTGGTGCGCCGCGAGAGCACCTGCATGACGCGCTCGACCTCCTTGTCGCGTCCGACCAGTGGGTCGAGCTTGCCCTCGCGAGCGAACTGCGTGAGGTTGCGGCCGAACTGGTCGAGCACGGCCGAACCGCCCGACGACTCGGAGTCGGACTTGGCGCTGGCACTCGACGTCGGGCCGGCCTCCTTGCCCGCCTGCCCCGACATCATCTGGATCACCTGGGTGCGCACGCGCGCCATGTCGGCGCCGAGGTCGTTGAGGACCTGTGCGGCGACGCCGTCGCCCTCGCGCACCAGACCGAGGAGCATGTGCTCGGTGCCGATGTAGGAGTGGCCCAGTTGGAGCGCCTCGCGCAGGCTCAACTCGAGGACCTTCTTGGCGCGCGGCGTGAACGGCGGCGACCCGGGGCTCGGGTTGGAGTTGGGGCCGATGGCCTCCTCGACCTTCTCGCGCACCACGTCGAAGGTCACGCCCAGAGCGTCCAGGGCCTTGGCGGCGACCCCCTCACCCTCGCGGATCAGTCCCAGCAAGATGTGTTCGGTCCCGATGAATGCGTGATTCAGGTCACGTGCTTCCTCTTGCGCGAGTACTAGGACTCGCCGGGCCCGGTCTGTAAATCGTTCGAACAATTTAATTCCTTTTTCGTTCTCGTAATTGAAGTGTACCGGTGTCGTGCGCACCTTCATTCTGCACCTAATAGGGCCATAAGACGCTCATCTAGAGTGTTGGGGTGAACCCCCACGAGCGCCTACGACTGCCCCAGGTCGAAACTGATCTCCAACGCCTGGAATCTCTCCTGGCCGAGTCGGTGATTTTCGGCGACGAGTACCTCGACCAAGTGACCACGCACCTGATCTACGCGGGCGGCAAACGGCTGCGCCCCATCCTCGCGGTGGCCTCGGCGACCATGGGCGAACGCGCCGCCGCCCGTGAGGACCTCATGGGCGGGGTGTCGGTCGAACTGATGCACCTGGCGTCGCTCTACCACGACGACGTCATGGACGAGGCGGAGATCCGTCGCAACGTCGACTCGGTGAACGCCCGTTACGGCAACCTCATCGCCATCGTGGGCGGGGACTACCTCATGGCGCGCTCGGCGGGGATCGCCGCCGACCTCGGTGTCGAGGTGGCCGGCCTCATGGCGCACACCCTGGCCTGGTTGACCCGTGGCCAGGTCGCCGAGGTGCGCACCATCTTCTCGGTGGATCGCACCGAGGGCGACTACTACGAAGCCATCGAGGGAAAGACCGCGGCGCTGATGTCGGCGAGCTGCCGCATCGGTGCGCTCACCGCCGCGCACCCCGAAGAGGTCCGCGACGCGCTGACCGAGTTCGGTCGATGCTTCGGGATGGTCTACCAGTTGCGCGACGACGTCCTCGACGTCATCGCGGTCGACAACGAACTGGGTAAGCCGGCGGGCCAGGACCTCGCCGAGGGCATCTACAATCTGCCCACCCTGGTCGCCCTCGACGACGACAAGGTCGGCGAGGAACTGCGTTCCGTGCTCGGCTCCCCACTCGGCGACGACGACCGCGAGCGAGCGCGCAAGTTGGTGGTGGCCGGCGGCGGCGTCGAGGCCACGATCACGGCGGCGCGCGGATTCCTCAGTGCCGCTGACGCCGCGCTGAGCGTCGTGCCGAGCGCGCGGCTGCGCGACGGGATGTCGTCGTTCCTCGCCTCGATGCTCGAGGACTTCCCCTCGTACTAATCGCGCCGGGGCTTGAGCGTCGGGAAGGCGATGACCTCGCGGATATTCGATTCGTCCGCGATCAACATCGACAGCCGATCGACTCCGACCCCCAGGCCCGCCGTCGGCGGCAGACCCCATTCGAGCGCCTTGATGTAGTCCTCGTCGATGGTCATCGCCTCGTCGTCACCGGCGGCCGCCAACCGGGCCTGCTCCTCGAAGCGAGCGCGCTGGTCCACCGGGTCGATGAGCTCGGAGAATCCGTTGGAGAGCTCGCGGCCCGCGGCGTAGGATTCGAAACGCTCGGTGAGCTCGGGGTCGTCCTCGCGCCGTCGCGCGAGCGGCGACACCTCGACGGGGAAGTCGGTGACGAACACCGGGTCCCACAAGGAGTCCTCGCACGTGACCTCGAACAACTCGGCGAGGCATCGCCCGGGTCCCCACGAGTCGGGCACGTCGACCTCGCGCGCGCTGAGTAGCTCCACGAGGCGCGCGCGCGAGGTGTGCACCGAGACCTCCTCGCCCACGGCCGCCGACGTCAGCTCGGCCATGGTGCGACGCGGCCAGGGCGCGGCGAAGGAGAACGGGCGCCCCTGGTACTGGACCTCGGTCGTTCCGAGCACGTCCTGGGCGACACCCGCCACGAGTTCCTCGGTGAATGACATCATGTCGAGGTAGTTCCAGTACGCCGCGTAGAGCTCGAGCATGGTGAATTCGGGGTTGTGGCGCGGGCTCAGCCCCTCGTTTCGAAAGACCCGCCCGAGTTCGAAGACCCGCTCGAAGCCGCCCACCACGAGACGCTTGAGCCAGAGCTCGGGGGCGATGCGCAAGAACAGCTCGGAATCCAAGGCGTGGTGGAAGGTTCGGAAGGGCCGCGCGGCCGCACCGGTCGCGATGGCGTTGAGCATCGGGGTCTCCACCTCGGTGAAGTTCGCGGCCCAGCAGCGCTCGCGCAGCGAGCGCACGACCTGGCTGCGGCGCACCAAGGAGTCGCGTGACGCCGGGTTGGCCCACAGGTCGGCCTCGCGGTGACGATAACGAAGGTCGAAGTCGCTGATCCCCGCCCACTTGTCGCCGAAGTTGTGCTGCGCCTCGGCCAGACGCACCCAGGTGCCCACCTTCACCGAGAGTTCGCCGCGCTTGGTGCGCACGACCTCGCCACTCACGCCGACCCAGTCGCCCAAGTGCAACTTGGCGAACCCCTCGAACCCCTCGGTCACCGCGGCCAGCGCGAAGAGCTGGATCTCCCCGCTCGAGTCGCGCAGCGTGGCGAAGGCCAGTTTGCCCTGGGTGCGCATCAGCATGAGGCGCCCGGCCACTCGCACGACGTCGCCCGATTCCTCACCGTCACCCAGGTGGGCGTAGGCGCTGCGCAGCGGACCCGCGAAGGCGTTGTGGTCGAAGGTGTAGGGGGTGTTCACGTAGTGGCTCCTGAATGATTCCGTCCATGAACGATACGCAATCCGTGAAGGGTCAGCCACGGTTCGACGTGCTCGACCGACGTGGTGTGCGGCGCGATCAGTCCGGCGAGGCCACCCGTGGCGATGACCGTGGCCTCGCCCAGCTCGTCGCGGATGCGCCCCACCACGCCGTCGACCTGCCCCGCGAAGCCGTAGAGGACGCCCGATTGGATGGACTCGACGGTCGAGCGACCAATCACCGAGCGCGGCCGCACCAGCTCCACCGAGCGCAGGGCCGAGGCTTGGGTGTAGAGGGCCTCGAGGGAGGTCGCCACGCCGGGGGCGATGGCCCCGCCCAAGTACTCCCCCTTGGCCGACACGACGTCGAAGACCGTGGCCGTGCCCATGTCCACGATGATCAGGGCACCCGGGTAGAGGTCGTAGGCGCCCACCGCGTCGGCGATCCGGTCGGCGCCCACCTCGCGAGGGTTGTCGTAGAGGATCGGCATCCCGGTCTTGGTGCCGGGTCCGAGGACCGTCACGTCGAGGTCGGAGAACCAGCGGTTGGCCATGCGTCGCAGTTGGGTGGTGACCGCCGGCGCCGACGACGAGATGGCGATGGCGCTCACCGCCGTGCGCAGGTCCAGCCCCTCGAGGTCGAGCAGTTGGGTGAGCATCATGGCGTGCTCGTCGGGCGTGCGCTCGGCTAACGTCGAGATCCGCCAGTGGAACGCCAGCCCGTGCTCGCCCGTGGCGCGGGCGAAACCCCGCGCGTCGGGTCGCTCGACGGGTTCGGGGCGGTCGGGCCCGAAGAGCCCGATCACCGTCTCGGTGTTCCCCACGTCAATGGCCAAGAGCATGTCCGCGCCCCTTCTCGATGAGGATTTCGTCGTTGTCGATGAGTCGCACGCCCTCGACGAATCCCGCGACCATGGCCCGCGCCGTCCCGTAGTCGTCGTCGCGCCACGGGGTGAGCGTCGCCGGGTCGACGACGTCGGCGTAGGCGACGTCGATCCCCGCCGATTCCATCACCTCTCGCATGATGTCACGGCGCCGACTGGGCGGGCCCGTCGACGTGATGGCCGCGCGCAGGGCGCGCGAGAGGCCACGGGCGCGCACGCGTCCCTCGGCGCTGAGGCGCGCGTTGCGACTCGACAGGGCCAGACCGTCCTCGCCGCGCAGGGTCGCGCAGCCCACCACCTCCACGTCGAAGGCGAGGTCGCGGAACATCTGGCGCACCACCACCAATTGCTGGTAGTCCTTCTCCCCGAAGTACGCGCGCGCG
>JAGXBH010000065.1 GCA_018971185.1 Acidobacteriota bacterium
GAGGCGCTCGCGCGCTGGCGTGAGGCGCGCGCCGCGGCGACCGCGAGGACGGCGAGCGCGTGACCCCCTTCGGCGTCTACGTCCACGTGCCCTTTTGTGCGCACCGCTGCGACTACTGCGCCTTCGCGACCTACGACGACCGCGACCACCTGCGCGAGGACTACGTCGCCGCGCTGACCCAGGAGATCGCGTGGGGGGTGGCGGAGGGGACGCCGCTGGCCACCTCGGTCTTCTTCGGCGGGGGAACGCCCTCGCGCCTCGAGCCCGAGCAGCTGGTGGGGATCCTGGCCGCGATCCCGCGCACCGCCGACGCCGAGGTCACCGTCGAGTGCAATCCCGAGGACGCGACGCTCGAGCGACTCCTGGCGTATCGCGCGGGCGGCGTGAACCGCATGAGCTACGGCGTGCAGTCGACGCGCCCCGCGGTGCTCGCCGACCTCGGCCGCCGTCACGGGACCATGGCCCACGAGGAGGTGTCGCGTCTGACGCACGAGGCGGGCTTCACTACCTGGAACATGGACCTCATCGTCGGCTCGCGCGCGGAGACCCTCGCGGACGTGCGCGCGACGCTCGAGGACCTGCTCGGCCTGGAGTTCGCGCCGCCGCACATCAGCTGTTACGCGCTCACGCCCGAGCCCGCCACCGCGCTGGGGCGCGACCCGGCCCGTCACCCCGACGAGGACGATACCGCCGACGCCTACGACCTGGTCGGCGCCACGCTGGAGTCGAACGGGTATGAGTGGGAGGAGATCTCCAACTGGGCGCGGCCGGGCCACGAGTGCCGACACAACCACGTCTACTGGGACCACGAGGACTACGTCGGCTACGGGTCGGCCGCGCATTCTCACCGTCACGGCCGGCGCTACTGGAACGTGCGCACCCCCGAGCGCTACATCGATATGGTGCGCCGAGGTGAGCGGCCGCTCGGGGGAGAGGAGGTCCTCGACGAGGCGACGCAAGCCTTCGAGCGCGATTCGCTGGCGCTGAGGACCCGTCGCGGGGTGCCGGTCGAGGCGTTCGCGTCCTTAGACGAGATCCGCCACCTGGTCGAGGTCGAGGCCGGTCGCGTCACCCTCACGCCGCGAGCGCGCCTCGTCGCCAACCAGGTGATCCTGCGCCTCTCGTCCTCGCCCTGAGGCCGCCCCGTCGAGAAAGGCCGTTCCGGTAGCCTTGACGGATGGATTCCACCCCCTCCAACGACCTCGAGCTTCTTGACAAGGTGATCAACCTGGCCAAGCGCCGCGGATTCATCTTTCCCTCCTCCGAGATCTACGGTGGATTCCGCTCGACGTACGACTACGGCCCCCTAGGGGTCAACATGCTGCGCAACGTCAAGTCGGCGTGGTGGCGTGACATGGTCCAGATGCGGGTGGACGTGGTCGGCCTGGACGCCGCCATCCTGGGTCCGCCGGCGGTTTGGGCCGCCTCGGGGCACCTGGAGACCTTCACCGACCCGTTGGTCGATTGTCGCAAGTGCAAGGAGCGCTGGCGCGAGGACAAGATCGACGGCGTTTGTCCCAACTGCGGATCGACGGAGTTCACCGAGGCCCGGGCCTTCAACCTGATGTTCAAGACCCAGGCCGGCCCCGTCGAGGGCGAGGGCGCCACCGCGTACCTGCGTCCCGAGACGGCCCAGGGGATGTTCACCAACTTCAACAACGTCGTCGCGACCACTCGCAAGAAGCCACCCTTCGGCATCGCCCAGGTGGGCAAGTCCTTCCGCAACGAGATCACCCCGCAGAACTTCGTGTTCCGCACGCGCGAGTTCGAGCAGATGGAGATGGAGTACTTCGTCCCGCCGGCCGAGGCTGAGCAGTGGTACCGGTACTGGATCGACCAGCGCCTCAACTGGTACCTGGGACTCGGCATCCCGGCCGACAAGCTACGACTGCACGAGCACGCCCCCGAGGACCTGTCGCACTACTCGCGCGGCACGACCGACGTGGAGTTCGCCTACCCGTGGGGCTGGGACGAGCTCGAGGGCATCGCCAATCGCGGCGACTACGACCTGACCCAGCACTCGAACGCGTCGGGAGCCAAACTCGAGTACTTCGACCAGGCGGCCAACGAGCGATACACCCCCTACGTCATCGAGCCCGCCGCCGGCGCCACGCGCGCCATGATGGCCTTCCTGCTCGCCGCCTATCACGAGGACGTGGTCGAGGGCGAGACCCGCACCGTGCTGCGCCTCGACTGGCGTCTCGCGCCCTACCAGGTGGCGGTGTTGCCGCTCTCGAGGAAGCCCGAGCTCGAGAGCGTGTCCCAGGAGGTGCTGGCGATCCTGCAGCCCCACTTCGCCTGTGACTACGACGTGACCCAGTCCATCGGTCGCCGCTACCGGCGACAGGACGAGGTTGGCACTCCCTTCTGCATCACCGTCGACTTCGACTCGCTCGAGGACCGCTGCGTCACGGTGCGTGATCGTGACTCGACCGAGCAGGCGCGCGTGCCGATCGCGGACCTGCTCGCGGACCTGCGCCAGCGCACCGGTCAGGACTGACGACCGAGCGCTGACGCGCTGTGACGTGGGGAGACGCTCCGGTCGACGCTCCGGTCGACGCTCCGGTCGACGCTCAGGTCGCCGCGACGTCGCGGGGCGCTCTCCAGAGGAGGGCGGGGATGATCGTGGCGAGGCCGAAGATGCCGCCGACGACGCAGGTGCCCCGCCAGCCGTCGTGGGCGTAGGCGTAGCCCGCGAGCAACGACCCGATCGAGGCGCCGGTGAAGAAGCACACCATGTAGATGCTGTTGATGGTGCTGCGCTGGGCGGGCGCGATGGCGTAGATGATCGACTGGTTCGAGACGTGGATGCCCTGGCTCCCGGCGTCGAGGACGATGCCGCCGACGACGACCGCGATCACGTCGTGGCGTCCGAGGTAGAGAACGAGGTAGGCGAGTGCGATGAAGACCGCGGCCGAGGTCGTCGCGAGTTGCGTGCGGCCCTGGTCGGCGAGTCGACCGGTGACGTTGGCGGCGGTGATCCCCGCGAGGCCGAAGAGGCCGAAGAGCCCGATCACGCCGCTCGAGTAGTGGAAGGGCGCACTCGAGAGATGGAAGGCCAGGGTGGACCAGAGGACGCTGAAGGCGCCGAACGCCGTGGCGCCGAACCACCCGCGACGACGTAGTTCGCGCGACTCACGCATCATCCGTAGGCCGCCGGTGATGAGGTGACGGTACTCGAAGCGGTCGCGCGGTCGCTCTTCGGGCAGCGCGAAGTGAAGGACGACGGCCATGGCCACGAGCAGGACGGCCGACACGCGGTAGACCCCACGCCAGCCAATGGCCTCCGATACCGCGCCCGAGAGGGTCCGCGACAGCAACACGCCGCCGAGCAGTCCCGTCATGAGTCGACCGAGCACGCGGCCGCGCTCCGCGTCGGGTGCGAGATCGGCGCCCAGGGGGATGATGATCTGTCCCGCGACCGACGAGAGTCCGATCACGAGGGTGATCACGGCGAAGAGGGCGAAGGAGTGGATGAGACTGGCCACGAAGATGGAGAGTGCGGCCACGACGAAGACGGCGACGATCAGGCGTCGTCGCACGAAGAGGTCCCCGAGGGGCAGGAGGAAGAAGAGTCCGACCACGTAGCCCACCTGGATGAGCGTGATGAGCAGCGACGTCGAGGCCGTCGACACCGCGAAGTCGCCACGGACCTGGTGCAGGAGGGGCTGGAGATAGTAGAGGTTCGCGACGATGACGCCGATGGACACCGCCATCACCGCGACGAGGACGGAACTCAGGTGCTGTTCTTGGTGCTCGGGCATCGAGTTAGGCCACTCACGCGACTTTCTTGTACTTCGCGGTCGCGAGCGGGCCGAGCACGGCGATGAGGCCCACCGACCACACGATGGCGATCCACACCGAGTTTCCCGGGTGCGGCAGGATGACGTTCGGGCCGTTCATCAGGTAGCGCACGGCCTTGGCGACCTCGCTCACGGGCTGATAGGTGGCGAAGGGCTGGAGCCACCCGGGCATGGTCGAGACCTGCACGAAGATGCCCGACGCGAAGGTCAGGGGGAAGATGAGCGGGAACGTCATCGCCTGGGCGGCTTCGGAGTTCGGTGCGGCGAGTCCGATGAAGGCGAATCCCCACGAGAGGCAGTAGGCGAAGAGCAGGGTGATGAGGCACGCGAGGATGTAGTTGATGAGACCGCCGTGCGGGCGAAACCCGACCGCCATGCCCACGCCCGTCATGATGACGAGCACGACCACGTTTCGACCGAGGTCGGAGACCGTGCGCCCGGCCAACACGGCCATTCGCGACATCGGCAGGGCCCGGAAACGTTCGATGAGTCCGTGCTGGAGGTCCTCGGCCAGACCGATCGCGGTACCCACGGCGCCGAAGATCGTGGTCTGCACGATGATGCCCGGCAGCAGGTAGTTCACGTAGCCACCCGGTATCGGCACGTTGATCGCCCCGGCGCCGAAGATGTAGCGGAACAACAGCACGAACATGATGGGTTGCAAGAACGAGAAGACCAACGCCGTGGGGATCCGTACGATGGCCAGGAGGTTGCGGCGGGCCATCGTCAGAACGTCGGAGATGGCCCAGCGAAGATTGCCCTTCTCGGCGTGGATCGTTTCGATGTCGTTGGTCATGGGTTCCTCACCGGTCGCTTCGTCGACGCGTCGTCCGTCGCCGGACCCTCCTCCTCCGTCTTGTGCCCCGTCAAACTGAGGAAGACGTCGTCCAGGCTCGGCTCACGCAGCGTCAGTCCGGCCAGGGCGACGTTAGCGGCGTCCAAGCGGCGCAGCGCCTCGGCGGCCGACGAAGGGCCGCCGTCGACGGTGAGTTCGACCACCGTTCCCTCGATGTTCGCCGGCTTGGCCGAGATGACGCGGATGATCTCGAGCCCGCGGGTGGCGTCCTGCGTGGAGTGGAACGTGAGGGAGAGGACGGTCGCCCCCAGGCTCGTCTTCAACTCCTGGCTGGTGCCTTCGGCGATGATCGTGCCCTTGTCGAGCACCACGAGTTGCTTGCAGAGCCGGTCGGCCTCCTCGAGGTATTGCGTGGTGAGCAACACCGTGGTACCACCCTCGACGAGACCCTCGATGATCGACCAGAGGTCCTGGCGGCTCTGGGGATCGAGTCCGGTGGTCGGTTCGTCGAGGAACAGGATCGGGGGTCGGGCCATCAGCGCCGCTCCCAAGTCGAGGCGACGTCGCATCCCGCCGGAATAGGTCTTCACGTTGCGGTTCGCGGCGTCGTTGAGGCCGAACTCGTCGAGCAGTTGCTTCGCGCGGCGCAGGACGAAGGACTTCTCGAGGTGGTTGAGCGAACCGATCATGCGAAGGTTCTCGAGGCCCGTCAGGTTCTCGTCCACCGTGGCGTACTGTCCCGCCAGGCCGATGCGTCGGCGCACCTCGTTGGGCTGGGTGACGACGTCGTAGCCGTCGACCGTCGCGGTGCCCGAGGTCGGTGCGAGGATGGTGGAGAGGATGCGCACCATGGTCGTCTTGCCCGAGCCGTTGGGGCCGAGGAGTCCGAAGACCTCGCCTCGGGGGACCCGCAGGCTGACGCCCTTGAGGGCCTGAACGCTCCCGGCGTTGAAGGTGCGAACGACGTTGGTGGCTTCGACGGCGAACTCGGACATGGTGCGAAGTCTAGGGTTCGAGTGTCACGCGGCGACCGCCGGAGTCCCGTCGAGAAGCCTGTACGTTCTATCTATGGCCATATCCGAAGCGGAGATCGCCCAGGTGCGAGCGGCCACGGACATCGTGGCCCTCATCACCGAGCACGTGGCGCTGAAGAAGGCTGGGCGCCGCTGGCAGGGACTGTGCCCCTTCCACGCGGAGAAGTCCCCGTCCTTCTCGGTGAACGCCGAGGAGGGGCGCTACTACTGCTTCGGTTGTCGCGTCGCGGGCGATCAGATCACCTTCGTGCGCGAGATGCAGCACCTCGACTTCGTCGACGCCGTGCGCCTGCTGGCCGACCGGGCCGGCATCGAGCTCCACGAGGACGACGCGTCGGGGCCGGCGCGCAAGGAGCGCCAGGAGTTCCTGGCCGCCATGGACCGTGCGGTGCAGTGGTACCACGAGCGACTGTTGCACTCGCCCGACGCCCGCCCGGCGCGCGACTACCTCAGGAGCCGCGGGATCTCGGGTGACGTGGCGCGCCAGTTTCGCTTGGGGTGGGCCCCCGACGACTGGGACGCCCTGGCCTCGTCGTTGGGGCTCTCGGCCAAGGTGCTCGAGGGGACGGGTCTGGGCTTCGTCAACCGACGCGAGCGGCGTCAGGACGCGCTGCGCGCCCGCCTGATCTTCCCGATCTTCGACTCCTCGGGCAAGGCCATCGCGGTGGGTGGACGGATCCTGCCGGGCGCGCCGGAGGACCCCGACGGATTCCGCCAGGCCAAGTACAAGAACTCGCCCGAGACGCCGATCTACTCGAAACGTCGCACGCTCTACGGTCTCAACTGGGCCAAGGACGACATCATCCGCTCGGGCGAGATCATCGTGTGCGAGGGCTACACCGACGTGATCGCCTGCTTCCAGTCGGGACTGGCGCGCGCGGTGGCCACCTGCGGCACTGCCCTGGGCGAGGAGCACTTTCGCATCATGCGCAACTTCGCCAAGCGCATCGTGCTCGCCTACGACGCGGACGCGGCGGGCCAGAGCGCCGCGGCCAGCGTGTACCAGTGGGAGCGCCAGCACGAGGTCGACGTCTTCGTGGCCGCGCTGCCCGCGGGTTCGGACCCGGCCGAACTGGCCCAGCGTGACCCCTCCGCCTTGGCCGCGGCGATCGCGGGGGCGGTGCCCTTCCTGCAGTTCCGTCTCGACCGCGTCCTCAACGCCGCCAATCTCGCGACGGCCGAGGGTCGCGCGCGCGGCGCCGAGGTGGCGCTGCGCGTGCTGGCGGAGCACCCGAGCGACCTCGTGCGCGACCAGTATCTCCTCAAGGTGGCCGACACCCTGCGTCTCGACCTGGCCACGTTGCGACCGCGCGTGGGCGAGCTCGTGCGCGACCCGACGCAGCGAATCCGCGTGGCGGAGCGGCCGCTCGCGCCGCGCGCCAGCGAGCCCCTGCCGCGTCCGGGCCTCGAAGCCCTGCGCCTGGTCATCCACTTCCCCCAGGACGTGAGGGACCGTTTCGTCGCCCAGTACTTCGTGAACGAGGTGCAGCGAGAGATCTTCTGCGGCCTCACCTCGGGCCAGGGCGTGTCCGAGGTGATCGATCAGCTCCGTCGCCGGGGCGAGGACGGCGCGGCGGAGGTATTGAGCGAACTGGCCGTCGACGAGCTCGACCGCGAGTACACGGTGGACGACGTCGCCGCGGTCGTGGCGCAGTTGCTACGGTCCGCCGCCGCGGTCCAGCTGCGCGAGCTCGACCGCCAGCTGCGCAACGCCGAGGTCCCCCCGGAGGTGGCGATGGCGACGGTGCGCGACGTCAAGGAGCGACTCGCGTTGCTCGACACCGCGCAGCACGAAGCGGCCGAAGCGGACCTTCGCGAGTGGCTGATCGCGAGTTCGGCACCACGTGGATAGCCCGCGGCGCACGGTGGGGGGACTCACGATGCTCAAGCCCCTGAGCGTCGACGAGGAGAGGGCCCTCCTGCCCCTGATCACCCGCGGTCGTGAGGCAGCCCGTCAGCTCGAGGACGAGCCCCTCGACCCCTCGGTGCGCCGTGACCTGCGCCGCGAGCGCGAGGAAGGTCAGCGCGCCGAGTCGACGCTGCTGCGCGCGACCTGTGGGTTGGTGCGCGCCCGGGTCCTCGAGCGGGGCTATCGCTTCGGCGACGAGGAACTCGAGGCGGCCGGGGTGGAGGGACTGGTCAACGCGCTGAACCGATTCGACCCCGCCAAGGGCAATCGTTTTTCGACCTACGCCAACTACTGGATCACCAAACTCGTCAATCAGGCGATCCGCCAACAGGCGGGCCTCACGGAGTCCGAGATGGAGGACGTGCTGCGACTCCAGAAGCTGCTGCGCGGCGACCTGGCGAAGAGGTTCTCGCTCAAGGAGATCGCCCTCGCCCTGGGCGTGTCGCCGACCAAGGCGCGTGACATCGTGCAGATGAATCGCGACCTCGTGAATCGTCGCTTCGAATCGGGCGACTTCGAGCGTGGTGTCGAGGGCACCGCGCCGGTGGACGTGAACGAGGCGCCGAAGTGGGTGATCGAGGAGTTGCGACGACTGTGTGGGGACAACTTCGACGCCTTCTGGCAATACGCGTTCCGCACGATGTCGATCGAGGAGATCGCCAAGTCCCACGGCATCTCGCGTCAGGCCATGAGCAAGCGTCTCGAGAAGAGTCGACGGGCGGTGCGAGAGAGCGCGGAGGCCCAGCGCCTGCAGGAATGGTTCGACGCCCAGTAGGACGGACGGCCCGCTCGCGACGCAGTGCTAGAGTTGCGTTGCCTTAGACGCATTCCCAGATAGCTCAATTGGCAGAGCAAGCGACTGTTAATCGCTAGGTTGCAGGTTCGAGTCCTGCTCTGGGAGCCCTGTGATGTGACAGGGTTTCTGGGACGGTTGAACCCTCAGACTACCTTCTTGGCCTGTCTCTGGTAGTTGACCGAGGGGTCAAGCGTGAGGTGTCGGACCACTATTCGAATCTCGACTCGTCCTTCGTTCCTTGACGATGTCGCCCGTCCGAACTCGACCGAGGCTCTACGTTTCGCGTGCTGCGTCCGCTCGCGGGGGCGATCGACGGCGCCGCGGTAGCCACGACGTCACCAGGGCCCCAACGCCGAGGACC
>JAGXBH010000018.1 GCA_018971185.1 Acidobacteriota bacterium
GAATTTCTCACCGGTGAACACGTCGCTCCCCGGGTTGTAGAGGGTGGCGTTGAGCGTGCCACTGGTGGTGGTCACCGACGAGGCCGATCCCGTGGCGGCGGTGGGTCCAGTGGTGAAGGACATCACGCCTCCGTAGAGCGGAGAACTCGTCGTCGCGTCCGTGGCCACCAACTCGTAGTAGTACGTGGTGCCCGAAGAGAGTGTGGTCGCGTTGAGACTGTAGGGGGTGATCGAGTTCGTCGTGGTACCCGCCGTCGCCGTCGCCACCGTGCCCGTGCAGTTGCCCGAGGTGAAGGCGGTGGTCTGGTAGCAGAAGTCGACCGGTGTCACCGAATCGGTGCCGGTGTTGGTCACCGATCCGTTCATGGTGGCGCCGGTGTCGTCGATCCCCGAGGCCGCCGAGGTGTTGGGCGCCGGCCCGACGTAGCCGGGACTGCATTGGGCCAGTGAGGACCCGCTCCACGTGACGGTGACCGTCACGGTCCCGAGCGACCCACTACCACCGGGGGTCAGATTGAGGACGAATTGCGGGAGGGCGTTCTGCGTCGAGAGGTTGATGGGCGTGGTGTAGTTGAGCGAGGTGAGATCAATCGTCGGGTTCGCCGGGTTGGTGACGTTGAAGTCGTAGGGTCCGTCGATGACCACCCCGTTGCCGTTGGTGAAGGAGAGGGTGGGCGCGGGACTCGTGGTGAGACTGCCCGTTGTCGTCAGACTCAACGTGGTGAAGGAGGTCGGCGTGCACGCCTGATAGGGCTCCACGAAGGACGATGCGTAGACGCGCACGGGCGCACTCGCGCACGTCCCTCCGGTCAAGGCGTCGAAGTTCTGGATCTGCGAGCCGCCGTTGTCCGAGTTGACCCAGACGCACGTCGGATTCTGGGGGTCGAGATTGACGGTGTAGAGCCCATTCAGGTTGGAGAACGTCTTGGGATAGTTCCCCGAACTCTCGGCGCAGGTGGCGTTGGTGGCGAAGTCGTAGCAGTAGACGGCGTTCGCCCCTTGATCAGCCTCGAGGACCCGCGTGCCCACGACGACTGGGGCACCGTTCCATCCGGCGCCCCCGACCCCCCCAGAACCCGCTTCCAAGGAGCTCGCGGTGAGACCGCTCGGCGTGGACTGCACCGTGCCATCGAGCCCATAGCAGGCCCAGGTGCTCGCCTGGGCGCAGACGCCGTTGACCGCGCCCGTCGAGTCGAGTGACGGGATGACGAACGCGGCGCTGACCGCGAGGGGCCAAGTCCCCACGCAGTTCTGGGGAGAGGGTGTCGTGAGGTCGACGCAGGCCACCACGGCCCCCGACGACCAGCTGGTCGGGATGAAGTAGTGCCCGCCCACCAGCGTGTCGGGCGGCGCGGGAGGGTTGTCGGTGTTGTCCGCCGTGGTGGAGCCGACGTTGATGGCGTAGGGCTGATTGGCGCAGGGTCCTTGCAGGGCGATGTCGTAGCACAGCAGCGCGTTCTTCGCGCTCGAGGTCGCACCGCCGCTGGAGGCCACCGCACCGAGGTAGGGGTTATACGCCCACAACTTGCCGCCGTAATAGGTCGGCGTCACGGTGCCCGCCGCAGTGTTCGATACTTGGTACGAGTCATTGCTGCCACCGAGCGGCGTCCACGCGGGAGGCTGACCACCGGCGCCGGAACACACCGGATCCACGTTGGTGTCGGGCGCGTTGAGGTTGATGCAGACCACTCCCGGGGTGGCGAGACCCGAGTCGTTCCTATTCGCGTAGACATAGAGATACCCGGTCGACTGGTCGGCGTAGAGACCCACCTTGCCCGACGTGCCGAAGGTGGCGGTGGCGGTCCCCACCGTCGCGGTGATGGTCTTGTAGACGTTGCCGCCGGTGTCGGTGGTCGTCCAACAAGGGGCCGCGTTGCTCTCGAGGTGGCACATGAGGCCGAAGAACGACTGGTGATGAAAGACGTTGTACACCCGCCCGCCATAGATCGCGATGCCCCATCCGTCGCCACCGCCCGAGGCGCCCGCGAAGTTCGACGACGGTGGAGTGAAGCTCTGTGTGGCGGTGTAGGACACCGACGACGCACCGGCGGTGCCTGACACCGCAAGGGACACGACGGGCGACGCGACAGCGACGCACGCGATGAGCGCCACGAGGGCGCGGAAGAACCTTTTCATCAGGAGGAATCCTTTGTGTGCTCGACGACGGCAAAATATTACGAAGTGTCCACAATGAAGTGGTGGATGGTCGTGGGGGTACATGACCGCGACGTGCGCGTTCGTCCTCGCGCGACGCAGCCACGATCAGCCAGTCGTCGATGGAAATACTTTGATTTATCAGGGCGCAGCGTCGATCTCTCGTCGGACACCACGGCCCCGAGACGCCGTCGCCAAACTGAGAGAACACTCAGCCTGGCCGACAAGACGATGCAGTACGGCGGACGCGAGAGACACGTCGGGGTGCGCGCGGGACCCACACGTCGCAGCACATCACGACCCTTGGTCGTTCATCGCCCGAGAGGCGCCTCGCCGTCACAAGTTCAAGTTGCAGGGCCGACGCGGTGATCGTGCATCATCTGACCTACGCGAGAGCGAGGAGCCGTGACGGGATCGGCGACATCTCCCCACGATCTCACCGAGCATCCTTCGTCCACGACATCATCACCCTCGATCTCGCCAGGGGGTCGCGCGGTGAATACTGCGAGGGTCCGGCGGGCGACAATTCGCGTCACGGGTGACGCGTCGGCCCCGCGACTAAGGAGTCGCGGTCGCGTCCACGTGCGGTGCGACGAGGACGTCGCGGGCGATGATCTTGACGTTCACGCGGTCCCCGAACTCCAGGTCCTCGGCGTCGTCGCTACGGATGTCGACGCGCACCGACGTCTCGCCCACTTGCACGACGAGGCGCGTCGTCGCCCCGAGGAAGCTCTTGTGCGTGACGAAGCCGATACCCGAGGCGTCCGCGGCGATCGCCACGTCCTCGGGGCGCAGGATGGCGTCGACGTCGCTGCGTCCGGCCAGGTCCTCGTCGCCGCGCACCGCGCAGCGCTGATTGAAGATCTCCACCTCACGGCCGATGAGCCGCGAGGGCACCCGGCTCGACACCCCGACGAACTGGGCGACGAAGGCCGTGTTGGGGTGACGATAGAGGACGGCGGGGGTCGCCGTCTGCTCGATGCGCCCCTTGGACATGACGCACACCCGATCGGCCATCGACAGCGCTTCCTCCTGGTCGTGGGTCACGAAGATGGTGGTGATGGCCAGACGCTTCTGCAGCAGTCGGATCTGGTCGCGCAACTCCGCACGCACCTTCGCGTCCAGGGCGGAGAGTGGCTCATCCAGGAGAAGCACCTGAGGTTCGATGGCCAGCGCCCTCGCCAGGGCGACGCGCTGTTGCTGGCCCCCCGACATCTGGTGAGGGTACTTCTTCGTCTGGTCGCTCAAGCCCACCATCTCCAGGACCTCCGCCGCCTTCTTCAGGCGCTGCGCCGATCGCTGGTGCCGCATGCGAAGACCGAAGGCCACGTTGTTGAGCGCGTTCATGTTCGGGAAGAGTGAGTAGCTCTGGAAGACCATGCCCATATCGCGCTTCTGGGCGCTGACGTTGGAGATGTCCTGGCCGTTCACGAGCACGCGCCCGCTGTCGAGTTGCTCGAACCCCGCCAGCTGGCGCAGCACCGTGGTCTTGCCGCAACCCGAGGGTCCCAGGAGGGCGATGAACTCGCCGGGCTCGATCGTCAGCGAGAAGCCGTTGAGCGCGCGCACCGAACCGTAGACGCGCACCAGCCGGTCCAATTCGACCTTCGAGCCACCGCTGCGTTGACCCGGCGTCGACGGGGTCGTGGGAGCTTCGTTGACGTGGGTCACAGCGTTCCCGCCTTTCTACGTGATCTGCGTGACTCGGAACGGTCGATCGAGACGATGATCGTCAGGAACACCCAGGTGCCGACGAGGCCCAGCATCGACGCGGCGACCTGGATGTGTCCGTTGGAGGAGGTGTTGAACTGGGTGATCCACACCGGGATCGTCGTCCAGAGGTCCAGGCTCGCCATGGTGAACTCGCCCAGGACCAGCGCCAGGGTGAGCACCATGGCCGAGAGCAGCGCCGAGCGCAGGTTCGGCAGGATCACGCTGGTCATCGTCCGCAGCCAGTTCCCGCCCAGCGACCGTGAGGCCTCCACCAACGTCTTGAGGTCGATGGCGCTCAGTCCGGCGTCGAGGGAGCGATAGATGAAGGGCATCACCAAGATGACGTACAGGAAGCTCAGCAGGTACGGCGAGGACTTCGCCCAGAGCGGCGCGGCGGGAAGCACCCCGGCGATGATGACGATCGGGGGGATCACGATGGGCAAGATGGTGACGAACTCCATGACGCGGCGCATCCGCGGGAGACGCAGGTGCACGTAGATCGTCGTGGGGACCATCAGCAACGTCGAGACCACCAGAGTGGCGAGCGCGAGGCGCATCGACAACCAGAAGGCGTCGGAGAACCCCGGCGCGGACGGCAGGTTCTGGATCGCCTCGAAGGAGAAACGTCCGTTGAGGTCCTCCAACGAGAACTTGAGCCCACCGTAGATCGGCAGAAGGAAGTAGGCGCCCGCGAGGGTCATGATGATCACTCGCCAGGGACGGAACCGCAGGCGCCGGCGACGACGTGGCGTCGGCGCCTCGCCCAGGATGTCGGGGATCGCCTCCTCGAAGGCGAGCCCGCCCAGGGGTCCGCTCACCGAAGCCATTTGGACGCCCTCCGGCGCACGAGACCATAGAGGACCATGGTGACGGTCAAGATGATGAGCATCCCGAAGGCGATCGCGTAGCCGACGTGGGTCTGGCCCGCCACCACGTTGCCGTTGAGGACCACGCCGATCTGGATGGGCGCGAGGGCGATGATGCCCGTCGTCAACGACTCGGCCGTGGCGTAGGCGGCGAACGCGCTGCCGAAGAGCAGGAGCATCGCCCCGAGCACCGAAGGAAGGAGGACCGGGATGCCGACGTGGCGCCAGTAGCGCAGGTTGGAGGCGCCCATGTTCGAGGCCGCCTCGCGCCACGACTGTCGAAGTCCCGCCAGCGCGGGCGTGATGATCAGGACCATGAGGGGGATCTGGAAGTACATGTAGACGAACGCCACGCCGTAGAACGAGTAGAGATTGAAGCCGTAGTGCCACGGATTGAGCTTGATGACGTTCAACCACACGGTCAGGACCCCGGTCGAACCCAGGGTGGCGATGAACATGAAGGTGAGGTTGACGCCGCCGAAGTTGGCCAGCACGCCCGAGGCGGTGGCCACGAGACGTCGAAAGAGGCTGCTGCGCGAGGTCTGGATGGTGTAGGCGAGGATGACGCCCACGATGCCCGGAATGATCGAGGTGATCAACGCGAGCTTGATGCTGTTCTCGAAGCCCAGGCGGTAGATGCCCTGGGAGATCAGGTGGAGGTTGCTGGTGGAGAGCTTGCCGCTCTCGCTGCGGAACGCGAGGTTGATCACCGCGATCGTGGGGATCCCCAGACCCAGGAACGTGTAGATCACGAAGGGGGCCATCGCGAGCGTGGGCCGCACCGCGCGCGCCACGCGCCGCCGAAGTGATTTCGAGCGCATCACGACGGTCACCTCGGGCTCTGGACCCGAGGTGACCGTCGTGACTTCGCTGTGACTACTGGTAGTCATTGATGACTGCGGATCAACCAGCACCGACCTGCGTGGCCCAGGTGCTGGTGATCACCTTCGCGGCGCCCGCGATCTGAGCGGTCGTCGGGTACAGCGGCTTGGCCGACTTGGGCAGCGCCGGCAGCTTCGCCAACCACGCCTTGTTCGCCTGGCCGTGCGCCTGCATGTACGCCAGCTCCGCCGGACGCGCGAGGCCCTTCAGCCAGAGGTTCTGTCCGGTGACCGAGTACAGGTACTCCTCCCACAGACGGGCCGCCGCCGGGTCGGGAGCCGACGCGCTGATGGCCTGCGAGTAGTACTCACCCACGACGGCGTCCGAGGGCACGGCGACCTTCCAGGTCTTGACCGAGGTGCTGATGCCGCTCGCCTGGAGGTAGTCCCACCAGATGACGATGTTCGTCGCGCCGCTCTGGACCGTGCTCGCGTTGGCGATGGTCGGGACGAACGTGCCGTTCTTGTTCAACGTGGCGAAGAACTTCACTCCCGGGGCCACGTTGTTGAGCGAACCGCCGTTGGCCACCGCGGCGGCCTGCACGCCCGCCAGCGCGGAGTTGGAGTTCAACGGGCTGTCGTTGAGGCCGATCTTGTAGCCCGACGACGACGTCGCCTTCAGCATCGCCTTGAACGAGGTCGGGCACGACTTGACGGTCGCGGTGTTGCAACCGATGGCGACGTACCCGCCGTAGTCGTCGAACCAGTACCCGCTCGAGTCCTTGAGCCCGTTGGGGATCTCACTCCACGTCGACACCTTGTAGGGCGCCAGCAGGTGGCTCGCCTTCGCGGTCAACGCGTAGCTCGTGCCCACGTCGATGACGTCGGGAGCGTTCGAACGACCCTTGTCGGCGGCCAGCGCCGAGATCTCCTGGGCGCTCGATCCGTTGGGGTTCTCCGAGTTCACCTTGATGCCGTACTTGGCCGAGAACGACGAGATCAACTCGCCGTAGTTCGCCCAGTTCGGCGGCAGGGCGATCACGTTCAGCTTGCCCTCTTTCTTCGCGGCCGCGATCAGGGCCGCCATCGACGTGTTCCCCGTCTTGGTCAACTGGGTCACCTTCGCCCAGTTCACGCTGGTCGATGCGCTCGCGACCGACGCCGGGCTGCCCAGCGAGACGATCGCCACGCTGGCCATGGTGGCACCCGCCACCAACGCCGTACCTATTTTGCTCTTGAATACCACGCCAACCGTCCTCACGTTTGTGTCGAAAACCGCTGCGTTGCGGTTCGAGAACGCATACTAGCCCTGCGATATCGGCGAACTCCGAAGTTCACCCACCTTTCACTTTGATGAAATGAATGCGTCGGCGCCGGTGGTGAGGCGGGCCTGATTTCCTTGGCTTCTCCCCTGGTCGCCCTCGTCGCGCCGGTGGAGGGAGCCGGGGTGGGTCGCCCAGAGCTCGCACGCGAAGTTTGCCGCGGCGACGACCCGCGTTCACCGAAGCGGACGATGCCGACATCCCCCGGCCCGTGACGACAGTCGGCGAGCACCGTAGGCGCGCTTCGTCATGAAGGACTCAGGTGGAGCGGCGAACGTCCTTTAACCGAACCCGCCGCCCCGTGCGCAGAATGGCCCGGCGATAGATCCCGGTCGCCAGGCGCGCGATGCCCAAGGTGCACACGATCGAGGTGAGCGCGGAGAGAGCGAACTGCCACCACGCGACACCGCCGAAGCCCACCAACGCGGTCATGGCGAAGGGCGCGGTGAGGGGGATGTAGGCGAAGACCTTGAGTAGCAGTGACGGCGTCGGTGAGCTGGCCGCCGTGAGCGTCACGACGTAGCCCACGATGAGGGGCAGGCTCAGTGGCAGCGCGAGACTCTGGATCTGATCCTGGCGCTCGGCCATGGAGCCGGCCGCGGCGTAGACCCAGCTATAGAGCGAGTAACCCAGGACCAGCCACACCAGGGTGCCGAGGATCTGCGCGGTCCCCGTCCCGTGCAGGAGGTCCGATCCCACGACACTGGACACGACGAGGGCGAACGCCACCACCACCGAGGCCTGGAGCAACGCCGCGAGTCCGATCCCCATCACCTTGCCCGCGAGGAGTCGCACGGGGCGCACGGTCGAGAGCAACACCTCGATCACCCGGCTGGCCTTCTCCTCCATCACGCCCATCAGGATCCACGTGTTGTACTGCTGGAGCATCACGAAGATCAAGATCACGCCGATGATCGACGTCGCGTTGACGTGTTTGACGGGTCCCGCGCGATGCAGCGCCACGATCGGCACCGGGGCCGAATGCGCGAGGGTCGCCGCCTGCTGGGCGCTGAGGTGGGCCGCGGCGAGCGCTCTCTGCGTCCCGAGTCGCGCCGCGAGCGCCTGGACGATGTACGCGGTGGTCGAAGTGTCGCCCGGCGAGATCCCGGTCTTGACGACCAACTCGAGCCCGTTGACGACCGCGAAATCGACGCGGCCCGACGACACGTCGGTCCGGGCGTGGGCCACGTCACTGAACTCGACGAAGCGCACGTGCACCCCGAAGGCCTGACCACTGGTCGCCAACCAGGACCGCGTCGAGGTCGAGAGCGTCCCGACCACGCCGATCGACTCGGAGGTCGACTTGGGGTGAGTGAGGGTCGGGATCACGATCGCCGCGCCCACCACCAACACGATGGCGATCGTGCCGAGGAGGTAGAAGTGACTGCGCAGTCGCTCGCGCAACTCTCGCCCCATCACCAGACCGACGTCACTGGCGACGAACTGACGCGGCGCGTGACGTCGCGTCGGTGTCGTCGACGCCGAGGCGTCGCGGCGACGACGGCGGCGCCACAGGCGAAACGCGACCGAGAGCACCACCGCGGTCGCGATCACGGCGAAGCGTAAGGCCTTCACCGGAGCGCCTCGCGAAAGACCTCGGACAGGCGACGGCGTTGCATGACGAACTCCGTCACACGACCGGCTCGTCGTGCGGCCTCGAGGACGTCGTCGGTGTCGACGCCCTCGTCGAGGATGAGCCGGACCTCCCCGCCGGCGACCTGGGAGACGGTGACGCCCTCGAGACCCGTGCTCCACGAGCCATCGCGATCGCCCTCGACGCGCACGACGAGTCGGCGCGCCCCACCGGTCGCGAGGTCGTCCACCCGTCCGGTCTCCAAGAGGCGACCGTGGTCGATGATGATCACCGTTTCGCACAGGTCCTCGACCTGGTCGAGCTGATGGCTCGAGAACAAGACGCAACACCCGGCGCGGGCGCGCTCCACCAGGATGGCGCCGATGTCGTCGATGCCCGTCGGGTCGAGACCGGCCAGGGGCTCGTCGAGGATCAACAACTCGGGTTCGTGCAAGAGCGCCGCCGTCAATTGCACCCTCTGTTGGTTGCCGTGCGACAGCGATTCGACCTTGTCGTTGACCCGATCGGCGAGACCCAGGCGCTCGAGCCACGACGCGGCGGCCCGACGGGCGTCGTCCATGCTCATCCCGTGGAGGCGCCCGATGTAGACCAGTTGGTCGCCGATGCGCATCCCGGGATAGAGACCGCGCTCCTCGGGCATGTAGCCAAAGCGCCGTCGATCCCCCGCGCTCACGCTCGCGCCGTTCCAGCGCACCTCGCCGGCGTCGAGATCGGTCAAACCGAAGATGGCGCGCATCGTCGTGGTCTTGCCCGCGCCGTTGGGACCGAGGAAGCCGACCACCTCGCCCGCGCGGACGCTGAAGGAGAGATCGTCGAGGGCGATCAGGTTGGCGAATCGGCGTCGTAGGCCCCGCACCTCGAGTAGTCCCGCCATACGCTCAGGGTAGCCCCTGACGCCGCCACCGGACCACGAGGCACCCGCACGAGGTGCGAGGTACTTCGATCGGCCCCGGCGCCTCGGTGGCTAATCGCGCCTCGCGTCGAACGACGCACTGGCCTTGCGAGGAGAGCGAGTGTGTAGCGTGTGACATGGGCATCGTTCGACCCCCCGCCTCGGACCCCGGCGTGACGGCGGTCCCCGCTGTCGACGGCCCCGCGTCGCAGCGCGTCGCGGCGCTTCGCGGAGCCGACGCGATCGGCGTCGAAGGTCACTGGTGGACCGTGGTGGGGGCACTGGGCCTCGTCGTCATCGCCGCCGTCCTGACGCTCAGCGTGGTCTCCGCCGCCAACGACAACGGCCGCATCTCGCGGATGAAGGAACACGGCGTCGCGGTGACGGCGACGGTGACGAGTTGCGTCGGCAATCTTGGAGGTAGCGGTTCGAACGGCGCGGGCTACACCTGCCGCGGACACTACGTGGTCGAGCACACCTCCTTCGACGAGGTCATCGGGGCGATGACCACCTTCGCCGCCCCCGGCTCGCACGTCGCGGTGACGGCGGATCCCGCGCGTCTCTCGACCATCGAGCTCACCTCGGCCGTCGCCGCGTCGAGGACCTCGGCGCGACGCTACGTCGTCCCGGGCGCGCTCGGCGTGGGACTACTCGTGGTGACCCTGGCCCTCGTTCGAGGGGTCCGACGACGCGGCGCGCGCCACGCGGTGCGTTGAGACCCTGCGGCGATGGCCTCTTCGACCTCGGCGACACTGCGACTGTCCGACGGTCGTCGGCTCGACGTGCGCGTCAGCGGACCCGAGGGGGCGACCCCGCTCATCTGGCACCACGGGACGCCCGGGTCGCGGGTGGCCAGTCGCTACCTCGAGCGCTCGACCCTCGCCCACGGTCTTCGACTGGTGACCACCTCACGACCCGGGTACGGTGACTCCTCACGACGAGCCAACCGGCGCGTGGTCGACGTCGTCGCCGACACCGCCGAGGTCCTGGCCTGGCTCGACGTCGAGCGCTGCGTCACGGCGGGCGCCTCAGGAGGTGGCCCGCACGCCCTCGCCTGCGCCGCGCGACTGCGCGGGGTCGCGGGTTGCCTGGTGGTGGCCGGGGTGGCCCCGCACGACGCCGCCGACCTGAACTGGCTCGACGCGATGGGACAGGACAATCTCGAGGAGTTCGCGGCGGCGCTCGCGGGCGAGGAGACCCTCGGACGCTACCTCCGTGCGATCGAGGACGAGCTGCGACACGTCACGGCGCAGGGCATCGTGGAGGCCATGTCGTCGGTGCTGCCCGACGTGGACCGCGCGGTCCTCTCGGGCGACTACGCCCAGGACGTCGCCAATGGGTTTCACGAGGCCCTCGTCGGCGGGATCGACGGCTGGCTCGACGACGACCTCGCCTTCGTCCGGCCGTGGGGATTCGACCTCGCCGAGGTGCACGCGCCGACGATGCTGTGGCAGGGCGACCGCGACCTGATGGTCCCCTTCGCCCACGGTCGATGGCTCGCCGCGGCACTCGCGCACGCCCAGACGCATCTGGTCGAAGGCGAAGGACATCTCTCGATCGCCCACGGGGCCATGGACGCGATGCTCGACGAGTTGGTGGCGGTACTCTAAGGCGTCGCGACGCCGCGTGTCGCGACGGCCGCGCACGGGAAGTGACCAAAGGGACTGTCGCCGCGGGCGCTTCGACGCGCGGCCACTGTTACCGTGATCGCATGGACCGCACCTTCACGACGATCATCGAGCCTTTTCGCATCCATTCGGTGGAACCACTGAGGATGACCACCCCCGCCGAGCGTTCGGCCGCCATCGAGGAGGCCGGATTCAACGTCTTCGCCCTGCGTTCGCGCGACGTGCTCATCGACCTCCTGACCGACTCGGGCACCGGGGCGATGTCGCGTGACCAGTGGGCGGCGATCCAGCACGGCGACGAGAGTTACGCCGGCTCGCCCTCGTGGTTCCGCTTCGAGGCGGCGGTGAAGGACCTGTTCCCCTTCCGCCACGTCATCCCTACTCACCAGGGTCGCGCCGCCGAGAAGATCCTGTTCTCCGTGCTCGGTGGACCCGGCAAGGTCATTCCCAATAACACCCACTTCGACACGACGCGCGCCAACGTCGAGGCCTCGGGTGCCACGGCGCTGGACCTGGTCATCGCCGAAGGGCACGACGCCGCAGTGCTACACCCCTTCAAGGGCAACATGGACCTCGACCGGCTCGAGAACCTCCTCGGCGAGCATCGAGGCGACGTACCAGTGGTGATGCTCACCATCACCAACAACTCCGGGGGCGGCCAGCCCGTCTCGTTGGCGAACATCCGCGCCACCAGCGAGATCTGCCACCGTCACGGGGTCAAGCTCTTCCTCGACGCCTGTCGATTCGCGGAGAACGCCTGGTTCATCCATGAACGCGAGGAGGGCCAGGAGCACCGCGAGATCGCCGACATCGTCCGCGAGATCGCCTCCTTGGCCGACGGGATGACCATGAGCGCCAAGAAGGACCCCTTCGGCAACATCGGTGGTTGGTTGGCCCTCAACGACGACGCCCTCGCCGAGGACTGCCGCAACGTCCTGATCCTCACCGAGGGCTTCCCCACCTACGGCGGACTAGCCGGGCGCGATCTCGAGGCGCTGGCGCAGGGCCTCAGCGAGGCGGTCCAGCCGGACTACCTGCGCTACCGGATCGGCTCCACCGCATACCTCGGCAACGCGTTACTCGCGGCGGGCGTCCCCGTGGTGCAACCCATCGGCGGACACGCCGTCTACCTCGACGCCCGGGCGCTGCTGCCGCACATCGAGGCGCTGCACTACCCGGGTCAGGCCCTCGCCGTGGCCCTCTACGTCACCGGCGGCGTTCGCGCCACCGAGATTGGCTCGGTCATGTTCGGACGCCAACCCGACGGTACCGAGGTGGCGGCGCCCATGGAACTCGTGCGACTAGCGATCCCGCGCCGGACCTACACGCAGAGCCACATCGACTACGTCGTCGAGGTGGTGACGGCGGTGGCCGGCGAGGCCGACTCCCTGCGCGGCTATCGCATGATCTACGAACCCAAGGCCCTACGCCACTTCACCGCCCGTTACCAGCCCCTGGAGTAGCCGCCACGGCGCCCCCTCGATCGACGCCCATTTCCCCAGACACGAGCCACCCACGCGTTAGCGTTCACTGGTGATGAGCACCGCGCCGTCCGATCGACCCGACGGAACCCCCGCAAGCCCGGACACGCGCCGCGCGCGCTTGATCCAGCGCGCCGCGCGCAACAACGTGCCACTCAACACCATCCTGACCACGATCGCGGTGATTGTCGCCGTCTACTTCGCCGGCAAGTTGCTCTATCGCCTGCGCGACCTGATGATGCTGCTCGTGGTGGGTGGCTTCATCGCGCTGATCCTGAACCCCGCGGTCATCCGCCTGCAGAAGATCGGGGTGCGACGCCGGGGCATCGCGGTCCTCATCGTCTCGGTCGCTTCGGCCGTCGTCTTCTTGTTACTGGCCCTCGCCTTCGGCTACCCGCTGGTCAACGGTCTCACCCATCTCGCCAACAACCTTCCGACCTACGTGAACAACGCCGAGCACGGCAAGGGCTGGATCGGGCACCTCATCGCCCGCTACCACATCACCACGTGGGTGGACGCGAACTCCGCCAAGATCGTGTCGTTCGCCCGCGGCCTCTCCAAGCCGGCGCTCGCCCTGGGCAAGGGTGCGATCTCGATGCTCATGACGCTGCTGACACTGTTCATCTTCGTCATCCTGCTCCTGCTCAACGGGCCCAAGATTCGCAACATCATCCTGATCTCGCTCGCCCCGGAGCGCGCACGGCGCGCCGAGGAGATCGGCGCGCTGATCTCTCGCGCCGCGCTGGGTTACGTGGTGGGCAACCTGGTGATGTCGCTCGCCGCCGGCGTGGTCGTCTTCGTCACACTGTGGCTCACCGGGGTCCCCTTCGCGTTGCTCTTCGCGCTCTGGGTCGTCCTCGTGGATTTCCTCCCCCAGGTGGGCGGGGCCCTCGCGGGCATCCCTACGGTCCTCTTCGCCTTCGTGCAGTCCACCTCCGCCGGCGTCGTGACACTCATCGTCTTCGTCGTCTACACCCTCGTACAGAACCACGTGCTCTACCCCATCGTCATGAGCCGCGCCATCAAACTCAACGCCCTGCTGGTGTTCCTCGCGATTCTGATCGGCGCCCAGATGGGCGACTGGGTCGGGGGCACCTTCGGCGGGCTGGTGGGCGTCATCCTGGCGATCCCGATGGCCGCGGCGCTGCACGTGATCGTCAGTCAGTGGTGGGAGTCGAGTCGACCGGTCGACCACGGCCCTCCAGAAGCCTGATGGTCGCCAACAGGATTTTCTAAGCAAAGATGACAGGACCATCGCCGCGGCGCGCGTTAGCGTCGTGGTAGCGCGAGTGAGGTGGACGGGTGACGACAACGGATAGCGATAAAAGTCGACACCAGACCGTGGCCGAGTTGTTCCTGGCCGCGGGGCTCGTCAGCCCTTCCTCAGGGGCGCCGCGGACACCGTCGCGCACCAGGTGGCGCGGACCCTCGCTCGTCGTCGCGACGCTCCTCGTCCTCGCGTCAGTGATCGCCGTCGCCGTGCACTGAGCCCTAGCGCTGCTCGTAGGTGCCGACGAGGATCGCGCGCGCCAGGCCGTGCATGAACAGGTTGAATCCCAGGTAGGCCGGAGACGCCGTCGCGGGCAGGCCCAAGGTCTCCACGTCGAGGGCGTGCACGACGATGTAGTAGTGATGCGGACCGTGACCGGCGGGCGGCGCGGCCCCGATGTAGCCCGTCATCCCCGCGTCGTTGCGCAACTGGAGGGCGCCCGTGGGCAGTCCGCTGCCCTGCGCGTCACCGGCTCCGCTGACGAGGGAGGTCGTGGTCACGGGGACGTCGGCGACCGCCCAGTGCCAGAAGCCCGACGCGGTGGGCGCGTCGGGGTCGTACACGGTGACGGCGAAGCTCTTGGTCCCCTCAGGGAACCCCGACCACGTCAATTGGGGCGATACGTCGCCACCCCCCGCGCCCATCTGTCCGCTGACCTGGGCCGAGTTCAGCGGCTGGCCGTTGATGACGTCGTCGGAGGTCAACTCGAACGACGGAAGCCCGGGCAAGTCCTCGTAGGGGTCACGCGACATCTTCCACGCCCTTTCTCTCTCGCCGCGACGCACTGCACGTCGGGTCGTCGAGGGCGAGCATACCGTCACCACCGCGACCGCTGACGCGGCTGGCGCCGCGGGCGCCGACCGCGCCACCTTCAGTCCGCAGCAACCGCAGGAGCGACGCGAGCCGCGGGTCGGATCAGGCCGCGCACGACGAAGTCGAGGAAGCGTTCGACGTGCGTCGTCGCGTCGAGCGGGCCCGCCGCCGCGTCGAACGCCGCGGAGAGCCCGGGTTGGATGAAGGGCGACATCCCGGCGTCGATGATGAAGAAGAGGTCACGCACCGTGACCGGGTAGATCACCTCGCGCGCGATGAGTCGCTCCAACAGGTCGGCGAAGATCGCCAACCCCGGCGCGAATCCCGTCGAGAAAAGGTAGTCGAGGCGCCCACCGGCGACACCGGCCTCGTGATTGACCAGGCTGGCCAACTGGGGCAATCGCATGGAGGCACCGATGAAAGCGCGCGCCATGAGGCGCAGCTCGACGAGCTCATCGTTCGCGGCGCCCAGGGCGCTGCGCTCCTCGAGGAGCAACTCGTAGAAACGTGCGACTCCGTGGTCGACCGCCGCGCAGTAGAGCTCGTATTTTGACCCGAATCGTTGGCGCACCGTCTCGTGGCTCAACCCCAGCGCCGCGTTGAGTCGACGCACCGACATGGCGTCGTAGTGCGTGGCGGCGAAGGACTCGAAGGCGGCCTCGAGGATCTCGTCGTCGCTCGCCAGCTGACGACGACCCTTTCGTAGCGCGTCAGTCATTCGCCCCACACCGGTCAGACGACCCACCAAGGCTGTGACCGTCACTGTCGGGAATCCTGCGATGCTTCGAGAGATTCACGCGGTCACGATAGCAAGGCCAGCCCTGGCGCTCGTGCCTTCATGCCCTCAGCACCCCGGGCGCAGTGGTCGTGTCGCCCTCGCGGCCCCTGCGTCCGTCGTGAGGGCCACCGCCACCGCCGTAGACTCACTAGCGCGTGAGCATCCTGGTCGACCTTCAAGACGTGTCCGTGGAGGGCGCCGAACGCACCATCCTGAGGGGGCTGTCGCTCACCATCTCCGACGGCGACCGCGTGGGCATCGTCGGGATCAATGGCGCCGGGAAGTCCACGTTGCTCAAGATCATCGCCGGTGCCCTCGCTCCCGACAGCGGTCAGATCCGTCGCGCCACGACGTTACGCGTCGGCTTCCTCGAACAGATCCCGGACCTTCCCCGGGGCAGCGTCCGCGAGGCCTTGGGGCACGGTTGGGAGGTCGACGCGGCCCTGGATCGTCTGGGCATGCTCGACGCGGTGGACGTGGCGACCGACGAGTTGTCCGGCGGGCAACGAAAGCGCGTGGCCCTGGCGCGCCTCTTCTCGCGCGAACACGACCTGGTCGTCCTGGACGAACCGACGAACCACCTCGACCTCGACGCCATCACCTGGCTGGAGAACCAGATCACGCGCTTCTCCGGCGCCGTGGTGCTCGTCAGCCACGACCGCTTCCTCCTGGACCGGGTCACGACCCGGATGGTGGAGATCGACCGGGGAGCGACGTACGTGCACGCGGGCGGTTACGCGAGGCTCCTCGAGACGCAGGCCGAACGCGAGGAGCAGGCCCAACAGGCCGAACAGGTCCGGCGCAATCTCGCGCGCACCGAGCTGGCCTGGCTGCGGCGCGGGGTGAAGGCGCGTTCGAGCAAACCCCAGGCGCGGATCGACGCGGCGAATCGACTCCTGTCCTCGCGCGCTCCCGCCGCCGCGCGCGACGGGTCCCTCGACCTGATGATTGATACCCCGCGACTGGGCAACTCGGTCATCCGCGCCCATCAGGTCTCCTACGGATACCGCACCTCCGACCTCGTCGTGCGCGACGTGAACCTGGAGTTGGGACCCGGCGACCGCGTGGGTGTCGTCGGGTCGAACGGCGCCGGCAAGTCCACCTTCGTGCGTCTGCTCGCCCGGCGGCTCGAACCCACCTCGGGGACGCTCAAACACGGGCCGACCGTGGTGGTCGCGCACTTCGAGCAGGGTGATGGTGACCTCGATCTCGACCTCACGGTGCAAGAACTCGTCGCCGGGCCCCAGGGGATCCCGGGCTCGCCCCGCGACGTCGCGCTGATGAGACGTTTCTGGTTCACGGGCGCCCTCGTGAGGTCGAAGGCCCGCGACCTCTCGGGAGGGGAGAGACGGCGACTGCAGCTTCTCCTCACCCTCGCCCGGCGGCCCAACGTGATGTTGCTCGACGAACCGACCAACGACCTGGACCTCGAGACGATCCGCCTGCTCGAGGACTTCTTGAGCCAGTGGCCCGGCACCCTGGTCGTGGTCAGTCACGACCGCACGTTCCTCTCGCGCACCACCGATCGACTCCTCGAGGTCCACGCCGACGGCGCGATCACGGACATCCCGGGCGGTATCGACGCGTGGATCGCTCGCGCCGAGGGGACCGCCTCGCGCGGCTCGCGCACCGGCCACGACGGCGTGGCGCGTTCGGCCGCCACTGCCACTGCCGCGGCCGGCACCGCGGAGGCCGCCGCGGCGCCAGGCGTCCCTCGAGGACGCCTCCTGCGCGAGGCCGAGAAGGACATGACCCGCCTCGAACGGCGCCGCGCGACACTGAGCGACAAGATCGCGGCGAGTTCTGACTACCTCGAGCAGGCCAAGTGGGCCGCGGAACTCACGACGGTGGTGCGCGACCTCGCGGCCGCCGAGGACCGCTGGCTCTCCCTGGCCGAGTAGTCCCCCGACCGCTCGAACGCGACTGTGCGTCAGTCCTTCAAGGTGGCGAGACGCTCGCGCAGGCGGGCGCGAAACAGGTCGTTGTCGACGCTGAGTCCCACGCGCACCAGCGAATCCGCGTGCTCGCGGCGCCGATCGATGAAAGTGGCGCCCCTCGAGTGGACGCCATCGGTCTCGACCGCCACGCGCACGCCCTGCTTCTCGATGGCCTCCGCGTCGAGGAGTTCGTAGACGGCCATTGCGTCGTGCATGATGACGTCGCGATTTCCGTACCAGCGCTCGTGGAACTGCGCGTAGGGCTCGAGCATCGCCGCGACCCGTCGCCCCACCTCGGTACCCAGGGAGCGCAAGTACGCCAAGTCGTCGTCCGTGAGGTACGCCTGATGCGTGAGGTCGAGGGGCATCAGGGTGATGGGCCAGTCCGCGTCGAAGACGACGCGCGCGGCCTCGGGGTCCGCCCAGATGTTGAACTCCGCCGCGGGGGTGACGTTGCCCTGGAAGGACGCCCCACCCATGATGACGAGGTGCGCGACCGAACGGTCGATGCCGGGGTGACGTTGCACGAGGACGGCGAGGTTCGTCAGCGGCCCGATCGCCACGATGGTGAGGGGGCCGCGACCGATCATCTCGGCGATCAACTCGACACCGTCACGCGGGTCGAGGGCGACGGCGGGTTCGTCCCAGTCGAGGTCGCCGAGGCCGTCGCGCCCGTGCACGACGCTGTCCTCGACCACGGGCGCACTGAGGGGCTCGGCCCGACCCGCGGCGACGGGGATGTCGTGACGATCCGCCAGTGCGACGATCCGACGCGCGTTGAGGGCGGTCTTGTCGAGCGGCACGTTGCCGGCCACGGCGGTGACCGCCACCACCTCGATCTCCGGACTCGCCAGAGCGAGCAGGATCGCCACGGCGTCATCGACCCCGGGGTCGGTGTCGATCAGGACGCGCGTTGGAGCCACGTGTTCACCTCGTCGGTCGATGGGAGCGCCCCCTGGGCGCCGGGCGCCAGGGTGGCCAGAGCACCCGCGGTCACCGCGAAGCGCAGGGCCGCGGCGGGTTCGTCGTTCCTCACGTACCGCGAGGCGTAGGCGGCGCAGAAGACGTCTCCCGCACCCACCGTGTCGAGGGCGTCGACCTCGGGCGCCGGTTCCTCGGCGACCACGACGCCGAAGGCGTAGTGCACGGCGCCGCGCGAGCCGCGCGTGACCACGCAGTGCGCGAGCTCTTCGAGGTCCAGACGTTCCGCCTCGAGTTCGTTCGCGATCACGACGGCGCAGCGACCCAGGGTGGTCGCACTCACCTCGCGCGCCGGGGCGACGTTCAAGATCAGCGAGGACGTGCGCCGTGCCAACTCGTCGACGACCTCGGCGGACACCTCCATCTGGGCCAGGACCACGTCGAAGGGATCAAGGTCCACGTGAGCGAGGTCCAGCGCGGCGTTGGCCCCCGGCGAGACGACGATCTGGTTCTCACCCTCGTCGTCGACGGTGATGTAGGCCGATCCCGTAGGGCGGTCACTGCGCTGGACCAGGGACGTGTCCGCCCCGAGTCCGGCCAGATTGGTGGTCAGCCAGTCGCCCAGCTCGTCGCGGCCGACGCAGCCCACCATCGAGGTGTCGACGCCCATCCGCGCGAGCGCCGCGGCCTGGTTGTTGCCCTTGCCACCGGCGAGGCGCAGGACGTCCTCGCCCAGCACCGTCTCACCGGGCCGCGGCAGTCGCGCGACGCGCACCACCAGATCGGTGTTCATGCTGCCCACGACCGCGGCCCGGAGGGGGGCCGAGTCGCTCACGACGCCGGAAGGAACTTGTTCGTGAAGTACGACGAGGGCGCGGGCACCTTGGCGATGAGGCCGATGGACTTGAGGGCGCTCGACAACGTGGCCCATTGGGCCGTCGTCTCGACGAAGTACTTGCCCTGGGCGTTCCTCAGGTACGGGATCGTAAGCTTCCAGCCCGACAGGTTGTAGGCGTTGGTGTAGCCGCTCTGGGGGTAGGTGGTGTCGAAGAGCGAGGCCGCCTTCGTGGGGTTCGCCACGGCCCACTTGGTGGCCTGGGCGATGGCCGACATGAAGGCCTTCAGGTTCGCGCCGTTCGAGGCCGCGTAGCTCTTCGTCGTGGCGTAGTCCCAGATGGGGATGTTGGGAGCGCCCACCGCCGTACCCAGCAGCTGGGTGAGCGTGCCCTTCACCTTGGCCCCCTCGAAGCCGGGGATCTCGTAGTTCGTGGTCGAGGTGGAGACGTCCACCTTGCCCGCGAGGAGGTAGTTCAGGTCGATCGCGGTGGGATCGGTCACGATCTTCACCTGTGACGCCGTCAGACCCGCGTGACGCAGGACGAAGGGCAACATCGCCTCGGTCCAGGTGTCGCCGTAGGAGAAGATGCGCTTGCCCTTGAGCTGGGACTTCAGGTGGGCCGCGTCGAGCTTGACGCCGGGCTTGGCGAAGAGCGCCCAGTTGTTCGACATCGAGTAGTTGGCGATGGCGAGCAGGGGCACCTTCTTGTCGACCGCCACCCCCATGTCGGTGGTGGTGACGAAGCCCACGTTGGCCGCCCCGGTGGAGAGCATCAGCGACGTCGTCGAGGTGTTGGGCGGGAACTTCACCGTGACGTTGAGACCGGCCTTGGCGAAGTAGCCCTCCTTCTGGGCCACCACCACGGGTATCAGCTCGAAGTCGGGACCGGGGAAGTCGTAGGCGAACGTGACCGACTTGAGCGGTGCGGCCCCCGAGGACCCACTCGCCACGGTGAACCCCACGCTCACCAGTGCCGCCGACAGGGCCAGTGCCCCTGCGAGACGAATCCTCATGCCCACTCCCCTTACTCTTCGCGTACCTTCGAGGTTAGTGGTCGACCTGGGGCGCCGCAATCGAACGACGCCGCCAACGACGCGCCACCGAACGCCGCTCCCAGGGGGTGGCGAGGGTCCCGGCGCCCGCGACGAGCAGGAACCAGGCGACGCCGATGGCCGCCATGAGTAGGGTGACCCCGTAGACCGAGGCCGGGTCGAAATTGGAGTTCGCGTGCTCCACGTAGAGCGCGAGGTTCGTACCGCCGAGCGGCGGTGAGACCAATTCACCGATGAACGCGCCGGTGATGGCGTAGGTCGCCCCGATCTTGAGTCCGCTGAAGAGCGGCGTGACGGCCCCGGGCACCTCGATGTGGATGAAGGTGCGCCAGCGCGACGCGCCGTAGACGCGCGCCAAGTTCAACAGGTCCTGGTCCACGTGGCTCAGGCCGTCGAGCACGTTGACCGTCACCGGGAAGAAGACGATCCAGATGACGATGGCGATGATCGGCTTCACCGAGCCGAACCCGAGGATGACCGTCAGCGGGAAGGCGATGGCCACGACCGGCACCGCCTGGGAGAGGATCAGCTGGGGGTAGATGATGCGCTGGAGGAAACGCACCTTGGCCATCACGACCCCGAAGAAGACGCCGATCACCGCACCCCCGAGGAAGCCGAACACCGTCTCGCGGATGATCTCGAGGACCAGCGGCCACAGGACCCCCCAGTTGTCGCTCACCGCCTTCAGTGCGACGAGGGGTCGCGGCGCCACGTAGGGCTTCACGTGGAAGCCCACCACCACCGCCTGCCAGACCAGGAGCAACAGGCCGATCGAGATGAAGGGCGTCACCACGCGCACGATGACCCTGCGCCTCACGACGTCCCCCCGTGCAGCAGGTGCATGATCCGCGCCTTCAGGGCGACGAACGTGGGGTCGGTCAGGATGTCGATGTCACGCGGCCGCGCCAGGGGATTGTCCACGTCGGCCACGATCCGCCCCGGACGCGGCGACATCACCAGGATCCGATCGGACAGGAAGATCGACTCGTCCACGTCGTGGGTGATGAACAGGACCGTGCGCCCGGACTCTCGCCACACGTCGAGCAGCCACTTCTGCATGTCCAGGCGCGTCTGAGCGTCGAGTGCGCCGAAGGGCTCGTCGAGCAGCAGGAGCTGCTGGTGGGTGACGAGGGTGCGCATGAAGGCCACCCGTTGACGCATCCCCCCCGAGAGCGCCTTGGGGTAATGGTCGAGGAACTCGCCGAGCCCGTAGCGCCGAGCGATCTCTCGCGCCTCCTCACGGTCGTTCGCGCCCACGCGCCGCGTCAGTCGCGCCGCCATCGTGATGTTGTCCTCGACGGTGCGCCACGGGACCAGGAGATCCTTCTGCAGCATGTATCCGACGTGCCCGGTCGCTCCGACGACGTCGCGGCCCTGGAGCGTCACCGAGCCGCCGTCGGGTCGCAGGAGCCCGGCGATGACGTTGAAGAGCGTCGACTTGCCGCACCCCGAGGGTCCGACGATCGAGACGAAGGAGCCCTCGTCCACCCGCAGGTCCGTGGGCGCCAGGACGACCTTGTCGGCGAACACCTTCTCCACGGCGCGCAGGTCGAGCAACACCGTCGAGGTCACGCCCTTCAATGTAGCCCCGTCATCGCGCGCCACTTCGACGACGCTCACCGACTTCTCACAGGGAAATCTTAGAGGTGCCTTAGCGCTCGCTTCGACGCCCCTTTGAATCGCTCGCCAAGATGTCAATCAGGTTACAGAAAGGAACGACCAATGAACGCACTCCGCCGAGGCGCGAGGAACGCCTTCAGGAACGCGATGCGCTCCGTCGGCGTCGTCGTGATCCTGGGGGTGGCGATCGCCCTCTCCATCTCGATGCTCATCGCCCGGGGGGCGGTCGACGCCAAGATCAGCGCGGTGCGCTCCTCGACCGGCAACACCATCACGGTGTCGCCGGCGGGCTTCTTCGCCGGCCAGGGCGGCGGCACCCCCCTCACCACGGCGCAGGTCACCGGACTCCTGAGCGTGCCCAACGTGACGGCCGTGCAGGCGTCGCTCAGCGAGCGCCTCTCCAGCACCCAGACCAACCTGACGTCGCCCACTCTGGCCGGTTCCCTCGGCCAGCGCTTCGGGGGCTTCGCCGGAGGCGCGTCAGGTAGTGCGGGCAGCCTCTCCGTGCCGATCCGCGTGACCGGCACCAACTCCCCCGGCACCTCCCTGGTCGGCGGCGCCAACGGCGGCGGCACGGAGAAACTCACTGCGGGCGTCGCCTTCTCGGCGACGTCACACGCCGACGTCGCCATCGTCGGCGCGGACCTCGCGACGAAGAACGACCTGAAGGTGGGCTCGACCTTCCGCGCCTGGGGCGCCACCATCACGGTCGTCGGCATCTACGACGCCGGCTCCACGTTCGCCAACGCCGGGGTCCTGATGCCGCTCGCCACCGTCCAGCGGTTGGCGTCGGCCGCCAATCAGGTCACCGGGGCGACGGTGACCGTCAACTCCCTCGGCAACGTGAGCGGCGCGGTGAGCGCGATCACGAAGAAGTTGGGTACGGCCGCTGACGTGACCTCCACCCAGGCCACGGTGCAGTCGCAACTCGCACCGCTCAACTCGGTCAAGACGATCTCCACCTACACCCTGATCGGCGCGGTCGTCGGTGCGGCGGTCATCTTGTTGCTCTCGATGCTGATGATCGTGCGCGAACGTCGACGCGAGATCGGCGTGCTCAAGGCCCTGGGCGCCACGAACCGTTCGGTCGCCTCACAGTTCGTGGCCGAGTCGACCACGTTCACGGTGCTGGGCGCGCTCGTCGGAGGGCTCGTCGGAGTGCTGATCTCGAGTCCCCTCACCTCGGCCCTCGTCAGCGCGTCGGGGGGCGCGTCGCCCACGGGCTTCGTTCGAAGCGGCGGCGGCTTCACCGGCGCCGGCACCGGCTTCACGCCACCAGCGGGAGCGGGCGGTGCGCTGGGGTTCCGCGGATTTCGCGGCATCTCCAACACGTTGAGCCAACTGCACACCTCGGCCAGTTGGTCGACCCTGGCGTTCGCCCTGTTGGCGGCCCTCGTCATCGCCGCCTTCGGTTCCACCGTGGCCTCGGCGACCGTCACCCGCGTCCGTCCCGCCGAAGTACTGAGGAGTGAGTAATGCTGAGTGTTGAGAACCTAAACAAGAGCTTCAAGAGCGACGGCGGTGAGGTCCACGCCGTGCGCGACGTGAACTTTCGCGCCGGCGACGGTGAGATGGTGGCCATCGTCGGCGCCAGCGGCTCGGGCAAGTCCACGCTGCTGTCCCTGCTCGGGCTCCTCGACGCGCCCGACGACGGCAGCATCGAGATGAACGGCACGCAACTCGCGCACCTCGACGCGCAGGGCCGCACCCGCTACCGCTCGCGCCAGGTCGGCTTCGTGTTCCAGTCCTTCAACCTGATCCCGAACCTGAGCGCCAAGGAGAACGTGAAACTGGCGCTGGAGTTCGCGGACTGGCCCAAGGAGGACCGCGACGCCCGCGCCGAGGCGATGCTCGCGATGGTGGGGCTCGGCGGCGAGAAGGGCAACCGGCGACCGAGCAAGCTCTCCGGCGGCGAACAGCAGCGCGTCGCCATCGCCCGCGCCTTCGCCGCCCAGCCGCAACTGATCCTGGCCGACGAACCCACCGGGAGCCTCGACCGGGCCACCGGCCAGAAGATCGTCGAGCTGCTGCGCAACGCCGCCAGCACCCTGAAGACGACGGTCCTGGTGGTCACCCACGACGAGAAGGTCGCCCAGCAGGCCGATCGTCGTCTCGAGATCGAGGACGGGGTCCTCACCGAAATCGCCTAGTCCCCCTAGGTACGCCATAGGGCCACTGAGGCGTCGCACCGTGACGGTGCGGTAGCCTCAGTGGCCGTATGGCACTCTCGATCGGCATCGTCGGGCTACCGAACGTGGGCAAGTCCACACTGTTCAACGCACTCACCGACAACCACGTCCTCGCCGCCAACTACCCCTTCGCCACCATCGAGCCCAACGTCGGCGTCGTGGCCGTCCCCGACGACCGACTGGGGCGACTCGCGCAGATCTTCGGTTCCGAGAGGATCCTGCCCGCGTCGGTCACCTTCGTCGACATCGCCGGGATCGTGCGCGGTGCGTCGGAGGGTGAGGGCCTGGGGAACCAGTTCCTCGCCGCCATCCGGGAGTCCAACGCCATCTGCGAGGTGGTGCGGGTCTTCGAGGACGACGACGTCATCCACGTCGAGGGCCACATCGACCCCGCGGGCGACGTGGCCACCATCGAGACCGAACTGATCCTGGCCGACCTGCAGACCGTGGAGAAGGCGATCACCCGCCTCGAACGCGAGGCGAAGCGTTCGGGCGAGGCGGCGCAACGTCTGGTCGAGGTGAGGAAGGCCCACGACGCCCTCAACGCCGGGGTGGTCGTCTCCCAGGCCGTGGGGCTCGACCACGAGGTCCTGGCGGACCTGCACCTGTTGACCGATAAGCCCTTCATCTACGTCTTCAACGTCGACGAGGCCACGCTGGGCGACGAAGAGCGCCAGCGAGAACTCCGCGAGTCCGTCGCGCCGGCCCCCTGCGTCGTCCTGTGCGCCAAGGTCGAGGCGGAACTCTCGGGCCTCGATCCCGACGAGGCCTTGGAGCTGCTCCAATCGTTCGGTCAGCTCGAGTCGGGTCTCGCGCAACTCTCGCGGGTGGGCTTCGCGACCCTGGGTCTGCAGACGTTCCTCACCGCCGGGCCCAAGGAGACCCGCGCCTGGACCATCCGTCGCGGGGCCACGGCGCCGGAGGCCGCCGGTGAGATCCACACCGACTTCCAGAAGCACTTCATCAAGGCCGAGGTGGTGGCCTTCGACGATCTGATGGCGGCGGGTTCGATGACGGCGGTCCGCGCGGCGGGCAAGGCCCGGGTGGAGGGCAAGGAGTACGTGATGCGCGACGGCGATGTGGTGGAGTTCCGGGTGAACGCGTAACCTTGGTGCACTGAGGCGTATGCGACAGAGGTCGGCGCCTGGCGGACATCAGACACCTACTAGGAGCATCATGACCTCGTCACCCTTCGACTTCAAAGTCGCCGACCTCTCTCTCGCGTCCTTCGGTCGCGCCGAGATCACCCTCGCCGAGCACGAGATGCCCGGCCTCATGGCGATGCGCGCCGAGTTCGGCGCCGCCCAGCCGCTCAAGGGCGCTCGCATCGCGGGATCGCTGCACATGACGATCCAGACCGCCGTGCTCATCGAGACGCTCGTCGCCCTCGGCGCCGACGTCCGCTGGGTCAGCTGCAACATCTTCTCGACCCAGGACCACGCCGCCGCGGCCGTCGTCGTCGGGCCCCACGGCACGCCCGAGGACCCCCAGGGGGTCCCCGTGTTCGCGTGGAAGGGCGAGACGCTCGAGGAGTATTGGTGGTGCACCGAGCAGTTGTTGCGCTGGCCGGGCTTCGCGGGACCCACGATGATCCTGGACGACGGCGGCGACGCCACGCTCCTCGTGCACAAGGGCCTGGAGTTCGAGCGCGCGGGCTTCGTGCCCTCACCCGAGACCGCGGAGTCCGAGGAGTACTCGATCATCCTGCAACTGCTCGACCGGATCATCGGCGGCGGCGAGAGGATCTTCGCCCCGATGGCCGCGGGCATCATCGGTGTCTCCGAGGAGACGACGACCGGCGTGCACCGGCTCTACGAGATGGAGCGCGACGCGACGTTGCTCTTCCCGGCGATCAACGTCAACGACGCGGTCACCAAGTCGAAGTTCGACAACAAGTACGGGTGCCGACACTCGCTCATCGACGGTATCAACCGCGCCACCGACACGCTGATCGGCGGCAAGGTCGCGGTGGTCTGCGGCTACGGCGACGTCGGCAAGGGCTCCGCGGAGTCCCTGCGCGGCCAGGGCGCCCGGGTCATCGTCACCGAGATCGACCCCATCTGCGCGCTGCAGGCCGCCATGGACGGCTTCCAGGTGACCACCCTCGACGAGGCGCTGCCCCTCGCCGACATCATCATCACCGCGACGGGCAACCGCGACATCGTGACCGTGGAGCACATGTTGCAGATGAAGCACCAGGCCATCCTGGGCAACATCGGGCACTTCGACAACGAGATCGACATCGCCGGTCTCGCCGCCCTCGAGGGCGTGACGAAGCAGAACATCAAGCCCCAGGTCGACAAGTGGATCCTCCCCAACGGGCGCGCCATCATCCTCCTCTCCGAGGGTCGACTGCTCAACCTGGGCAACGCCACGGGCCACCCCAGTTTCGTGATGAGCAACTCCTTCACCAACCAGACGATGGCGCAGATGGAGTTGTTCGTGAACAACGCCCACTACGAGAAGAAGGTCTACGTCCTACCCAAGCACCTCGACGAGAAGGTCGCGCGCCTGCACCTCGACGCCCTGGGCGTCAAGCTCACGACGCTCACCAAGCAGCAGGCCGACTACATCGGCGTGGCCGTCGAGGGCCCCTTCAAGCCCGACAGCTACCGCTACTAGTCGGCCCTTCGCGGTCCGGCACCTGACTAGTCTCGATCCTGGGGTCGCGTGACGGCGCGGCCCCAGGGGGGGATCCTCATGTCACTCGCGCGACCTCGCACCGTGCTCGACGCCATCGGCAACACCCCGTTGATCGAGGTCGACGGGGTCTGGCTCAAACTCGAGTACCTCAACCCTTCGGGCTCGATCAAGGCCCGAATGGCGCGCTACATCATCGAACGCGCGGAGCGTGAGGGACTGATCCGCCCGGGCGACACCATCGTCGAGGCCTCCAGCGGCAACACGGGCAACGCGATGAGCATGGTCGCGGCGGTCAAGGGTTACCGGATGATCGTGGTGATGCCCGAGGGGCTCAGTCCCGAGCGTTCGGCCATCTCGAGCGCGTTCGGCGCCCAACTCGTCACGGTGGGCACGTTCCACGTGAACCGAGCGCTCGAGGTCGCGCGCGAGCTCGGTGAGCGGCCCGGGCACTTCAGCCCCCGCCAGTTCGAATCGGAGTGGAACGTCGAGGAGAACCGGTCGTGGCTCGGCCCCGAGATCCTGGGCCAGTTGCCCGACGGGCGACGACCCGACGCCTTCGTCATGGGCGTCGGCACCGGGGGCACCCTCATCGGGGTGGGTCAGGCCCTGCGCGAGGTCAACCCCGACGTCGCGATCGTGGGCCTCGAGCCGAGCGAGTCGTGCACCATCCTCTGCGGCGACACGGGTCTGCACAAGATCGAGGGCATCGCCGACGGCTTCGTGCCGGGGATCTACCAGCGTCACCGCGACATCGTCACCCGCGTCGTCGACGTGCACAGCGACGACGCCCTCGCCGAGATGCGACGGCTGGCGCGCGACCACGGCCTCCTGGTGGGGCCGAGTTCGGGCGCCAACATGGTCGTCGCGCGGCGCCTCCTCGAGGAGCGTCCCGACGACCTGGTGGTCACGATCATGTGCGACGAGGGAGAGAAGTACTTAAGCGAGTACTTCACTCCCGAGGTCCACTCGGTCGCCCTGGCCTAGGTCGCCGAGGCGCCGCTCACAGGGGCGTGACGTAGGCGGCGTGCAGCCCCCCGTCGACCAGGAACGTGCTCGCGGTCATGAACGACGAGTCGTCGCTGGCCAGGAACAAGACGGCGCTGGCCATCTCCTCGGGCTCGGCGAAGCGGCCCATCGGCACGTGCACCAGGCGGCGCGCGGCGCGTTCGGGGTCCTTGGCGAAGAGCTCCTGGAGCAGCGGCGTGTTGACCGGTCCCGGGCACAGCGCGTTGACGCGGATGTTCTCGCGCGCGAACTGCACGCCGAGCTCGCGGCTCATGGAGAGCACCCCGCCCTTGGAGGCGGTGTAGGAGATCTGCGACGTCGCCGAACCCATGATCGCGACGAAGGAGGCGACGTTGATGATGGACCCGCCCCCGCGTTGCTGCATCAAGGGGATCCCGTACTTGCAGCACAGGTAGACCGACTTGAGGTTCACGTCCTGCACCCGCTGCCACGCCTCCACCCCCGTGGTCAGGATCGAGTCGTCGTCACTGGGCGAGATGCCCGCGTTGTTGAACAGGACGTCCAGTCCACCGTAGGCGTCGCGCGTCGCGTCGAACATCGCCTGGACACTGCCCTCGTCGGCCACGTCGACGTGCACGTAGAGTCCACCGAGCTCCTTAGCCAGCGCGGCGCCGGACTCGTCAGCCAGGTCCGCGACGACGACCCGAGCGCCCTCGGCCGCGAAGCGCACGGCCGTGGCGCGACCGATGCCGCTGGCGGCGCCGGTGATGATTGCAACCTTGTTGTCGAGACGACCCATCATTCCTCCGTTGAGATAAACACGTTCTTCTCCTCGCTGAACCCCAGCAAGGCGTCGGGACCGAGCTCGCGTCCGAGGCCCGACATCTTGTAACCCCCGAAGGGGGTGTTGTAGCGCACCGAGGAGTTCGAGTTGACCGAGAGCGCACCGGTCTCCACGGCGCGCGCCACGCGCAGGGCCCGGCCCGCGTCGCGCGTCCAGATCGAGCCCGACAGCCCGAACTGGCTGTCGTTGGCGAGCGCGACGGCCTCGGCCTCGTCCCTGAAGCGCACCACCGAGACGACCGGACCGAAGATCTCCTCGGTGAAGGCGCGACCCGAGGTGTCCGAGGTCGCCAGGACCGTTGGCGCCATCCAGAAGCCCTTGCCCTCGGGCGCCGACCCGCGGAACGCGACCTCGGCCTCGTCGACGTAGCCCCGGACGCTCTCGCGTTGGGCGGCGGTGATGAGGGGGCCCATCTCACTGGCGTCGTTCGCGGGGTCCATCACCTTGACGCCCTTGACCGCGGCCTCGAAGTGCTCCATGAAGGCGTCGTAGGCGCTGTCCTGCACGAGGATCCGCGATCGCGCGCAGCAGTCCTGGCCCGCGTTGTCGAACACCGCGTAGGGGGCCATCGCGGCGGCCTTGGCGACGTCGGCGTCGGCGAAGACGATGTTGGCGCTCTTGCCGCCGAGCTCCAGGGTCACGCGCTTGACCTGGTCCGCGCAGCCCGCCATGATCCGACGCCCCGCGTCGTTGGACCCGGTGAAACACACCTTGCGCACGAGTGGATGCGTCACGAAGCGGTAGCCGACACTGGACCCGGCCCCGGGCAGGACCTGAAGGACACCCTCGGGGATGCCGGCTTCCAGGGCCAGTTCCGCCAGGCGCATCGCGGTGAGCGGCGTGAGTGTGGCGGGCTTGAGGACCACGGTATTGCCCGCCGCTAAGGCCGGGGCCAAACCCCACCCGGCGATCGGCATGGGGAAGTTCCAGGGCACGATGATGCCCACCACCCCCAGCGGCTCGTAGAACGTGATGTCGACGCCCCCGGCCACGGGGATCTGCTTGCCCGCGTGGCGCTCGGGCGCGCCCGAGTAGTAGTTGAGCACGTCACGCACGTTGCCGGCCTCCCAGCGCGCGTTGGCGATAGTGTGGCCCGCGTTGGCGACCTCGAGTCGGGCGAGCTCCTCGTTGTGCTCGTCCACCACCGCCGCGAAGCGGCGCAGCAGTCGCGCGCGGTCGGCCGCAGTGACGCGCCTCCAGGACTCGCCCGCCCGATGGCTGACCTCGATGGCGCGGTCGGTCTCGTCGACGTCGACGAGCTCGATGCTGCGCACGACCTCCTCGGTGGCCGGGTTGATGACGTCGTAGCTCATAGTCGTTCGAATCCTCGGTAGCGTTCCCAATCGGTGATGGCCGCGTTGAACGTGTCGACCTCCACGCGCGCGGCCTGCACGTAGTGATCCACGACCTCGTCGCCGAAGGCGTCGCGCGCGACGGCGGAGTTGTCGAAGAGCTCCATCGCCTCGCGCAACGTGGTCGGGACCCGTGGCGCATCGGCGGCGTAGGCGTTGCCCGTGAAGGCCGGCGCCAAGGAGAGTCCCTCCTCGACGCCGCGCAGTCCCGCGGCCACCAGTGCGGCGACCGCCATGTACTGGTTGACGTCGCCGCCCGGGATACGACATTCGAAGCGGATCGACGGGCCGTGTCCCACCACGCGGAAGGCGCAGGTGCGATTGTCGATCCCCCAGAGCAGGGCGGTGGGCGCGAAGGAGCCCTCGACGAAGCGCTTGTACGAGTTGATGTTGGGCGCGAGCAGCAACGCGAGCTCGCGACCGTAGGCGAGCTGCCCGGCCAAGAAATGCTGGAAGACCGACGACATGCCGTGATCACCGTCGCCGGCGAAGACCGGGTGGTCGTGCTCGTCGCGCAGGGACAGGTGGATATGGCACGAATTGCCCTCGCGCTCGTCGTACTTGGCCATGAAGGTCAGGCTCTGGCCCTCCTGGGCCGCGATCTCCTTGGCCCCCAACTTGTAGAGACCGTGCTCGTCGCACTTGTCGACCAGGGTCGCGTACTTGAAGGCCACCTCGTGCTGACCGTAGTTGCACTCCCCCTTGACCGACTCGACCACCATGCCGGCGTCACGCATCGAGCGCCGGATGCGCCCGAGGAGCGGCTCGACGCGCGAGGTGCCCTGGAGGGAGTAGTCGACGTTGTACTGGTTCGCGGGGACCATGTGCCGGTAACCGGAGTTCCAGGCGTCCTCGTAGGAAGTGTTGAAGACGATGAACTCGAGCTCGGTACCGGTCAATCCGTACCAGCCCCGCTCGGCCAGTCGGCGCACCTGGCGTTGCAGGACCTGGCGCGGCGACGCGGCGACGGGCGCGCCGTCGGTCGTCTCGACGTCGCAGAAGATGATGACGGTCCGCTCGAACCACGGCACCCGGCGGATCGTGGCGAAGTCGGCCTTGAACGCCAGGTCCCCGTAACCGCGCTCCCACGACGTCAGGGCGAAGCCGTCCACCGTGCGCATGTCGACGTCCGAGGCGAGGAGGTAACTGCAGCCCTCGACGACCCCGCTGGTGAGGTCGTCGGCGAAGAAGCGCGCGTCCACCCTCTTGCCCTGCAATCGTCCTTGCAGGTCGGTGATGGCCAGGATCACGGTGTCGACCTCGTCACGCTCGATGAGGACGAGTAGCTCGTCACGGGACAGGCGTCCCCTCGTCATTGCAGTCATGGGCTCTCCTCGGAGCGTGCGCGTCGCATCGGTGTCGTTGCCGATACTAGTGAACATCGTCACGAGCCATCGGAGGTCGATGTTCGAAGTTGTGAGGTCACGGGCAAGAAATGTGACGACCTTTCTGATATACCGAGGGGAAGGGAGTGTACCGACGCTGACCAGTTCGGGGGGACGGTTCTTGAATGGCGGGACGCATCGCAGGCAAGGTATGCGTGGTCACGGGGGCCGGATCGGGCATCGGCCGGGCCACGGCCATGCGACTCGCCGCCGAGGGCGGCGCGGTGCTCTGTGGCGACATCGATGAGGGTTCCGCCGTTGCCACCGCCGCCGCCATCACCGAGACGGGCGCCTCGGCCGTGGCGCGGTCGGTCGACGTCGCCGATCCCGACGCGGTCGAGGGGATGATCGCCGCGGCCGTCGAACGTTTCGGACAGCTCGACGTGCTGGTGAACAACGCCGGCGTCAACCTCCCCGGGTTGCTGCACGAGGCCAGCGACGAGGTGATCGATCGCACGCTCGACGTCAACGTGAAGGGGCAGATATACGGCTGTCGCGCCGCCATCCCCCACATGTTGGGCCGCGGCGGGTCGATCGTCAACGTCGCGAGCGTCAATGGCCTGGTCGCCGAGCCCTTCCTCGCGGTCTACGCCGCGTCCAAGGGGGCGTCGATCATGCTCACCAAGGGCGTCGCCCTCGACTACGCCAAGAAGGGCATCCGCTGCAACGTCGTGTGCCCCGGCTGGGTCGACACGCCGATCAACCACGCCCACGCGCGACTTCTGGGCGGCCTGGAGAAGGTCTACGACACCATCGATTCCTTCCAGCCGATCGGTCGACCGGGTGAGCCCCACGAGATCGCCAACGTCATCCTCTTCCTCGCCTCGGACGAGGCGAGTCTCATGACCGGCAGCGTGGTCGTGGTGGATGGCGGGATGACGTCCCAGTAGGTTCGCGCAGTAACGAGAGAAGAGAGACGGCACGCGCCGTGAAGGAGGATTGATGAGCACCACCACACCACCGGGGGGAGGACCGGTCAGCGACGAGGCCAAACTCCACGAACTGGGTTACGCCCAGGAGCTGCGGCGCGGCATGTCGGGTTTCTCGAACTTCGCCGTCTCCTTCACGATCATCTCCATCCTCTCGGGTTGCCTCACCCTCTTCGCCTTCGGCATGAACACCGGGGGTCCGATGACGATGATCTGGGGCTGGCTCCTGGTGGGTGCCTTCGTCGTCCTCGTCGGCCTCGGGATGGCGGAGGTGTGCTCGAGCTACCCGACCGCCGGAGGCCTGTACTACTGGTCGGCGAAGCTCGCCCGCAAGAACTCGGCCCTGTGGTCGTGGTTCACCGGATGGTTCAACCTGCTCGGGCAGGTCGCGGTCACTGCGGGCATCGACTTCGGTTGCGCGGTGTTCGTCACCGGGTTCCTCCAGTACTCCAACGTCCTCTCGGCGAACGTGGCGCCCCACACCACCCAGCACGAGGTGGTGCTGATCACGGCGATCCTCCTGGCCCTGCACGGCCTGCTCAACACCTTCGGGGTCAACCTCGTGGCCCGGCTCGCCGACGTGAGCGTGTGGTGGCACCTCGTGGGCGTGATCATCATCGTGGGCGTCCTGCTCTTCGTGCCCGCCCATCACGCCAGCGCGTCCTTCGTCTTCACGACCTTCGTCAACAACACCGGCTTCGATCGGTACCCCTTCTACGTCTTCTTGATCGGGCTGTTGAACGCGCAGTACACCCTGACGGGCTACGACGCGTCGGCGCACATGACCGAGGAGACCCACCGGGCGGACGTGGCCGGTCCCAAGGGCATCGTCATGTCCATCGTCGTCTCGATCGTCGCCGGCTGGGTCCTACTCGTCGGCGTGAGCTTCGCGATCCAACCAGGGAAGTACTCGTCCGAGGCGGGCGCCCTGGTCGCCCCGGGCCAGATCTTCATCGACGCCCTGGGCAAGAGCGGCGGGCTCTTCCTGCTCCTGATCGCCATCGTGGCCCAGTTCTTCTGCGGCATGTCGAGCGTCACGGCCAACTCGCGCATGATCTACGCGTTCTCGCGCGACGGGGCGGTCCCGGGGCACCGGACGTGGCACAAGATCAACGCGCGCACGCGCACCCCGACCAACGCCATCTGGCTGGCCGCCGTGGGGGCCTTCATCCTCGTCATCCCCTACTGGTTCAACTCCGCCGCGTACGCCGCGGTCACGTCGATCGCGGTGATCGGTCTCTACATCGCCTACATCATCCCGGTGTTCCTGCGGGTGCGCGCGGGCAGCGGATTCAGGGCGGGCCCGTGGAACCTAGGTCGCTGGGGCGTCCTCAACGGTGTCGTCGCCACCGCGTGGACGGTCTTCATCTGCATCATGCTGCTCCTCCCCCAGCTCAGTCCGATCACGGTGTCGACGTTCAACTACGCGCCCGTCGCCGTCCTCGTCGTCATCGGCTTCGCCACCATCTACTGGCTGACCAGCGCACGCAAGTGGTTCACCGGCCCCAAGGTCCAGGGGACGGCGCAGGAGCTCGCCGCCATCGAGCGCGAGCTCAATCTCGAGGAGGTCGTCGAGGAGGAACACCTGCACGAACTGCTCCACCACCCGATCGAGACCATCGAACGAGAGATCCACGAACACGCGCACGAACACGCGCACGAAGACGAGGACCCCAGCGCACACTAGGGCGAGAAGGAGTGATCAGCGTGGGGCGCTGCGCGCCCCACGACGCGACCGCGCGCCAGCGGCGGTCAGCGATACCCGGCGAAGATGTCCTTCACGTTGCCCTCGAGTCCCCGGGGGTTCGTCACCCTCACGAACCACTCGACACCCATCGCGAGACGGAACTCCTCCTTGGACATCTTGAGCCAGAACGAGCCGCTCAGCTGCGAGGCGTGCGCCGCCAGCGCGTCGTACTTGGCGTCGGTGACCGTGCTCACGTCGATGGTGGCGCCGATGCGATCGTCCGGGGTCCCCATGTGCAACGGCTCGCCGTCCACACTGGGCGGGCCCTCGGGTTCGCGCACGACGCCCCGCGCGGCGTCCTCCTGAGCCTGACGGCGCGCCTCCTCCTCCCAGCGAGCGCGCATCACCTCCATCACGGAGTCGGGGATGGCGTTGTAGTAGAGCGTGGGCTCGTAGTCGATCATCTGGAGGGCGGCGCGCGTGATGCGATTGGCCTGGATGTGATCGGGGTGCCCGTAGAAGCCGACCTCGTTGTACGTCACCACCACCTGGGGCCGCTCGGCCGTGAGGACCTCCGCGAGCCGCGCCGCGGCCTCTTCGACCGGCGTCGCCCAGAAGCTCTCGGGGTCGTCGTTCTGGGGCCAACCCATCATCCCCGAGTCGCGGTAGCCGAGGCGCACGAGGCGCTCGATGCCCAGTACCACCACCGACTGGTCCAGTTCGCGCGCGCGGATCGCGGCGACCTCGTCACCGTCGTGGTGGTCGGCGTCGGGTTTCGCCCCGTCGGGAGTGTCACCGCACTCGCCGTTGGTGCACGTCACGAGCACCGTGCGCACCCCCTGATCGGCGAGCAACCGGTAGAGGCCGCCGGTGGAGGTGGCCTCGTCGTCGGGGTGGGCGTGCACCGCCAGGAACGTCAGATCACTCACGCCAGTCCTCCAAACAGATCATCGCCACAGGCTAGCGACGAGTGGTCCCGATGCCAACCGAGCTGGTAGTACTCGGTGCCGAAGATGAGGGCGAACAGGTCCGGGCCCATGGTGACCAGATCGGCGTTATCGCTCTGGGACGCGTGCGTCGCGATCGCGCGCTGCTTGAGCGCGCTGAATCGCGAGACGTCCATGACACTCGCCACCGACTCGTCCGCGACGTCGGCGACGGCGTCCTCGACCCACGCCGGCAGGAAGACGCCCGCTCCGCGCGCCTCTTCGATGAAGCGCCGCAAGACCCCGCGCGGCACCACCGGGTAGAAGAGGCGCTGCGCGCTCGAGCTCAACTCGACCGCGCGACGGGTGACCGCGTGGGCCATGACGTGGTCGGGATGACCGTAAAAGCCGTTCTCGTCGTAGGTCACCACCACCGTCGCGTCCTCCTGGTCGATGACCGCGGCGATGATCCTCGCCGTGGCGTCGACATCGGCGTTCATGAAGGCGTCAGGGTCGGCGTTGCTCGGCCATCGCGTCATCCCGGAATCCAGGAATCCCAGGGTGACCAGACGGCTCACCCCGACCAGGGCGGCGGCGCGCTGCAACTCACCGGCGCGCGTCGCGCGCGTCGAGAGGGCGTCGTGCCCCTCGTCGCAACCCGCGCGACCGGCCTGATCGATGCCGAGCTGGCCGAGGGTGCAGGTCACCAGGACCACTCGATCGCCCCGTTCGGCGTAGTGCGAGGTGACGCCCGCGGTGAACAGCGATTCGTCGTCGGGGTGCGCGTGGACGCACAGGAGGGTTCGAGAACTCATCCCACGAGGTTAGGAGGTGGCCAGTTGGATGACGCGCACGACCAACAGGGCGCCCGCGGTGAACAAGTACGCGCTCTGGCCGCGCATCAGCCAGCGTCGGGCGCGCGAGGCCGGCAGGGGCGTCAGTAGGTTGAGCCGGGGAGTGCGCCAGTCGCGGCGATCGGTCTCGAAGGTGGGGACCGGGGCCATCCGGGCGAGTCCGAGGGGCAGGCCGACCACGAGACCGACTAAGGCGAACCCGCCCAGCCACCCGAGCAGGGCGATCACGTTGATCGACGCGAACAGCGTGGAGACCATGAGACCGATCGACAGGACCACCAAGATGGTGATGATGACGATGGCCAGGACGTTCAGCCACTTGGGATTGGTCCAGGGACCCATGATGGCGCGGTCGTTGCACAGCAGTAGCACGATGATGGTGGTCGAGGGCAGCATCAGACCGCCGATGGCCTGGACGCCGAGGGTGATCAGTCCGAGGGGCGCGTGAGGGATCAACGCCACGGTGCCGGCGAGCGCCAGTAGTGCGGCGAAGCCGCCGTAGAAGCCCTTGGCCTCGGAGAAGCGCGCGTTGAGCCCGAGGTTGGAATTGGACAGGTCGCTGATGGCGTAGGAACTCGCGAGCGTGACCACGGCGGCACCGATCACCGACGCGTTGAGCAGGAGGATCGCGAAGATGCCCCCCGCGCCGTGGCCGGCGTAGTGGTTCAGCCCGCGCGCCACGTCGAGGGTCGACGTGTACGCGTTGGTCCCGCCGTGGCGCGAGAGCACCGACGCGGTGGCGGCCACCAGGGCCGAGGCTCCGATGACCACGATGAACGAGCCGATGATGGTGTCCACCCGCTCGTAGTTGAGCCAGCGAGGAGTGATCTTCTTGTCGACGATGTTGGACTCCTGGAAGAAGAGCTGCCAGGGGGCCACGGTGGTGCCGATGATGGAGATGATCAAGAGCACCGCACTCGACGTCGCGCCGCCGCGGATGCTCGGGCTGACGGCGTGGACCACCACGGCGTGCCACTGCGGCCGGGTCACCACGACCAAGGGCACGACGAAGAGGTTGACCACGACGAAGAGCATCATGAATCGTTCCCAGCGACGGAACGAGCCCGTGGTGGTCACCGCGAAGAGAAGCGCCACCGCCACCGGGACCGACCACACGGGCGAGACGCCGAAGTACTGCATCGACAACGAGATACCGATGAACTCGGTGATGATGATGAGGAAGTTCAAGAACAGGATCGAGTAGATCGAGAGATTGCCCCAGTAGCGTCCGAAGCGCTCGCGGATCAGGCGACCGTGTCCGACGCCGGTGACCGCGCCGAGGCGCGCGACCATCTCCTGGATGACGATGAGGACCGGGATGAGCAATGGCAGGGTCCACAACAGGGTGTAGCCGTAGTTCTGTCCGGCCTGGGCGTAGGTCGATACGCCGCCGGCGTCGTTGTCGCCGATCATGACGATCAGCCCCGGACCGATGATGGCGAGCAGGGTCAAGAGACGAGCGCGAAGGCCGCGCCGGCCGCCGGTGTCGTGGGACGTGATGGTGCCGAAGGCACCGCTGATCTGATTCTCGGTCGACTTCTCGCTCACTGCGGCACCTCCTCTCGTTCTCTCGTGGTCGCGGGTGACACAACCACGCACGAGGGGTCCTAGGGCCGCGCCGCGCCTCTCACGAATGGTTGCGTCGTGTGATCAATCTCTCTGTGACCGGTACTAGGGGGTTTCAGACGAGCCTCCTTAGAACGTGGCGACGGGCGGACGCGGTCGTCATTCCTCGACCGCCGTCATCCCGAACTCCTTGCGCCAACCCTGGGGGAGGAGCTCCTCGAGGAGGTCGTCCACCGTGATCACCCCGATCATGACGGCGTGGTCCTCGTCGAGCACCGGCAGCACGGTCAGGTTGAAGTCGCTCATCTTGCGCGCCACGCGGTGCAGGTCCCAGTGCGGGTGCACGTGCGCCAACTGCGGACGCGCCACGCTGACCGCCAGTTCGACGTCGCGGGCCTTCACCAGCGACCCCAGCGAGGCCGAGCCGATCGGCTTGCCCCGCTCGTCGATCACGAAGACCGCGTGCAGGGACTCCGCCGGGACGTTGGAGGCGCGAATGGCCTGGATCGCGTCGGCCACCGTCGCGCGGTCGCTCACCGAGACGAAGTCGGTGTTCATCAGGCCGCCCGCGGTGTCGGCGTTGTAGGAGAGGAGCTGGCGCACCTTGACCTGCTGGGGCGCGGGGAGCCCCTCGAGGATCGGCAGTCGACGGTCCTGGTCGATCTCGCTGATGAGGTCCGCGGCGTTGTCGGGCTCCATCCGCGTGAGCAGACGCGCCGCCTCCACGTCGCTGCGAGCCTCGAGGAACTCGAGCTGGTGCTCGGTGTCGAGTTCCTCGAAGACGTCAGCCTCCAACTCCCGGTCCAGCCCCACCGCCTCGATGATCTCCTCGCCCTCCTCGTGGCTCGCCTGCTCCACGAGGTCGGCGATCTGCGCGGGATGAAGACGCGACAACTTGCGGTAGGGGATCCGAAGGCGCGCCGAGGGCACGTGCGAGACGAAGGGCTCGATCGAGGCGAAGTCGACGATGGCGTCGGGCTGGAGGCGCCGACCCATCCGCGGGCCCAGCACGCGGCGAAGGAACGGGCGACGGCCGGGGTCGACACCCACCACCTCCCAACGTCCGTCGATCTGCGCGATCTCGATCTCGTTGGCGATGATGAGTCGTCCCCGCACCAGATTGATCAAGTGGCGCGCCAGCAGGTCCTCGGCGAGCAACAACTCGCCCGGGCGACGTTCGAACCGACGCAGGTCGACCCGCTTGCCCTGGAAGGTCATGCGACCCTGGGCGAGCCCGCCGATCTTGCGAATGGGGACGAAGAGATTGCGTCCCTCGATCTTGATCACCGCCCCGACGATGGGCGGATGGGGGTCGTCGCCCAACCGGGCCACCAAGTCCTGGACGCGACCGATCCGATCACCGTCTTGATCGAAGATCGGACGGCGCAGGAACGTGGAGAGATGGAGGATTTCAG
>JAGXBH010000019.1 GCA_018971185.1 Acidobacteriota bacterium
CCGTGGTGGAGTCCCGCGAGGATCTCCTGTCTCTCCCTTCCCTTCACGCGGCCGCTCAGGAGCCGCACGACGAGTTCGCGCTCGCCCCCGAGCACGGCGTCGTCGCGCACGCGCAGCCCCGCGAGGTCCGCGCGCAGTGCGGCGGCGTGTTGCTCGGCCAGGACCTCGGTGGGGGCCATGAAGGCACCCTGTCGACCACCGTCGATGGCCATCAGCAGCGTCGCGAGGGCGACCACCGTCTTTCCCGAGCCCACGTCGCCCTGGAGCAGGCGGTGCATCGGGAGCGACGACGACATGTCGACGCCGATCTCCGCGAGCACCCGGCGTTGCGCTCGCGTCAGGGCGAAGCGGTGTCGCGCCAGGAACTGACGCACCAGGGACGCTCCGGCACCGCTGAGTGAGCCCGGCGACACGTCGAGGTCGTGTTCGTCGAAGGGGTGGACGATCCCCGCGGCCGTCTCCTCGAGGCGGCGCCGGCGCAGGGCGAGCAGGAGCTGCAGGCGCAGGAACTCGTCGAAGACGAGGCGACGTCGCGCGGGGGTCACGTCGGCCACCTCGCGTGGGAGGTGGATACCCCAATACGCCGCGGTGCGGTCGATCAGCCCGTGCCGGTCGCGCAGTTCGGGGCCGAGGGGATCGAGGAGCGGACCCGCACGTCGTAACGACTCCTCGACGAAGCCCCCCATCTCCCAACTCGAGACGCCCGCCCGGCCCGAGGCCGGATAGAGGGGGACGACTCCCCCGACCCGACTGGCGTCGCGGCCCTCCCCCGTCGCGCCGACGACCACGTCCACCACCGGATTGGTCATCTGGCGCGTGCCGCGGAACTCGGTCACCTTCGCGAAGAAGATCGCCTGCACGCCGGCGACCAACTGGGCCGCGCGCCACGGTTGGTTGAAGAAGGCGATCTTCATCCTCTCGCCGCCGTCGACGATCGTCACGTCCACCAACGACTTGCCCTGGCGGGTGCGCCGCGACGACGACGCGGTGACCTCCCCGAAGACCGCGGCCTCCTCGCCCACTCGCAGGTCCGAGAGGTCCACGCGCCGCGTCCGGTCGATGTAACGCCGCGGGTAGCGCGTCAACAGGTCGAAGACGCTCTCGATGCCGAGCGACGCGAGGGCCTCGGTGCGCTTGGGGCCGATATGGCGCAGTTGGCCCACACTGATGTCGTCGAGCGCCCGAAGTGGTCGCGGCTCGCCCTGCACCACGACGGCTACTCCACGCCGAAGAAGTACGGGTAGAGCGGCTGTCCCCCGTGGTGGACCTCCACGCCGAGCCGCGGGAAATGGGCGGTGACGAAGGAGCGCAACTCCGCGGTCACCTCGTCGCTCGCCCCCTCGCCCTCGATGACGGTCAGCAGTTCGTGCTCGTCCCTGACCAGGCGACCCAGCAACGCCGCGTTGACCTGCGCGAGGCTCGGCGCGATCGCCAGGACGCCGCCCGCGCCCAACCCGATCCAGTCGCCGCGCGCGACGTCCCCCGCTTCGGTCTGCGCATCGCGAACCGCGCGGGTGACCTCCCCGGCCACGACGTGTTGGGCGGAGAGGGACATCGACTTGAAGTTCTCCTCGGCGCTCTCGTCGGGGTCGTAGCTCAAGAGGGCGGCGAAGCCCTCGACGATGGAGTCGGTGGGCACCACCCGCACGTCGGCGTCGACCAGCGCGTCCACCTGCTCCGCCACGGCTCGGATGTTGCGGTTGTTCGGCAAGATCACCACCTGAGTCGATCCCGTCGCGCGCACCGCCTCGACCAGTTCCGCGGTGGACGGGTTCATCGACTGACCCCCCACCACCAGTCGACGCACCCCCAGCGTGGTGAAGATGCGTCCGACGCCGTCGCCCACCACGACCGCCACCACCGCAGTGGTCGGCACGGGAGTCACCGGCGCCTCGGGCAGGACGTTGGCCTCGCGCACCCACCTCTCCTCGATCACTTGTTCTGAGAGGTCGCTGACGCGGATCTGGCGGGGGCGACCGACGTCGAGGGCCGCCTCGATCGCCGCCCCCACGTCGTTGGAGTGGATATGACAGTTGTAGAGTCCCTCGCCCCCGACGATCACGATGGAGTCGCCCAGGGCGTCCCAGGCGCGGCGGAAGGCGGTCATCTCGTCGTCGGGCGCGTCCAGGAGGAACATCACCTCGTACCTGAGGCCGCTCTCCTCGTAGTCGGCCGCCTCGTGCAGCGCCGGGAGGCCCAACGAGTCCAGGTCGGGGGTGGTCGGCAGGGGGTCGCCCGAGACCACGTGACACAGCGCGTCGAACCACAGGACGAGCCCCGTGCCGCCGGAGTCGACGACGCCGGCCTGCTTCAGCACCGCCAAATGGTCGGGCGTGCGCGCGAGCGCCACGCGCGCCGCGTCGCGTGCGGCGTGCACCACCGACTCCAACGACGTGGAATCGCGCGCACCCTCCGCGGCGGCGCGCGCCACCGACAGGATCGTCCCCTCGACGGGCCGCGCGACCGCCTGACGCGCCAGCAGGTCGGCGCGCACGAGCCCGGCCGCGAGTTGGGTGGCGTCGACGGGGTCGTCGGAGAAGCCCTGGATCAGACCGCGCAGCATCTGCGAGAGGATCACCCCGGAGTTGCCGCGCGCCCCCATGAGCGAGCCCTGCGCGATCGCCCGACAGACGGCGGACATCGTCAACTCCGTGCCCAGGGCGTTGACGTCGGCCACGACGGACTCGAGCGTCAGGGTCATATTGGTCCCCGTGTCGCCGTCGGGCACGGGGTAGACGTTGAGCCGGTTGATGACGTCACGCTGGGCGCGCAGCAGACCCGCGTAGGTGGTCACGGCCCGCGAGAGATCCGCGGCCGACAGGGTGGTGAGTGAGGTCATCGGTAGCGATGCTACAATGGTCCTTCGGTTTCACGAGGCGTCGCAACGGGCGACGCTGGCGACGAAGGAGTAGTCCACCATGGCATCAGTCTGCGAAATCTGCGGCAAGAAGCCGTCCTTCGGCATGAACGTCTCGCACTCGCACCGCCGCACCAAGCGCCGTTGGAACCCGAACATCCAGCGCGTGCGCGCCCTGGTCGGTGCGACGCCGGTGCGCATGAACGTGTGCACCGGTTGCCTGCGCTCGGGCAAGGTCGTCAAGCCCGCTCGTCGCAGCGGCACCGCCGCCTAGCCCCACCCGCCTAGCCTCACCCGCCTAGCGCCGCGCAACGCCGTCGCTCACGTCGCGGCGAGCACCTCGTCGAGGTCTCCTCAGAGTTGGTGTTGCCAGCCACGCCGATCGAAGGACGCACCGCGTAGCGTGCGCGTCGTGACGTCCTCGAGCGTGCGGCCGATCACCACGGGCTGACGCAGCCCCCGGTCCGCGAAGATCATCCTTAGTCGCTCGAGGTCCGAGGTGACCATCAACAACTCGTAGTCCTCGCCGCCACTGATCGCCTCCTCGTGCGTGGCCCCCTCGGCCACCGGCACCTCATCGAGATCGAAGCCCACCCCCGACGCGTCCGCCAGGCGATTGAGGTCCAGCCCGAGCCCGTCGGAGAGGTCCATCATCGCGCTCACGCCCGCCGCGCGCGCCGCGACACCCTCCGCCAGTCGCGGCCACGGTCGACGATGGGCGACCACCAACTCGTCGGTCAGGGGGGCTCCGCCGCGTCGCCGGCGAAGTCCGGCGGCGGAGCGCCCGAGCGGACCGGTCACCAAAATCTTTTCATCGGGACCGGCGCCCGAGCGCAGAACCGCCCCCTTGCCCGGGCACTCGCCGAAGACGGTCACCGCCACCGACACGTCGCGACCCCGCGTGAGGTCACCGCCGACGACGGGACACGAGGTGATCACCGCGGCGTCGGCGATGCCGCGATGGAGCTCCTCGAGATCGGTCCCCGGGGGCGAGGACACCGCGATTACCGCGCCTTTCGTGCGCCCCCCCATGGCCGCGAGGTCCGAGACGGCCGAGGCCATCGCCTTGAATCCGAGGTCCTCGAGCGGGAAGAGCGACTCATCCAGGTGCACCCCGAGCACCGCCACGTCGGTCGAGATCAGGGCCTGTCCGACGAAGGGTGCGAGGACCGCCGCGTCGTCGCCGATATGACGTTCGCCGCGAGGAATCGGACCTCGCCCCAGGATGGCGGCGATACGCTTGATGATGTCGTCTTCGACACGCGCTGCCTCTCCAGCCGAGGGAGAGTCAGCGGGAAGTGACACGGCAGCACGAGGTAGCAACGCGTCCGCACTGCAGAGGTGCGGCGAGAACAAAGGGGATCTTGGCCATGACGTACCCGACTTCGAACAAGCGACTCATCGATTGGGTTGAAGAGGTAGCACGACTCACCACTCCCGATCGTATCCACTGGTGCGACGGCTCGGATCGTGAATACGACGAACTCTGCGCCGAGCTCGTCGCCCAGGGCACCTTCATCGAGCTGGCCGACGACAAGCGGCCGAACAGCTACTACGCCACCTCGGACCCCAGCGACGTGGCCCGGGTGGAGGACCGGACGTTCATCTGCTCGGAGCGTGAGATCGACGCCGGACCGACGAACAACTGGTGCGACCCCGCCCAGATGCGCGCCACGCTCAATGGACTTCTCGCCGGTTCCATGAAGGGTCGCACCATGTACGTGGTCCCCTTCTCGATGGGCCCCCTCGGCTCGGACATCGCCCACCTCGGGGTCGAGATCACCGACTCGGCCTACGTCGCGGTCAGCATGAAGATCATGACCCGCATGGGTCAGGCCGTACTGGACCTCCTGGGCGACGACGGCTACTTCGTGCCGGCGCTGCACTCGGTGGGCGCGCCGCTCGCCGAGGGCGAGGCCGACGTCCCCTGGCCCTGCAACGCCGAGCACAAGTACATCGTCCACTTCCCCGAGACCAAGGAGATCATCTCCTACGGCTCGGGTTACGGCGGCAACGCCCTACTGGGCAAGAAGTGCTTCGCCCTGCGCATCGCCAGCGTCATGGCGCGCGAGGGAGGGTGGCTCGCCGAGCACATGCTGATCCTGAAGCTCACCAATCCCCAGGGCGTCGCCAAGTACGTGGCGGCGGCCTTCCCGAGCGCCTGCGGCAAGACCAACCTCGCGATGCTCGTGCCGACCCTGCCCGGCTGGTCCGTCGAGACCATCGGCGACGACATCTGCTGGATGAAGCCCGGCGCCGACGGTCGGCTCTACGCGATCAATCCCGAGTCCGGTTTCTTCGGCGTGGCCCCAGGGACCAACCAGGTGACCAACCCCAACGCCATGGCCACCGTGACCAGGAACACGATCTTCACCAACACCGCGCGCACGGTCGACGGCGACGTGTGGTGGGAGGGGATGGACCTACCCGACGCCGAGATCATCGACTGGCGCGGCGAGCCCTGGTCGCCCGACTCTCAGAAGGTGGCCGCCCACCCGAACTCGCGCTTCACCGCACCGGCGGCCCAGGACCCGGCGATCGCCCCCGAGTGGGAGGACCCGACCGGCGTACCGATCGACGCCATCCTCTTCGGTGGCCGACGCGCGAGCGTCGTGCCGCTGGTGACCCAGTCCTTCGACTGGGACCACGGGGTCTTCATGGGGTCGATCGTCGCCTCCGAGACGACGGCCGCGGCCGTGGGCGCGGTCGGCAACCTGCGCCACGACCCCTTCGCCATGCTGCCGTTCTGCGGCTACAACATGGCCGACTACTTCGGCCATTGGCTGAGCTTCTCGCGCGACCACGACGAGTCGAAGCTCCCCAAGATCTTCTACGTCAACTGGTTCCGCAAGGGCGAGGACGGTCGCTGGCTGTGGCCGGGCTTCGGCGAGAACAGTCGCGTCCTCGAATGGGTGTTCAACCGCGTGGGTGGCGACGCCGACGCGGTGGAGACGCCCATCGGCTACCTGCCCACCATGGAGTCGCTCGACGTCACGGGCGTGAACGTCTCGTCGGAGGACATGGCCGAGCTGCTCGCGGTCCACGCGGACGAGTGGCGCCTCGAGGTCCCGGGGATCCGCGAGTACTTCGCGCAATTCGGCGATCGCCTGCCCGCGGCGCTGCACGCGCAGGTCGACGCCCTCGAGGCCCGACTGGCGTGAGACTCCCCTCGCGGGCCCGCGCCGTGGCGTCACTCAGGTGCCCTTGATCCTTCGACCCTACGAGCGCCGCGACGAGGCCGCCGCGCTGCGCGCGCGCGAGGAGTTGGCGCGCGAGGGGTTCGAGTACCTCTGGGGCTTCGACCCCCGTGGCTCGTGGGAGGACTTCCTGACGGTCCTGGCCCGTCGCGCCGAGGGACGAGACCTTCCCGAGGGGTCGGTCCACAGTGCCCTCCTGGGCGGGTTCGTCGACGGCGAACTCGTGGGCCAGCTCTCGGTGCGCTTCACCCTCAACGAGTTCCTGGCCGCACGCGGCGGCCACGTGGGTTACGCCGTGCGGCCAGCCTTTCGACGCCGCGGTCACGCCAGTGATCTGCTGCGTCACGGCCTGACCCTCGCGAACCAGCACGGTGTCGACCCCGTGCTGGTGACCTGTCACGTCGACAACGTCGGCTCCGCACGGGTCATCGAACGCGCCGGGGGTGCGTTCGAGTCGATCTACCTGGACCCGAACGACGGCGGATTCCGCCGGTATTGGTTCCACGCCCACTAGTGCGTCGTCTGGTCCGTCTCGACGCGACGCTCGACACGCCCGCTCGACGCGTGTGATCTGGTCGAAGTCGCCGTGGGTGCTGGTCGTGACCGAGTCACGCGAGCCAGGGGGATATTGTGGGCAGTGCGCCGTGGGCCGCGAGTGGCCCGACTTGGCAGAGTGGGGATCTTGCGAGCGTCTCGACCGGAGGGCGCATCGATACTGGAGTGGCAAGAGAATGGCACCTGACAAGCCCGGTGCTGGGTCGTCGGCGCAGACCCTCGGATCGCTGCTGAGGAGCGCACGGGTCGCGTCGAAGAAGTCCCAAGCCGAGGTCGCCTGCCTCCTGTCCACGTCGCAGGGGAACCTCAGTCGATGGGAGCGGGACCTGACCTACCCCCAAGACACCGCCACGCTCCTCAAGATCGAGGACTTCGTCCACGTCGACCGGTCGGTGTTCATCGGCGCCGTCGTGGCCTCGGTGACCAAGAACACTCGCCGACGTCTGCGCGAGTTGCTCGACGAGCACGGCGAGCACTAGTCCTCGAGGCGACCCTCGTCACGCGCGATGATGCGCGTGAGTGTCTCGACCATCTCATTGAGCCCCGTCGACAGTTCGCGTAGCGACGTCGCGGTCGCTCTGAGTCGCTCCAACTCGCTCAGTGACGCCGCCCTCGCTCGCAGGTCCCCCACCTCGCTGGTCGCGCCCCCGTCGACACCTTCCACCTCATCGGGCTCGTCGCGTTCATCGCTCACGTCACACCTCCGACGACGCCCTGCTCCTGGGACGAGGTTGGTCGCGCCGCTTCGCGGGCCGCGTCGTGACGCGCCATCACCTCGGTGCGCAAACGCAGTTCCATCGAGTTCGACGCGATCCCCCCGAGACTCGTGCCGCTGGCCCGAACGGCCGCGTCGCGGTGCTCGTCGTCATCGAGCAGGCGCCGACATTCCCGATAGGCCGCCTCGGCGCGGACGCCCCCCTGGGACAGCGCGTCGGGCTCGTCGTCCAAGAAGTCGTCGGGAACGACCACGCAGGGCTTGTGCAACGCCTGAGCCTCGGCCTGGACCGCGAGCGAATCGCTCACGACGACGTCCGCGCTCTCGAGCGTGGCCACGTAGTCGCGATAGTCCAGGTCGCCGGTCAATCTGACCCTCGGTCGGGAAGCCAAGCGCCCCTCGATGACCGAGCGCACGACCAGTCGATGCTGCAGCGGCAGGACGATCTCGACGTCGACGTCGCGCGACAGCAACACGCACACCTGGGTTACGATGTCCAATGGCGCCGTGATGCTCTCGCTCTGGCGCAGGACCACCAACACTCGTCGGTTCGTCGTCGTGAACTGGGAATGACCCGGCTTGTTGCGAAGGACCCAACGTAAGTTGTCGACCGCGGGGGCGCCGACGATCACGACGTCGTGGGGATTGGCGCCCTGATGGAGCAACGAGGTCGACACGGCCACGTTGGGCACGAAGTGCAGACGCGCTAACTGGGCGATCAATCGGGCGTTGACCGACGCCGTCGAGGTGCGCCGGGGCGACGCCACCTGCGTCGAGGTGACATGGGCGACCATGACGCCGAGGTAGAAGGCGGCGAGGGCCGCCCCGAGGGACATCGTCGAGGCGCCCTCGAGGACCAGAGTGCTCGGCGCACGACGATCGATGACCTCGTGGCTACGCTCGATGGCCCGACGTATGAGCTCATCCTGCGACAAGCCCGAGATCTCGACCCCCAGGTCCTCCGCGGCCACGACGTCGAGCGACTCCATGGTTCGTGCGAGGTGCCGAGGTGGCCCACCGGTGGTGAGCACCGTGACGTTCCACCTCTCCGACGCCGTCATCACGCGGATGAGGGGCGCCAGACTGATCGCCGCACGCCGGGAGCCGAGCATGACCACGGCGTCCGCGCGTGGCGTCGTCGCATCGCTCATCTCGAACGACTCCCGTGCGACCCGGGGTGACGCGCTCCTCGCAGCCAACTGCCCGCCGTCAAAATGGTACATATCCCCATCAGGTAAATTCCTCGAAAAGTGCATATGCAGATATGCATCTACACGAATGGTACTTCACCGAGTGTGACATTGCCGTGGCAATGGCACGCGAGGGACTTTGGGCCCGAGGGGTCGTGCGGGTCCCGCTATCCGACGATGACCCCCCGACCCCTCGTTCAGTCGGCGGTCTCGGCGTCGGCCACGATGAGCCGTGGTCCCGAGGGCCAGTCGAAGTAGCGCCAGGTCCAATTGATCATCACCCGGAGCTTGTTCCGGAATCCCACGAGATACCACAGGTGCAGGCCGAGCCAGGCGATCCAGCCCAACGTCCCCTTGACCGTCGGCCCCTTGGGCAGGGTGGCCACGGCGGCGTGGCGCCCGATGGTCGCCATGATGCCCTTGTTGTGGAACTTGAAGGGCAAGGGCGGCTTGCCCTCGCCCTGACGCACGATCTGCGCCGCGACGTGGCGCCCCGACTGCATGGCCACGGGAGCCAGTTGCGGGTAATACCCACCATCGGGGTTGGGAATCGCCGCGGCGTCGCCCACGGCCCACTCGTGGGGTCGATCGAGGATTTGCAGCGACGGCGACACCCGCACCCGGCCGCCGGGACCGGCATCGGCTTGGACGTCCGTCGCCAGGGTGCCGGTCGCGGTGACGCCGGCGGCCCAGATGACGGCCGCCACGCGAAGACGTTCGCCGTCGGCGAATCGAATTGCGTGCTCCTCGACCTCGACCACGCTGCGGCCGAATTCGACCTCGACCCCCATGCGTTCGAGCTCCTTGAGCGCGTAGGCGCTGGCCTTCTCCGGGAAGGGCGTGAGTAGCCGCGGCGCCATGTCGACCAGGATGATGCGCACTCGCGTGGGGTCCAACCGGAGTCCGTCGCGTTTGATGACGGTCTTGATGAGTTCTGAGAGGGCGCCGGAGGTCTCGACGCCGGTCGGTCCGCCTCCCACGATCACGAAGTTCAGCCCGAGCGGTGCGGTGTCGGCGACCGCGTCGGCGTGCTCGAGGGACGAGAGGAGTCGGTTGCGCAGGCGTCGCGCGTCGGCCAGGGAGTAGAGGGGGATCGCGTGCTGCGACGCGCCCGGGATGCCGAAGAAGGCGGCGGTCGCCCCCGTCGCGATCACCAGGTGGTCGTACGCGATCTCGGTGTCGTCTCCGAGGACGACGACCTGACGTTCGTGGTCCACGTGGCGCACCTGACCGTGGCGGAAGCGGACGTTGTCAGCCTTGCCGAAGACCGTGCGGATGGGATAGGCCACCTCGGCGGGCTCCAGCATGGCGGTCGCCACTTGGTAGAGCAAGGGCAGGAACGTGTGGAAGTTGTGTCGATCGACGATGGTCACACGCACTCGCTGGCCCGCCAGCCCCCGAGCCACCTCGAGCCCCCCGAAGCCTCCGCCCACGATGACCACGTGGGGTGACGGCGCCGGGTCAGGTCCGGTCAACGCCGTCATCGAGGTCATCGCCATATCTGATTTAATCATACTTGACCCGAATCAATTAAGTTCCGTGATGGCTCACTCGACGACCCATCACGTAGATCACGCCGCCCAGCACCAACACGAGGGCGAGGAACTGGTCACCGGCCGCGAAGTCGAGACTGATCGCCACCGGTATCAGCGCCCCCAACACCCACGCGAGTTGCTGGCGGACCGCGAAGCGCGCGAAGGTCCGCCCTTGCGCGCCACTCGGCACGAGGCGCTGGGTGATCGCGTCGAAGCTCGGCTGGGCGACCGCCGCACCCAGTCCCAGCCAACCCGCCATCGTCGTCTGGACGATCAAGGTGGGATGGCGCGAGGCCAGACCCGCCCCCACACCCGTAGCCAGGATGGCCAGCGCCAGCAACGTCGACTCGCCCAGGGCGCTGCGCACCCGGGTGACGACGCCGAGTCCCAGCAAGGAACCCACCGCGCTGGCCGAGAGAGCCAGGGCGAACCACTGCAGACCCGCGTGCTCGCGTCGTAGTCCGAAGGCCAGGAGGAACGAGCTGAATCCCACGCCGAAGCGCATCAACGCCGACGCGCTCAGCCCCCAGGTCACCTCGGCCTCGCCCAGGGGGTTCAGCACGTGCAGGTCGCGCTCGCCCGGGCTCATGTTGGCCTCCTCGCGCACCACCCGGTTGGGGCGCTGCAGCCGCACGCTCGCCACCGTGGCCCCCGCGAACACCGCCGACGCCACGACGAGCACGCTGGTCGCGCCGAGAGTCTTGAGCACCGCCGCGCCGATCGACCCCGCGATGATCCCACTCACCGTGCCCAGCAGCGTCAACTGCGCGTTGAATCCCGCGAATCCGCGAACCTGGCGGGCGCCCTCATTGGGCCAGCCCGCGTGACCCACGCCGGTGGTGTGCTCGTGGAACTGGTCGGTGCGCGCCATCTCCGGCACCAGGGCGCCCCGCGTGACGCCGTAGAGCTTGGAGGAGATCAACACGGCGAAGGCCTCGGGGAAGAGCCAGAGGGAGTTGAGGTGCTGGCTCATCGACCAACACAACAGGACCCGCGCGCCCGCTGAGAGCGCCACCAGGATCCGCCGACCGTTGGCCGAGCGGTCGATGAGGGGACCGAGGATGGGCGACACCACCGCGAAGGGAGCGATCGTGAGGAGCAAGTAGGCGAGCACCTTCGACTTGGCCTCGGTGGGCGACACCGAGAAGAACAGGGAGCCCGCCAGCGACACGGTGACCAGCGTGTCGCCCGCCATCATCACCACGTGCACCAGAGCGAGTCGGCCGAAGGCCGTTCTCTGGTCAAAGAGGTCCTGCACCGAGGCCCACGCCAGAGAGGCCAGTCCACGTCGACGCACGCCTCCACCCTAGTGACCGCTTCCGCCGACTCCTGGTCGAACGGCGCCCTCGCGCGGTCCCGGACCGCAGCGGACTGAGTTGCGAGGGCGAAGCGTCGCCGCGTGGACGGGTCCTCGTCATCGTGATCTCGTCATCGTGATCTCGTCGTCGTGATCTCGTCGTCGGGTCATGGTCACCGCGTCGTGGTCACCGCGGACGGTCGCACTGCGTAGGCTGGCCCCGTGTCGAGCCCCACCACCTCACCGGTCATCGTCACCGAGGGACTCACCAAGCGCTACGCCGGCACTGACTTCCTCGCCGTCGACCGCCTCGACCTGCGCGTGAACGCCGGCGAGATCTTCGGTCTGCTCGGACCCAACGGTGCCGGCAAGACCACCACCGCGGGGATGCTCACCACGCGAGTGGTCCCCACCTCGGGCTCGGCCCACGTGGCGGGCGTCGACGTCATCGCCCATCCCGCGCGGGCCAAGCAATTCATCGGCGTCGTCTCACAGTCCAACACCCTCGACCGCCAACTCAGCGTCACCGAGAACCTCTACTTCCACGGACGCCTGTTCGGCATGGGCGCGGACGAGTCGCGACGCGCCGCCTCGCGTCTCCTCGAGCAGTTCCAACTCAGCCGATGGGCCGACGCGTCGGTCTACGCGCTGTCGGGGGGCATGGCCCAACGCCTGATGGTGGCGCGATCGATCCTGCATCGACCGGCCGTGCTGTTCATGGACGAGCCCACCGCGGGACTCGACCCCCAGAGCCGTCTGGCGCTCTGGGAGATCCTCGAGCAACTCAACGCCGAGGGTCAGACCATCCTGTTGACCACGCACTTCATGCAAGAGGCCGACCAACTCTGCGACCGGGTGGCCATCATGGACCACGGTGCGATTCTGGCCCTCGACACCCCCGAGGGACTCAAGAGGTCGACGGGCGTGGACACGATCATCTCACTCACCGCCACCGGTGACCTCGCGGCGCTGTCGTCCGCGCTCCTCACCCGCGTCCCCGGTGCACGCCACGTCCGCACCGTCGAGCAGGGCGTGGAGTTGCACGTGGCGGGAGGGGAGCACCCACTCACCAGCGTCATCTCCGCCGCGGAGGACAGCGGCGCGATCATCCAGGACCTCTCGATCGCCGAACCGTCCCTCGAAACGGTCTTCATCAACCTGACGGGAAAGGAGTTGCGCGACTGATGAGCCCTTCGACGAACCGCGATGCGCCCGACGCCACGGCCCGCTCACCCTTCGCCGCGGGCCGCTCGGCGCTGCTCGCGTTGCTGTCGCGTGACGTCACGGTGTTGCGTAAGGACCTCAGGCTCTTCCTGCTGCGCACCGTGATCCAGCCGTTCCTCCTGTGTTTCGTGTTCCTCTTCGTCTTCCCCAAGATCGGCCAGTCGGTAGGCGGGAGCGCACCCGCCGCGCAGGTCAGTTTCGCCACGGTGCTGGTGGCGGGGGTGGTCGGCATCTCGATCATGTTCCAGGGGGTGCAGTCCGTCGCCCTCGTCATGTCCCAGGAGTTCGGCTTCACCCGTGAGATCGAGGACCGCGTCCAGGCGCCGTGCCCGATCTGGCTGGTGGCGCTCGAGAAGGTGCTGTCGGGGGCCATCCAGGGCATGGTCTCGGCGGCCATCGTCCTGCCGATCGCCGCGCTGGTCCACGCCCGCGGCGTCGAGGCGTCGATCCACGTGCACTGGCTCGTCATGCTCACCCTCGTACCCCTGGCGTGCCTGGCCATGGGCTCACTTGGTCTCGTCCTCGGCACCAGCTTCGAGCCGCGCAACATCGGACTGATGTTCGGGTTCATCATCTTGCCCATCACGTTCCTCGGCGGCACGTACTACGAGTGGTCGCGTCTGGCCCCGGTGAAGGTCGGATCGTGGCACTGGCTGCAGACCCTGGTCCTGGTCAACCCGTTGCTCTACGTCAATGAGGGGATGCGCGCGTCGTTCACCGACGTCGCGCACCTGCCCCTGGTCGTGATCTACCCGGTCCTCATCGGATTCTGCGCGGGCTTCCTCTCACTGGGGCTGCGCAACTTCCGACGACGCGTCCTGTCCTGAGGCTCCTCAGAGTCCCGACGAGCTCCCGTCGGGACCCTCACGCCGAGCGACACCCACCTGCGGACGGTACTGCAGGTTGAAGTGGTGGGCATTGAGGTGATCATTCTCGCGGTCGTAGCGACCCGCGCGCAGGTCCTTCATGTACTGGCGCTCGCCGGACATCACGCGTCGGGTCAGCATCAGTCCGGCGAAGACGAAGATCGCCCCCACGATGAGCAGCGCGAAGCCCTCGGAGTAGGGCCAGACGATGTTGAGGCACGTGGGGCTCACCGCGACGCCCGGCGACGTATTCGTCATTGCGACGTTGCACGCGTCGCTGATCGCCTTCTCGTGGTGAATGATCCAACCGCCCGTCGCGGCAGCGATCAATCCCAGGACGAAGAGCAAACGTCGGCCCATAGGATCACACTACGACACCCACCTCGAGCGACCCCGGACACCCGAACACGACCGGGCCGCCACCTGAGCGGATCCTCATCTTCGACGGCGACTGCGCCCTCTGCACCAGGGGTGCTCGATGGCTCGAAGAGCGATGGCGCTCGCCCGTGCCGATCGCCATCGCCGCCCAGCGGGTCCACGCCCAACATCCGCTGCTCGACATCCCCTCGCGCCGCGAGCTGGACGAGTCGCTGTGGTGGCTCGAGGGCTCACGACGCGACGCGGGTGCGGCCGCCGTCGCGCGGTCCCTCCTGGCCACGTCGTGGCCGTGGCGGGCTCTCGGCCTTCTTCTCCTGACGCCGCCACTCTCGTGGGTCGCGTCGCCGGCGTACTCGTTCCTCGCGCGTCATCGACACCGGTTGCCCGGCGCCAGCGACGCCTGCGCACGCGCTCTGGCGACACGACGACCTCGGCGTTAGACGTCCCACCAGATCGTGGCCAGCTCCCTCGTCGAGGGTGTCGGGTTCGCGCGAAGGTAGTCGCGCACCTCGCTCTCGCGCTCGGCCCCCAGACACAGCCTGATCCTGGTGAAGTGCGCGGCCTGGTCGAGGTCCTGCTCCGCGCGTAGCGACCCACTCCATCGTTGGATCGACGCGTCGATCCCCATCTCCGTGAGGACGGCCAGTAGGTCGTCCGGCGTGGGGTCCTCGGGGCGCTCGATCCGCCAGAAGTGCCGCCACGCACCCGAGAGGGTGGAGAGCGGGTGACGCTCGGGCATCTCGAGGACCACGCGACGCGACGCGTGGTCGCTGAGCGCTCTGAGGAACGGGACGATGTCGCCGACGTTGTAGACGACGTGGTGCGCGGTGACCACCTGGGCCCGAGGCACTTCATTCGCGATCGCTGGCCAGTAACCTTCGAAGGTCTGCGCTGCGACGCCGCGACGCGACGCGTTCGCCGCGAACATCTCGAGCATCTCGCCCTGGTGGTCGACACCGATGACGCGCGTCGCCGGTGGCGTGAGCGCGAAGGCCGCGATGCCGCCGCCGCATCCGACGTCCAGCACGCTCGCACCGTCGTCGAGGGCCTCACGAGCTCGTTCGTGCGAGGGGTTGGTGTCGATCACCTCGGGGACCTCGAAGAGTACTGGCGGATGTATCCAGGGGCTCTGCGGTGCCGCCGAGGTGATCGACTCCGGGAGGGACCACGCGGCGAGATCGTGTTGCCACCTCCGCGCCGCGTCGCCCCTCATCGTCCGAGGAGGCGCGACAGCAGTCCGCCGCTGGCCGGCTCGTTGGCGCAACTGCAGCGATCCGCCTTGGCCACGCCCTTGAGGGCTTGCTCGACGTGATTGCCGCAACCCGCCCAGGTGGCCTTACCGCAACGACGACAGGTGGTCCGATGACACATGATTTCCAACTTTCTTTCCAATGGTGGGATTCACAACGGGGCCGAGGAGCTCGCGTGCACCTTCCCGCACTGCGTTCCCCAACTCCTCCATCTAATCATATACCCCATAGGGTATCAACCATCACCCCGTCGCGCCGGTCGTGGACCCCCGCGAGAACCCCTCGCGGCCAGGCATCGCGCCGTCAGCGACGTCGCAGCACCAGGCGCGCCACCATTCGCCAACCTACGAGGAAGAGGGTCAAGAAACTCAGCGCCACGAGGATGAAGGCGACCGCGGTCCCCTGTCCGGAGACGACGCGCAGCACCATGCCCAGCGCCACCGTCACCAGGACGATGACGACGCCGTCCATGGGCGCCTCCCCCGAGTGGCGACGTTGGCGCGTGACCAGCCAACCGACGGCGAGCGCCGTGACGAAGGGCCAGAGGGTCGACGTCATCCCCGCCAGGGAGATGCCGTGCTCGTGGGCGGAGCGGCCGATCGCCACGAAGAGGACGATGAAGAGGGTGTCGAGGGCGAGGGCGTGGAACTTCACAGGTGCAGCGATTGTAGGTCGTGGGGACCATGACGCGGGACCACGGACGTGGCGCGACATCGCGCGCAGAACGGCCACGGTGTCGAGTGGCCGTTTGGAGCTGCACAGGTGGGGCGACGACATCGTCGCCCCTGATTGGCAATACACTGCCTGCGGCGGATCGAGTCGTCGGAGGACGAAGCGACGCCGCCACGGAGCGAACGTTCCGGCTGTACCCCACGCGTCGTCGATGCCCGTCGGCGTGATGCCAACGAGGAGGAGACATGACCCACGACCTGCGCGCCGAGACGATCACCATATCCGGACACGGCGGCGACGAGATCGAGGCCTACCTCGGCCTGCCCACCGACGTGGACACGTGCGGCTCGATCGTCGTGATCCACCACATGCCCGGTTACGACGAGGCGACCAAGGAGATCGTGCGCAAGTTCGCCGCGAACGGTTACGCCGCCCTGATGCCCAACCTCTACCACCGCGAGGCCCCGGGCGCCGCTCCCGACGACGCCGCCGCCACGGCCCGCGCGTCGGGTGGGGTCCCCGACGAACGCTTGGTGGGTGACGTCGCGGGGGCCATGGCCCACCTGCGTTCGCTCGCCACGTCGAACTCGAAGGTCGCCTCCATCGGTTATTGCTCGGGTGGACGTCAGTCGCTCCTCGCCGGATGTCGACTCCCCCTCGACGCGGTGATCGACTGCTACGGGGCCTTCACGGTCGTCGACTCCCCCGCCGAGTCCCCCCTGCGGGCGACGGCGATCGTGGCCGAGGTGGGGAACCTGCGGGGTCCGGTACTCGGACTCTTCGGTGCCGACGACCAGTACCCGTCACCGGAGCAGAATCAGGTGCTCGCCGACGCCCTCACCGCGGCCGGCAAGGACTACCACTTCCGCACCTTCGACGGTGCGGCCCACGCCTTCTTCAACGTCGACCGCCCGAGTTTCCGTCCCGAGGCGGCGCTGGAGGGGTGGCGCGAGGTGTTCAGCTTCCTCGAGAGGACGGTCGCCTGATGTGCACGTACCAGACGGCGAACATCGAACTTCGCGCCAGCGGCAAGACTCTCGAGGGCTGGGTGGGCATGACGAGTGCGAGCGTGTACTTCGACCACCCCGTACACTTCCCCGCCGGACACGCCCTCATGATCGACGTGCGCAATCAGGAGCGGGGCCCGAGCGCGCGGGTGGCCCTCGAACTCGACCCCGCCTCGGCAAGAGCCCTGGCCGAGACGATCCTGCTCACCCTGGACCAGGTGCCCGACGTCCTCCTCGCCGAGTCGGGCCACTGACCGACGCCCGCCCCACGGCGATGGTGGTCATCCCTCGTCGGTCGGTCCCTCCAGGGGGTGCAGATCGGAGTGGCGATCCGCGGTGACGAAGTGGAGTGCCGCACCGGTCATCATCGCCGCGCCGAGGATCCCTACGAGGACCGAGCGCGTGTAGGACGCCACCATGACCACCGTGCCCACCACGAACCCCGCCGCGCCCACGAGTCGGCGCCGGCGGCGTCGCGAGGAGAAACGGACGTGGCCCACGCGGCTGACGAAGTGGGCGTCGTTCTTCAGAGACTCCTCCAGGCTGGTGAGGACCCTCCTCTCATGTTCCGACAACGGCATGGCCTCCCCCTTCACTCGTCCTTCGCCGCGGGAGTCGCTTCGGTGTTCGAAATCCCCATGCGGGTCCCGCCTCGCCCTCTCTTCACGTCGCCGCCACCGGTGCGTCGGGGACGCCGTCGCGTTCAGTGGGCCTGACACCCACCCAGTGGTCATGGGGCCGCTGAGACCGGGCCACCGGCGACGGTCATCGACTGATACTCGGTGACGATGACGTCCTTGACTACGCACCAATTTTATCGAACGCCAGGCGGGCGCGCCCTTAAAGAATCTTGCGAATGCGCTGGAGGTCCTGGTCACGAGGACGCTGCCTCACGGCCGCGGGCGACACTGCGTCGACCTCGCGTCGCGACACCCGCGGAGGCTCTCTCCCTATGGTCGGCGAGCCCCGCGCGCCCGAGACCCCAGAGGGTGGCAACGCACATTCACGTCTCCCCCCGCGTGCTCTCGGCGTCGCTCAGTGAGCGTTGAAGGCGACGACTTGGCGAGACGTGGGCGCCAGCAGCAGGCCCGCACCCACGCTGGGCGTCGAGAAGTGGTTCGAGAGAGGACCCAGGTTCGCGCGCTGGGCGACCTCGCCCGAGGCGACGTCGATGCCGTAGAGCACACCGTCGGCGCCGATGCTCCACACCCGTCGCCCCACCACGATCGGCGGCCCACCGCCTGAAGTGGCGCGCCAGAGCACGTCGAGGTGACCGCTGCGACCCACCCGTACGGCGAGCGGACCAGCGGCGCACGGCAAGTAGACCACGTCACCTTGAAACGCAGCGCCACCGTCGATGACGTCGCCACAGCCGGAATCGATCTGGGTGAGTTGACCTCCCACGCCGCCGAGGTGCGAGGCCCGCAGCGAGTAGATCCGGCCCGATTTCCCCGTCGCCACGACGAGGCCGTCGCCCATCACCACCGGCGCCACCGAGAGGTCGGCGTCGCTCGCGTTGTCCTGGACCCACGTCGAGGGAGCGAAGAAGCCCTCGAGCCTCATCGCCGACGACAGCTCGAGCACCGCGTCGCTGTGGTCGTAGGGCTGGCCCGCACTGGTGACCGAACCATTGCCGGAGGCGACCCAGACGTTACCGCGCGTATCCACCACCGCGGCCGCGCCTCCCATCCAGACGGCGCCCTCGCGCTGGCCGCGGGCCCGGTCGACCACGAAGGTCGCCTCCGGACCCGACCCGTCCTCGCGTAGCGACCCGACCACCCCGTGGTAGTTCGCGCAGTCACCGTAGTTCCCCCCCAAGGTGTAGACGAGGCGACCACGGTCGATCGCCAGGCCGCTTCGATTGAGATACGGCCGCTGGTCGGACGTGGGCGTCGTCACGCCACGTCGCATCATGATCCGACCACTCGTCACGCTGATTCCGTAGATGACGTGACGAGCCCGCCCGCGGTCGACCTCGAAGGCCATCACGAAGATCTCGCGACGGGCCGCGTCGATCACCGGCGTGCCCGTGATGCCGAGCACCGGCGAGATGTCCCCACAGGGCAGCGACGACGACGCGACGGGACTCGCCAGGTGCCGACGCCACAGGACCGCGCCATCACTGGCCGAGAGTGCGTAGAGGGAGTCGTTCTGCGTGGCGACGAGGACCTCGTGGGCGAAGACCAAGGGTTCGCCGTAGAGTTCGCCGTCGAGCACCGGCGACGTCCAGCGTCGCCGCGTGGTGTCCACCTGACTCACCCCTCGGGCGACTCCGGCACCGCTGGGGGTCGCGTGGTAACCGAGCCAGTCGGCACTGGGCGACGCGGCCGTCAACGACCCGGCGATCGCGATGGTCTGCGCGGGCACCACCCAGACCGCCAGAACCGTGGACAGGCCCATCACCCAAGTGCGCGCGAACCCCCGACGTCGTCGCCAGGAGTTGCGCGCCGTCAGTCGCACCATAGGTCGAGACTATTCGTGGCCGTCACGCGATCTCCCAGGGCGTTCACGCAGGGTCTCTCCTCTTCGTGTCACGCCCGCTGTGGAGAGCCCCTTGGCGACCTCGACGCGCCCGACCACCCGAGACGGGTCAACGACGCGACGTGTCATGACCGAGGGACGTTCCTCAGGTTCGACTGCGGGTGACCTCGATCGCGCTCACCCACCTCGACGCATCGAACACTGGAATCTGGACACTGGACACTGGACACTGGTCCCGGACCGTGCACCAGGGGTATGCGGACGACGAAAGGACCCCGTCCCTCGGCCGGAGTGCCGGCGCGGGGACGGGGTCCGTGAGGTCAGGGCTGATACGACGCTCGTGTGGCGATCGAGCCGACCATGAACATATTGCCGGCGTAGCTCGCGCTCACCTGGGCGGCCTGGCTCGGCTTCAGCACGGCGCGAAGCGTCGCGACGCCGTTGTGGGCGAGGACGCGCCCGAGGACCTTGCCCGCGAGGTGGAAGGTCACGACGCCACTCGCCTTCGCGCCTCCCGGCGACACCGTCGCCGTCAGCACGTCAGAACGAACCACGACGCGCAACGTGGTGGCGACCTGCTTCACGTAGTACTTCACCGAAGCCGTCGCCGTGCGGTACCTGACGGGGTCGCTCGGCGTGAACACGGCCGAGACCGTGTGGGTCCCTGGCCACAGCGGGTGTCCCGTCGCGCTCAACAGCGAGGGGCTCAGCGCCACTCCCTTCACGACAGTCACCGGCGATCCCAGGCGGCGACCGTCGAGGCGGAACTGCACCTTGCCCGTCGCCGTACCGACCGCGAAGGAGGCCCTGGCGTTCACGCGAAGGGTCTGGGCGTAGCGCAAGCTCTTCGAGCCCGGCGTCACCACCACGGAGGAGGTCATGGCACCGACCTTGATGCGCATCTGCGTCGTCGCGGCGGCGTGGGTGCCATCACCGGGTTGGCTGATGTTGATCACGCAGGTCCCGACCCCTTGGAAGCTCAGCGTCGCTCCGCTCAAGGAACACACCCCATTGGTGCTCGTCGCGTCCACCTCGTAGACCACGCCAAGTCCCGAGTCAGTGGTCGCACTGAGGACGTAGGTGCCACCCACGCTGGCCACCGGAGCCGGCGGCACCGTGATGACCTGTGGCAGGAGAGCCGGATTCGTCACGCTCGGCGGCGTCACGCTCGGCGGGATGACGACGGGGGGACGCGCGACGACATTCATCGTGACGCTCGCCGTCGGCGCCGCCTCGACGATATCGCTACCGGCCTGGTCCGCGTTGATCACGCAGGCGCCCAACGACGTGAATGTCACCACGTTGCCGACGAGGGTGCAGGCGTCGGGCGACGACGCTGCGGTGTCCAACGTGTAACTGACGGGCAATCCCGCACTGGACGTGGCCCCCAACGTGTAGTTGAAGCCCAGGTAGACGACCGAGGGTGCGGTGAAGGTGATCACTTGGGGGCGCTTGGTGACGTCGATCGCCAAGGTATTGTGGCCGGCGTTGTAGGACGCGTCGCCCGCGACGTCAGCGGCCACGACGCACGTGCCCAGCAGGTTGAAGGTCACCGCGGACCCGCTCACCGAACACACGCCGGCACCCGACGACGGGTCGACGCTATAGGTGACGGGGTATCCGGAACTGCTGATCGCCGTCAGTGGCTGGGTGTCGCCCGGATACGCCCCCACCAAAGGGTCGAAGGCGATGGACTGGTCCTCCACCGCCAGGGCGTTGGGTAGCGACGTCACGTAGACCCCACCCCACCCGGCCGCCGTGGTCGGATCCAACATCGCGGCGTTGATCGCGAGATGGCCATTGCGCAATCCGTCTCGCTCGAGCCCGAGCGAGGTCACGACCTCGCCGGTGGGGGCGGTGGAATCGAAGCCGACGCCACTGCCCGCGTCACCCGTACGCACCGCGGCGAGCAGTCGCGGGGACGTGGGCCCCTGGCCCACGTAGATCCCGTCGACGCCGTCGGTCGTCGTCGCCTTGAAGGCCACCTGGTAACCACTAGTGCCACTCAGACCCGACACGGCCACGAACGCCGACACCCGCCAGCGCGGCGGCTCCATGGTGGCGTCGCCACTGCCCACTCCCGGGGGGGCACCCGAGTACACCCAGTACTGGAAGCTGGAGAAGCGAGAGTCGTCGGTCGCCACGGTGGTGAGGGTGTCGGTGGTGGTGTCGTAGACGAAGACACCCTGGTGCACCGGCACGAGCGGCGTGTACCCGTTGTCGTGGGCCAGACAGTAGGCGATCAGGTCGGCGTTGCCGTCAGTCGGACAGGTCAACGTCGGGCCACTCGTCACCCCACCCCACGACCCCCAGAAGCCGACGTAGCGACCGTCGAAGGAGAGGCCCTCGCCGAAGTTGGAGAAGGTGGCTCCCCCCTGGCCCGGTACGGCCTCACCGATGCTCGCGACCGTCGTCAGTGCGGGGTTCGGTGTCAGGTCGGCGAGGTAGATGCCGCCCACGGTCGGGTTGTCCTCGTTGTCCCACCCCGTGAACACCGCTTGCCCGGCGGCGGCACTGGGTGGCGCGGTGGAACCGAAGGTCACCGACGTGCCGGGGATCGTCGTCGACGAATCGGCGATCAGCTGGACGGCATTGGTCGGACTACTCAGGTCGCGATAGAAGTCACCGGTGAGTCCCGTGGACGTTCCGATGGTGTAGTTGCCCTTGAAGACCAGCGTGTCGCCGGTGATCGACGACGCGCCCGGGAACTGATCGAACTTCGTGCCGGCCGGCGCACCCGGTACGGAGTAGATCTCGTAACCCGGCACGTTGCCGAGTAGTGAGACGCCCGTCTCGAGTGACGCACCCGTCGTGACGTAGACCCCACTGGTGCCGGTCTTGGTCGTCGTGAGGTCCGGCAGGGTCACCGACATAACCGGCGACGACTGACCGCGCGTCGCGACGTTCGAGCTCGTGGCGTCGATGCGAGGGAATGAGGGGAACTCGTTGAACGTGGCGGCCGTGTTGTTGGGGGCCGGCACGGTGTCACCCACCTCGGCCACCGTCGAGATCGGTTGGTTCGAACTCGCCATCGAGCGGGTGTAGATACCGCGCACCGGTTGGCCGCCCTGCGCGGCCTTGGTCCGCGCCCGAAAGACGACGAGACCCGCATCATTGACCGAGGGCTGATTGAAACTGTTGAAGTTCGCACTGGCCGCACCCCCGGGGGGGATGTCACTGAAGTTGGCGACCGTCTTCCACTGCAACTGCGTTGATATGGCCGACGCCGAGGGTACCGAGACGACCGTACTCACTCCGGCCACGACCAGGGTCGAGGCCAGTAGTACGACGCGAAACCCGCGACTGGGATTCATTCGTGAACTCATCATTGGTCCACCTCCTGGGTCGCAACTGACCCTCACCGGCAACGTATCGAGCGCGCGAGCGAGTCGAAAGGGCAGTAGGTCCACTCACGTACGCACCGTGGTGCCACGGTGCTCGTCGTGACGCTTCGGGTGCGACGCGACCGCCGGTCAACATCGCGACGCGGACGAAGCGCGAGCTCGCGTGGGTCCGAGATCACGCGGTGACCTTCTCCCCTACTGAGATCGACCGCGGGTTCTTAGGTTGAAGTCGTAGGTCCTAGTTAAGGAGAAGAAGATGATCACAATGAAGAAGCGATCGCTGGCGGCGCTGATGCTGGTCGCCTCGATGGGCATGACGGTGGTGGCCTCGGACGTCGTGGCCACGTCGGCGTACGCGGGGGGTCCTCCCGCCAAGACGTTCGTCCTCGGTGGGACGGTGGTCGCCGTCAACGCACCGCAGCACCAGTTCACCGTTCTCGGAGGCGTCACGCGCTACACCATCATGACGACCACGAAGTCGGTGTTCACGCTGAACTCGACTCGTACCACCGGCACGGCCCTGCAGCTCGGACAATCGGTGACGGTGCACGGCCTGTTCCGCGCCCGCTACCGGGTCGCCACGTCGGTGATGCTGAAGACACCGGTCCCGGTGCCGATCTCCACGGTCCCGGCGAGCACCGCGCTCAGTACCGCGCTCACCACGGCCCTGAGTCAAGAGCGCTACGCCCTGGCGACGTATCAGAACATCGTCACGAAGTTGGGCGCGTTCAAGCCGTTCACTAACATCATCCAGTCAGAGACCCAGCACGTCGCCACGATCACGGCGTTGATGACCGCGCACGCGGTCGCCATCCCGGGCACGGGCACCACTGGCGCGACCGCGCCGACCACGAGGACGGCGTCGTGTCAGTTGGGTGTGACCATCGAGACGGGCCTGATCTCGATGTACCAGAGCGGCATCACCGCCGCCAAGGCGTACCCTGACGTCGTGCGGGCGTTCAACAACCTGCTCGACGCGTCGCAGTACGGTCACCTGCCGGCATTCCTGCTCTGCAGCTGATCCACGGTGGCCGCCGACCCGGACGCTCCGGGCCGGCGGCCGCTCACCCCTTGTCACACCGCGTCGTCCCACCACGTCGCCCAGCACGTTGGACAAGCACGTGAGGGCGCGAGAAGTCCACGGAGCCGCGCCGGGGGGTTTCCCGTTGAACACCGTCACCCAGAGTGACATCGCTGCACCGCCGAGACCGCGCCGAGAGGTAGTCGGGTCCGTCGACCCGCGTCGAGAGTGCTGATTCGGGCGTCCGACGCACACCCTGCGAGATTATTCCCTCGATTCTTAACGTACCGTTATGTTCGATTGAGAGACTGGTTCGATGAGCCATCTGAGTCGACGACCTCAATCCGTCGCGAGATCCCCCTGGTCACCCGTCGACCGGAACGGGATCCACACGGGCCGTGGTGACGAGGGTGCGTCGCGTGGACCCGCGCCCGTCGACGTGGTCCTCGACCTTGGGTCGAGGCCTTCGTGGCACGCGACACCTCGTCGCATCAGTACGATTGTCCGGGTTCATCCTCACGCCCCCCAGGGAAGGTCACTATGAGCAACATCGAAAACGGGCCCTCCGGGCGACACGATTCTTCCGGCGTGCCGTCGTGGAGGACGAAGTTGGGCACCGCCGTCTCGATCCGGACCCAGACGCGCAAGTGGGGCCGCCGCGCCGACACGTGGGACCAGCACAACGACGCCGGCATGGCCAAGGTGTCGGCTCGGGCCATCGAGATGTGCGACCTGCGCCCCGGAATGGACTGCGTGGACCTGGGCTGTGGCACGGGACGACTCGCGCTGATCCTGGCGCACGAGGGCGCCAACGTCCTCGGTGTCGACGTGAGCCCGGCCATGATCGAAAGGATGCAGGCTCGCGCCACCGCGGAGGGCATCACCACCGTGCGAGGCGTCGCGACGCCGATCGAGCGCCTCACGTTGCCCCCCGCCAGCGTCGACCTGGTGATCACCAACTACGCGCTGCACCACTTGGTCGACGCCGACAAGGCCAAGATCGTGACCGCGGCCTTCGGATGGTTGCGTCCGGGAGGGCAGTTCGTCATCTCGGACATGATGCTCGGGCGAGGGTCCACGACGCGGGACCGCGAGATCATCGCGAGCAAGGTGCGCTCCATGGCCAAGAAGGGGATACCCGGCTACTGGAGGATCTTGAAGAACGCGGGGCGCTACCTCCTACGGGTGCACGAACGACCGATCACCCCCGAGGCGTGGAGTCGCCTCTTCGAGGCGGCCGGCTTCCGTGACATCACCGTCAGCGTCGTGGTGCAGGAGGCAGCGGTCGTGCGCGGGACCAAACCCTCGAGCTAGTCGCCGCGGGCCATCGACGGCGCCGTTGGCCCTCACAGGGTTGTGCGCTCAGGTGGGAGCCCCCTCGCACGTCCCGCCGAGGGGGGCCAGAGGCGGCCCGATGGTCGGCGCACGCGACAGGCCCGCGAGGCCCGCCACCGTGGCGTCGGACGTCATGGTACCGAGTGACGCCGACGAACCCTTGAGGTAGGCGTTCAAGAAGTCGATCGTGACCTTCTCCACCACGTCCTGTGGCGCGCCCGCGTAGAGGTACGCGCTCAGATGGCTCTGGCCCAAGAGCGAGAGGTAGTACTTGGGCTGCGGCGCCTGGTCGTAGATCTGCACACTGCACGCCGGTACGTTGACGGTGTCGGCGGTGCCCTGCACCACGAGCAGGGGGACGGCGGGCTGGCCCGTGAAGTACGTCCCGCCGAACGAGGTCAACTCGGCACCCGAGAGGATGATCGCGGCCGAGATCCGCGGATCCCTGCAACACGAGTTGCTCACCGCGGCCAGGCTCACGTCACCACCGTCGGACTGCCCGATCACCGCGATCCGGTTAGCGCGGATCAGCCCGGACAGCGCGCCGCTGGAACCCGCGGTGGCCTGTAACAGCGAGGAGATCACGAAGTGCAGGTCCGCCGGGTGATTGATGATGTCGCTCTCGTTGAGGCCCCCGGGGGCTGAGGGATCGGTGAAGGGGTACGTCGGCGCCGCGACGACGTACCCGGCGCTGGCCCAGGCGTCGAGGAGTTGGCCGTAGGCGTTGGGACTGATGGGGAAGCCCTCGGAGAAGACGACCAGCGGGTAGGGGCCACTCGCACGGTCCGGAGTGGCCGCGCCCGAGACCGGGGCGCCCGAGGGGCCCACGGCGGGGAACAGGACCGTGGTCGGCAGGGTCCGCGCCGGAGTCCCGGTGGCGACGGGCTCCTGGAGAGTGAGCGCGATCGTCCCCACGGCGTAATGCGAGGCACCCGACGGCACGATGGTCGTCGTGGTCGTCGTGGTGGTCGTGGTCGTCGTCGACGTTGTTGACGTCGTGGCGGCGTGTGGCGACCCGCCCGAGAACATCGAGGACACCGCCCAGACCACGAGGGCGACGAGCACCGCGCCGAGGAGAGCGCGGCGGCGCATGACCGCTCGGCGGCGCCGCGTGCGTCGCGTTACCGGCGGCACCGCGGTGAGTGAAATTGATCGGTGCGTGTCACACTGCGACGCGTCAAAGGAATCGAGTCAATTTGGTAGGGTCTTCCTATCATGCGGGTAAGTGGCAGTGACCTCTGCGTCCAACATCCTACCGGTCGACGATGACCGAACCGGTCCGGGTCCGGCCGCTCACTCGGACCGACGTCGCAGTGGCCGCCGCGTTGCACGCGCGCGTGCTCGACATGGAGTTCCTCGTCCGATACGGTCCGGCATTCATGCGTGCCTACTACCGGGCCTGGATCGAGGCGCCCGACGCCATCAGCCTGGCGGCGGTCGACGAACAGGGTGAACTGGTCGGCACCCTCCTGGGTGCCACCGACACGACGTCGCACATGAACGCCATGGTCCGACGGAGTGGCTGGCGCCTGGCCTCGCGTCTAGCGCTCTACGCCGCCGGACACCCGGCCCTGGCGAAGGACCTCATCATCACCCGGGGCCGTCGCTACCTTCGTGGCGTGGCGCGCCTCGTGACATCGCGGCGCCACGGCGCAGCGACCGGGGGGTCGACGGTCGAACGAGGCCCGCGGATCGGGGAGATCACGCACGTCCTCGTGCGCCCCGAACGCCAAGGACTCGGGGCCGGACGGGTCCTGGTCCTGGCGGCACTGGAGCAGGGACGAGAGGCGCAACTCGACGAGATGGTGCTCGTTACCCCACCCGACCAAGACGCGCGCGGCTTCTACGAGCGACTCGGCTGGATCGCCGACGGTGACGTGACGAGTCGAAGCGGTGAGGACTTCGTGCGCTACCGCTACCTTCTGCGTCGTGGCGATCCACCGGGTGGAGGCGGTCCGCCGGGCCTGCGGTAGTCGCGGATCGCGGCGCGCGCCTGCTGACGTCGACGGATCGCTCGCCGCCGTCGGCGGATGCGCAGGATGACCACGATGACCGCGAGGACCGCGAGAACGATGCCCAGGACCTTGGCCCAGGACACGACCCGTGCGACGACGCCGCGATGCGTGGGCGCGATGGTCGTGGTCGTGGTGGTCGTCGTGCTCGTCGTGGTGGAGGTCGTCGTCGTCGGGATCGCGCGTCCCTTGGCCAGAACCTGTGCGGCGAGCGTCGCCGCGGGGCAGTTCGGCGTGGGGGTGGCCACGACCGACGAGGTGACCTGGGGCGCCTGGGGGATCCCGAAGAGGGTGGTCGAGATGGCGTTCGCCATCGCGGTCTGACCGGCGGTGTTGGGGTGGAGGTTGTCGACGGTGTAGTAAGGAGCGAAGGGCGTCGCGGGCTGGCACGCGCCGTTGTAGACGTCACCCATCACGGCACCGAGGTTGATGGTCGCGTCGAACCCCGACTGGGGCGAGAGGATCCACGCGTTCACGGCCGTGAGGATGGACTGGTCCGACGGCGTCCATATCTCGCGGCTCTCGCCGTTGCCACCGTTGAAGGACGATCGCGGTAGAAGCGTCGCGCCGATGATCTTGACGCCGTGCGCGTGCGACTGGGCGATGATCGAGCTCATGGCCGCCTCGATCGAGGCGGCCGACCCGTAGGGCGCGATGGGATGCTTCATGTTCTCACCGCCGGCCCCGAACCAGATGTCGTTCGTCCCCAGGAGCATGACGATGTACTTCACCCCCGGGAGGTCAAGTGCGTCTGGTCCCACCCGGGTCACGCCCGGCAGTCCGCCGTCCACCTCAGCGTAGGAGGTGTACGGAGGGAACACCGAAACGGTGTTCCCCGCGATGCCCTCATCCACCACCGACACTTGTTGATCGGGGGGCAACTGGGAGATGCGCTGCTGCAGAGGCGTGGGCCAACCCACTCCCGAGTTGTTGAAGCCCTCGGTGATGGAATCACCGAAGGCGACGACGGTCGCCTGAGCGGGCGTGCCCGAAACGGCGATGGCCGACAACCAGCGCATGTTGTAGTCGGCGTAGATGAACTTCGCCGCTGAGGGGTTGTGGACCTGGTTTCCCGCACCGTCGACGGTGCCGTAGGAGTCGATGTGTCCGACGCAGCAGTTGTGGAGGCTCACCGTCGCCGAGCTGGCGACCCAGAGGCTGATCGACAACGACTCCCCCGCGCGCACGCTGATGGCGACCGGGTCACTCATCACACGTTGTCCCGCCGCGATCGTGATCGAGGAACGCCCCTGGAAGGTGACGGGAACGAGGGAGCCCGCGACGACCGCGGCCCCACTCTGTTGCACCCCGATGGTCACCGCGGCGAAGGTGGTCGGCGTCGTGCTCCAGGTGTTGGAGAGCTGGATCTTGATCGACTGCCCCCCGACGGCGAGTTGAGCGATGTCACGGTAGGTGGCGTTGGACGCCGGGATCGGCTGGTGGGCCTCGTTCGAGTAGAAGTAGTCCATCGGCGACGTCCAGGCGGTCTGCCACTGCGCGCCCGAAGCGACGGGTGTCGAAGTGGTCGTCGACGAAGTACTAGCGCCCGCCGCGGGGAGGGTGAGAGCCACGGACGTCGCCGTCACGAGGGCGACAACCGTCAGGACCGCGTGCACCATCCGCGCCGTTACCCGCGAACCTACCCAACCCACGCGCTCACCCACCTCCGATGGACATACCTATAGATCCCCACATGTCTCGACTCCACATTGGCGACAGTGAGGTGCCATCGTCACCGCGATCACCACTATCCCTGGACGTGAAAGCTTGAAGAGCGCCGCAAGAATGATGCATGAATGTTAGGTGATGACGAGCGATGGCGGTGACAACTGGCTGAACCGCCCCGAGTTTCGAGGGCCAGGTGAGGTTGTCACCAGAAGTCTGAGGAGATCGCATCTACTGAGTAGGGCCGGTGGGGATCGAACCCACGACCCAGGGATTATGAGTCCCCTGCTCTAACCACTGAGCTACGGCCCCAGGCCCTCAGCCTAACTGACGACCCATCACCGCACTGGTCGGTCCTCCTTCGATGACAGAGGGCCATCGACGGTCGTCGCCGCGAGAAAGCGTGGACCCACGATGTACTAGCGATCCCACGGATCGCGGAGCAAGAGGTACGGATGACGAAGGGACACTCCGCAGTGCGCACGCGAACGATGCCGACATCCTCCCACCGCTCTTGTCTCGCGAGGTCGGCTTCGAAGGGTGACTCCCGACCACAGGATGAGGTCGCTCCATCGCTACTTCGACCTCCCTCAACTGTTCGCGACCCTAAGACGCCACGCGAGGATTCTTAGAGGGGGCATAGAGTCCCTCCCCTGACTTGACGGGCGCCATCAGGTTGATTACCTTGGCGTCATGAGCGGACCGACTCTCGTGATCTTGGCTGCCGGACGGGCCCGTCGTTACGGTGGACTCAAACAGCTTGCCCCCATTGGCCGTCACGGCGAGGGGGTTATCGACCTCATCGCCTCCGACGCCATCACCGCGGGATTCGACGACATCGTCATCGTGGTCAATCGCGACACGGGTCCCACCATCCAAACCCACGTGGCCGAACGCTGGCCCACGAGTCACAAGGTGTCCTTCGCCTTCCAGGAGAAGTTGCGGGGCACCGTGGACGCGGTCCTGGCGGCCGAGGAATACGTGGACCCTCGCGTGCCCTTCGGGGTCTCCAACGCCGACGACCTCTACGGCCTCGACGCGCTGATGAAGCTCGGCGGGCACCTCAGTGAGAGCCCCGACTGTTGCTTGGTGGCGTTCCAGCTGGAGAACTCGCTCGTGGGCGACCTGCCCGTGTCGCGCGGCACGTGCCAGGTGAGCAACGGACGACTGACGCACGTCGAGGAGAGGCGCAACGTCCACTTCACCGCTGACGGGCTCGAGGCCGACGACGGGCTCGTCCCGCGATTCCTTTCCCCCGAGGCGCTGGTGTCCATGAACCTCTGGGGCTTCCAGCCCAACATCTGGCCATTGCTGCATCGCGAGGTGCAAGAGCACGACTTCGATGCCAGCCCCGAGGTCCTCCTACCGACTTTCGTCGCCAACACCATGGCGCGCGACGCAATGGCCTTCACGGTCTTGGAGACGAGTTCACGCTGCATCGGCGTGACGCACGCCGAAGACCTTCCTTTGGCCCAGTTCCTCGTGCGCGAGGAGATCAAGTCCGGGCTGCGCCCAGAGTACGCGTTCAGTTAGGGACCGCGCGACGGCCGCCGACGGTGCCGTCGCGACTGCACCCTGAGAGCCACGGTGGAAGGACGCGTCCGAGAGCGGAATGACTACACGCCCTGACGATGGAGGAACTCTCGATTGCGACGCTGGTCGTCGAGGGCGCGAGCGAGCCACCCTGCCCGCTGGGGATTGACGTCCTGCTCCACGACGAGCCAGCCGGCGTAGTCGATCGCCTGGAGCTGCTGCAGGACGCCGGTGAGGTCGACGTCGCCGTCACCCAATCGGCCGACGACCTCGTGCGACCAGACCGAGATGGAGGGTTCCTCGCGGTCGATGACGTCGCGCATCCTCGCGAGACTCGCGTCCTTGAGATAGACGAGTCCGACGCGCGATCCCCACTCGCGAAGGATCGCCACGGGGTCACCCCCACCGAGGAGAATCTGCCCCGTGTCGAGACAGAGTCCGACGTCGGTCTCGTTCAACACCGCATCGATCTCCCGAGGCGCCTCCACCAAGCTCCCCACGCGAGGCCGCAGGACGGCCTCGAACTCGCGCTCTCGACAGTGTGTCACGAGCGCACGCACTCCCTCGTGGAAGGACGTGCGGGCGTCACTGTCGCGGCCCCGGGTCTCGGGGGCGAGGTACGCCACTCCCGGATTCGCGCGGCGCCACGGATCACCGGCGTCGCCCAGCACCACGTGGGGCGCCGGGCCGGGCAAACGTCCGCGAAGGTTGTCGAGCGTGTCGAGCACTCCGTCAATGACCCGACGAGCCTCGCGAAGGTCCTCGCGGCCCACCACGGCGACGTCGAGCGACGCGCCACACACCCCTAGGCCGCGGTCGCTCAGTCGATCCACCAGCTCGAGACCAACCCCCAAGTAGGCGTCCTCGCCGAGTTGGACACCGTCGTAACCCGCGTCGCGGGCCTCGTCGAGGAAACGCACCCCCTCGGGCAGATCGGGCACCACCCCTATGGTCGCCCGCGTCACCCCGAGACTGACGGGACTGGTGGCGACGACACGACGCAGGACGGGGCTCCCCTCACCCATCAGCGCCCCGTCGCTCGCCCACCGGTCGACCTGGCGATCGCGGTGACGACCTGGCGAGCACCATGAGGAACTCGACGTCGTACGTCACGCGTGGACTGGCCGCCACGAGGTCGATCGAGACGATTCGCGTGCAGCGTGATGAGCGGACCATAGGCCCATCTTGCCATCACCACCAATCACTCGACGGGCCCGCGCGGCGTCCCGCGAGCCTTGCGTCGCTCGCGCGGGGCCTCGAGACTCGACTGGGTGGCCAACGCGTGCAGGTCGCGCCAGGCGACGAGACGACCCTCGTCGATCTCGCCGGAGCGCACGGCAACCTGGATCTCGCACCCGTCATCACCGTCGTGGCGACAGTTGCGGAAGCGACAGCGCAGGGCAATCTCCTCGATGTCGTCGAAGTTCAACTCCAGGCTCCGTTGGTCGGCGACCGCTTCGGGCAGACGGATCCCGGGTACGTCGAGAAGGACGCCGCCCGAACGTAAGCGGTAGAGCTTGCGCGTCGACGTCGCGTGGCGACCCTCGCCACCGCGACTCACCGTTCTCGTCGTCTCCTCGAGGCCCTCGAGCGCGTTGAGCAGCGAGGTCTTTCCAACCCCCGAGGCACCCAGCATCACCGCGGTGACGCCCGTACTCAGCCGGGCGGCCACCTCGTCGATGCCTTCGCCCGTGCGTGAGCTCGTGACGATAATGAGGGCCTCGGGATCAAGTTCGCGCAGTCGCGCGCCGAACTCCGGCGTCTCCTCGGCGTCGTCGACCTTGGTGGCGACGATGAGAGGTGTGGCCCGTGAATCTCGCGCCATCATCGACAAGCGTTCGAGGAAGCGAAGGTTCAGGTCCGCGTTCATCGCGACGACGATCAGCACCAGGTCGATGTTGGCGGCCATCACCTGGGGCTCACGGCCGTAAGGATGGGGGCGGCGCAGTTCGTTACGACGCTCCTTGACCTCGACGATGCGCCTGCCTCGAACGACCACCCAGTCGCCCGCCACCGGCGTCGTCGCGAGACCCTTGGCGAGCGAGCACAACGCCGCGTCCTCACGCCCGTCGGGCGTCTGCCAGATGACGTCTGCGCTCGCGCCGTGCATGATGACCACGCGGCCGACGCTCACCCGGGGGTCGACGTCGAAGGTCTCGTCCTCGCTCCACCCGAGCGATGCGAGCACGTTCGACGTCACGACCCTCTCGTCGTCGATCGTTCGAGAGGCTCGTTCACAGGGTCCATTATGCCCGCCGACCCATGTCACGACCCGCGCGGCCACTCACTCCAGGTGGTCCCTCGATGACCGGTGCCGGTCCCACGATGACCCCACGGCGTCTCGCCCGCCGGCTCACGCGGGCGCGAGATCGATCGCGCTAGTGGTGCGCCTCGTGCCATAGCGCGTACCAGACCTCCAGGAGCATCTTGAGGGTGGACCTACCCGTGCCGACGAGCGAGGCGAGGACCGACTGGTCGTGGGCGCGCGCGCGTCGATGCGTCATCGCCGTGCGCGTTGGTCGTTCGCGGTCACCATGGGCGACGCCACGTCAGTCCGCGGCGGCGCCGACGAGGTGGCGACCATGGTCCTGCGCGAGTCGATCGGCCGCCTCGCGCATCCGAGCGGCCATCTCGGCGAACTGATCGAGCGCGGGATTGACGCCGACCAAGGTGAACTCGGTCTCGACCACGCGAAGGTCGAGTCCCCACACGTCCTCCAGGATGCGGCGGATCCAGCCCGACGCGTGGTCCCAACCCTCTCGCGGCGTGCCGGGTCCGTAGGCGCCACCGCGCACCACGACGAGCACCGCGCGACGCCCGCGTAGGGGCTGGGGCCCGCCCGACGCGAGTCGCGGGTCGGTGATCGCGAGGTCCACCCACGCCTTGAAGTGCTGGGAGACCCCGAAGTTGTAGAGCGGCACCGCGAAGAGGAACGCGTCGGCGGCGACCAACTCGTCGACGAGGGTCGTGGCGAGATCGACCGCCACTCTCTCCTCATCCGACATCGAAGCCCTCCTACTCCGGTCCGCACCGACCGCCGCCGCCCACGCGGTCGCGGGTACGGGGTCGAGTCCGATGTGTCGGCGCGTCACCGTCGCGTCATCCGAATGCTCACACCAGGAGTCCTCCACGATGTCGGCGAGGGCGCGACTGACCGAACCCTCGGTGCGGATACTGGCGTCGAGACGGAATAGGGACATGGGCGCTCCTCCATTGATGGTCAGTTTCACTACTACACTAGTTGTCACTTCTTAAATCGAAGCGGCTCGTCACCCAGGAGCGATGGGTAGGATTGTCCCATGGAGAGTGCAGCGACGCCGCCACGCGGTAGTTCCCAGATCGCGACGGCATCGAGCGACGGCGCCGTACCTGCAACGTCCAAGTCGTGCGATGGGGCGCTGGCGGAGGCCTTCAGGTTCCTCGGCAAGCGCTGGAACGGTGTCATCCTAGGAACCCTCGCCAACGGTTCCTCGGGCTTCGCCGAGTTGAAGCGCAACGTCGGTGGCATCAGTGATTCGGTCCTCGCCGAGCGCCTCGGCGAGCTCCATCGCGCGGGGCTCGTCGTGCGCACGGTCGATCCCGGACCACCGGTCGCGGTCACGTACGACCTCTCGGGGTCGGGACGGGCCCTCATCCCCGCGATGGAGGCTTTGATCGCGTGGGCCTCCGCCAACCTCCCCGAACCCTGACCCGTCGAACAACGAAAGTGAGCACCATGTCAGAACCCCTCGAGGCCCTTCGCGCCTCCGCCACCCATTTGCGCGAGGTCGTCGACCGACTCGCACCCGAGCAGTTCACGGCCGACGCGTACCCCTCGGAGTGGACCATCGCGGACACGATGTCGCACATCGGGTCGGGTGCGGTCATCCTGCAGCGGATGTTCGAGAACGCCCTCACGGGCGCCGATGCGGTCGAAGGCTTCAACCAGTCGGTGTGGGACGAATGGAACGCCAAGTCGCCGTCGGAGCAGGTCACCGACGCCCTCGTCGTCGACCAAGGCTTCGTGGCCGCCCTCGAGGCCACGAGCCCGCAGCAGCGCGCTTCGTTCCAGACCAGCTTCGGGCCCCTGGAGCTCGACTTCGAACGATTCGTCGCGATGCGTCTGGGTGAGCACGTCCTGCACACGTGGGACGTCGAGACGACGATCGATCCCGCCGCGGTTCTGGCGATGCCCGCCGCGAGCCTGCTGCTCGACCAGGTCCACTTCGTCGCGGCCCGCTCGGGGCGGCCCACTGGTGCTCCCGCGAGGACCACGGTGCGCACCCGCGATCCCCGACGCGACTTCGACGTGGTCCTCGACGAGACGTCGGTGTCCCTGATCGACGTCACCCGCTCCGGGCCGGTCGACGTGGAACTGCCCGCCGAGGCCTTCGTTCGTCTCATCTACGGGCGTCTTGACGCCGTGGGCGGCCTCGACGACGGTGCCGAGGTCCACTTGGAGCACCTGCGTCGCGTGTTCCCCGGCTTCTAGGCGAACGAGACCGAACCCGACAGCGGCGCGGTCACTTCCGGGGACTCGACCAGCTCTCGAGTCGACGCAGGAGTGACGTCTTCTTGTGCTGGACGCTGTCCATCCGACCCAGGATGTCATCTAGAGTACGCAGTGCCTCGACGACGTGGGGGCCCTTGTTGAGCATCACGCACTCCGACCGGCCCGCCATCACGACGTCGGAGATCTCGGCGCGAGAGGGTCGCCCCGTCCTGGCCATCTGGTCGAGAACCTGCGTCGCCCAGATCACCGGGATGTGAGCGGCCTCGCACAACCAGAGGATCTCCTCTTGCACCTCCGCGAGACGCTCGAAGCCGCACTCGACGGCCAGGTCGCCTCGGGCCACCATCACGCCCACTCGTTCGCTCGCCATCGCGGTCAGCAAGAGGTCGGGGAGGCGCTCGAAGCCGTGGACCGTCTCGATCTTGAGGACGATACCCACGTCCTCGCCGTGGAGTTCGCGCAGGTGCTGGCGCAACGCGACGATGTCGTCGATCCGATTGACGAAGGAGAGGCCGACCAGATCAGCGTGGGCCACGACGAATCGCAACGCCGCCACGTCCTCGTCGCTCAGCGCCGCAAGGTCGAGGTCGGTGTCGGGGAGGTTGATCCCCCTCTCGCCGCGAAGTCGTGCGCCCCTCTGCGCGGCGGCGGTCACTCGTACGTCCACCTCTCCGTCGCGGCACTGCACGACGACGGCGTCGATCCGGCCATCATCGAACGCCACGCGCTCTCCGACGCGCACCGCGTCGAGCACCTCCGGCGGCGTGCAGCCGATTCGTCGGGCCCCCGGAGACGCCGGCGCCAACTCGCGGGTGAGCGTGAGGACGTCGCCCGTGAAGAGTCGTAGCGAACCCGGCCGGGCGGGCAGGACACCGACGTTCGTCCGTCGCCGCGTCGCGCTCACCAGGGTCGTGCCCGTCGCTACGTACGTCGTCTTGGCGAAGCGCGCCACCCTGGCGTGCGCGAGCACCCGCTCGACGACGCCTTCGCGACGTGCTCCGCGCGCGTCCACGAGATCGAACGAGTCGCCCACGCCCAGTGCGTCCAGCCACGATGCCGCGACCGGGACCCGGACCTCGGTCGAGCCCTCGCGCTCGCGCGACGCCACGTACCCCTCATCGGTCAGCAGCGCGCGAGCGAACTCCACGACCCGTCCGCACTCGTCGCGGCGTGGTCGCAGCCGTACGACCCGGGGGCCTTCGGCGATGGGACCGGTGCGCAACTTCGGGCCCGGCAGGTCCATCATGATACGACACGGGCGGCCCGCGGACGTGGCGGCGGCACGGACGTTCTTCACCATCGACTCCCAGCGCGCGGGATCGTCGTGGGCGCAGTTGATCCTCGCGACGTCCATCCCGCCGTCCACCAGTCGCGCGACCAGTGAGTAATCGTCGGCCGCGTCACTTGGCATCGTGACCATGACGCGCACCGGGCGTGAGGGGCGCCCCAGCCCGAGTAGCCGAGTGGCGTTCGTGGCCAGCGTCGTGCGGCCCTCGTAGAAGCCCACCGCTGATTCGGTCCAGGTTCGCGATTCGTCGCCGGCCATCAGGTGCAGGTTGTCGATCACCCGCTCGAGCGTCGTGATGACGTGTTCCTCGGAGCGTCCGAGCGACGACAGCCCCCATTCGGCGAGTGACTTCTGCACCTCGCGCAGGTCGAAACTGCGCAGCGTCAGGTAATCGATCAGATTCGACGCACTCGGTCGATGCGCGTGATGGACCCTCTCGATGACCTCGGACGACTCGACGAAGCGGCGACGCATCTCGTCGCGAAGGACCTCGAGTTGTCGCGCCAACTCGAGAGGTGTCCGTCGACCCCCACCACCGGTCCCGACACTCGTCATCGCGTCCTCCACTCCCCACGCCAGCCGCCGTGCACGCCCCCCTGCGGCGGCGCCACGGCGCAGCGGGGGCGCGTGAGAGCCAGCGCAGAAGCCCCTACAAGAACTCGCGATTCTCCTGGTACCACTGGTGCGCCAACGCCAGGACCTCGTTGTCGCTCAGGGCCTCGAGATTGGAGTCCACGGCCCCCACGACCCGGTGCGCCACGTCGGGGTGCTTGCGCTCCCAGAACTGGACGAGACGGGTCATCTCGTTGGCCTTGCCGTGGCCGTGACCGATCAGGAGGATGTGGGTCGACTCGCGGACCGCGGCCGTCACGGACTCGAAGAACAACGTGGTGTCGTGAGTCGCCTCGCGATCGACGCGGTCCATCGACTTACGCGGATGACGGTGACGCCGCCAGTCGGTCGGGGCCACGAACTTCTTCGGCGCGGCGCTGGGGACATCGGTGGAGACCCACACCCGCGCCTCTTCACGGGTGATGGCCACCGCCACGAACTCACCTACCTGGTCGGTCATAGGACACCTGCCTCTCTTCTTCAACCTACGGCTCGCCCCGGGGTGCGGCTAGGGCCCTAGGGCCTCGTTCCGCGATCTACGGCGTATCCTCAGGGCGACGTGAGGTAGCCCACGCAGCCCTCCACGGTGGACAGTTGGGCGTAGTCGCTCTCGGGGATCTCGCGTCCGGTGGCGGCGGCGAGACCCGTGACGAACTCGAGGAAGTCGATGGAATCGAGGTCCAGGGCCTCCTGCAGCGTCTCGTGCGCCCCGACCGTGTCGATATCGGCCTCGGGGGCGATCGGGCGAAGCACCGATCGCATCAGTTCGCGGGCGTCTGCCTGGTTCATAATCTCTCCGGTTCTCTCAGGAGTCGTTCGATTTCGTTCAAGAAATGGGCGCCGCGCATGCCGTCGCTTACCCGATGATCCCCCGAGAGGGTCGCGATCACGCACGGTTGGACGCCGAGCAATCCCTGGGTCGCCGTCGGGCGCTCGTGGACGCGGCCGAATCCCACGAGTGCGACCTGGGGTGGGTAGATCACGCCGAACACGCGTTCCACGCCGAGGTCACCCAGGTTGGTGACCGTGAGGGTCGACTCGCTCAACTCCGAACCCCGCAGCACGCCGTTACGGGCTCGCCGCACGAGGTCGCGCACGCGGCGCATCATCTCCTCGGGCGAGAGGTCCTGCGCCGCGTGGATCGCTGGCGCGATCAGTCCGCCGTGTCGCTGCGAGATCGCCACGCCGAGGTTGACGCTGTCACGGGGCGAGAACTCCCCGTCGACGAAGTAACCGTTCATCTCGGGCACCCGCGCGACGGCCCGCGCGGTGGCGCAGAACAACAGCGTCGCCATCACGAGCCGGTCCGCGACCGGGCGCTCCCGGTTCGTCTCCTCCAGCCACCGCGAAGCCGCGCTCAAGTCGATCGTGGTGTCGAGGTAGTAGTGGGGCACCTCGCGCTTCGATCGCGCCATCAAGGCGCCGATGGCGCGCTGCATGGCACGTTGTCGGTCCGGTGACGCCGCCGACGTGACCGACGTGGGGGCCGCGGTCCCCGTCGTCGAAGGGGCACTGGCGCGGACGTCGCGCTCGCGAACCGCGCCGCGCGGACCACTGCCGATGAGGCGAGCGAGGTCGACGCCGAGTTCGGCCGCGAGGCGTCG
>JAGXBH010000066.1 GCA_018971185.1 Acidobacteriota bacterium
TAGCGCGTCGCGCGCGGCGCGAGCGCGACCAGGTGCGCCACCGCGACGGCCGCCGCGCGGCGGGCCAGTCGCCCCTCGTCCTCGGCCTCGAAGTCGGCCCCGCGCTCGATCGCGCGGGCGATGAGGTCGGTGTCGAGGACGCCGCGACGGACGTCGCCGTCAGCCAGCAGGTGACGCAGGAAGGTCGTGTTGGTGCCCACCCCCAGCGTCACCAGGTCGCCCAGGGCCCCGTCGAGGCGCGCCAGGGCCTGGTCGCGATCCTCCCCGTGCGCGATCACCTTGGCCACCATCGGGTCGTAGGAGATGCCCACGCGCGTGCCCGCCACCAGTGAACTGTCGACGCGCACGCCGGTCGCGGCGGGTTCGCGCAGGAAGAGCAGGTCCCCGCCCGTGGGCACGAAATCGCGCGACGGGTCCTCGGCGTAGACGCGCGCCTCGACCGCGTGGCCGCGGGGCCGCAGGTCGTCCTGGGTGAGCGAGAGACTCTCCCCGGCGGCGACGCGAAGTTGCTGCTCGACCAGGTCGACGCCGAAGACCATCTCGGTCACCGGGTGCTCGACCTGGAGTCTGGTGTTCATCTCCATGAAGTAGAACTCGTCGGGTCGGGACTGGGACACGATGAACTCCACGGTCCCCACCCCGCGGTAGTCGGTCACCGCACCCACGCGCAGGGCTGCGGCGCACAGGCGCTCGCGCGTCGCCTCGTCCAGGAGCGGCGACGGCGCCTCCTCGATCACCTTCTGGTGACGACGCTGGAGAGAGCACTCGCGCTCGCCCAGATGGATGGCGTGGCCGTGGTGGTCAGCCAGGATCTGCACCTCGAGGTGACGTGGTCGTTCGACGAAGCGCTCGATGAAGAGGGTGTCGTCACCGAAGGAGGCCATCGCCTCGCGCCGCGAGGCGGCGATCGCCACCTTCAGGTCCGTCGCGGCGGCCACCAGGCGCATGCCCTTGCCACCACCGCCCGCCGAGGGTTTCACCAGCACGGGATAGCCGATCTCCGCGGCCGCCGCGACGAGATCGTCGTCGTCCATCGCGGCCTGGGCGCGGCCGGGCACGACGGCGACCCCGTTCGCCGCGACGGCGGACTTGGCCCGGATCTTGTCGCCCATCAACTCCACCGAGTCGGCGCTCGGACCGATGAAGACCACCCCCGCGTCGTCGCAGGCCCGCACGAAGTCGGCGTTCTCGGCCAGGAATCCGTAGCCCGGGTGGACCGCCTGTGCCCCCGAGCGCGCGACGGCGTCGAGCACTCGCTCGATGTTCAGGTAACTCTCGTGGGCCGGCGTCGCGCCGAGGTGCAGGGCCACGTCGGCCTCGCGCACGTGGCGCGCGTCGCGGTCCTCGTCGCTGAAGACCGCGACCGAGCGCACACCCAATCGCCGCAGCGTGGCGATCACGCGGACCGCCACCTCCCCGCGGTTGGCGACCAGCACGCTGTCGAACACCTCGCCCCCTACATCCGGAACACACCGTAGGCCGGCTCGGCCAGTGGCGCGTTCGCGCAGGCGTCGAGCGCCAGGGCCAACACCGTGCGCGTGTCGAGAGGGTCGATGACGCCGTCGTCCCAGAGTCGCGCCGTGGCGTAGTACGCGCTGCCCTGGGTCTCGTAGCGTTCTTTGATGGGCCCCTTGAAGTCCTCCTCCTGCTCGGGGCTCCAGTGCTCACCGCGAGCCTCGAGCTGGTCACGGCGTACCGTGGCGAGCACCGCGGCCGCCTGGTCCCCCCCCATCACCGAGATGCGCGCGCCCGGCCACATCCAGAGGAATCGTGGCGAGTAGGCCCGTCCGCACATGGAGTAGTTGCCCGCGCCGAAGGAGCCGCCGATCACGACGGTCAACTTGGGCACTCGGGCGCAGGCGACCGCGTTGACCATCTTGGCCCCGTGCTTGGCGATGCCGCCCTCCTCGTAGGCCCGCCCCACCATGAAGCCGGTGATGTTCTGCAGGAACACCAGGGGAATGCGCCGCTGGTCGCAGAGTTCGATGAAGTGCGCACCCTTGAGGGCCGACTCCGAGAACAGCACACCGTTGTTGGCCACGATGCCCACGGGATGTCCGTGGATATGCGCGAAGCACGTCACCAGGGTGGGCCCGTAGAGGGCCTTGAACTCCTGGAAGCGCGAGCCGTCGACCAGACGGGCGATCACCTCGCGCACGTCGCTCGGGGTGCGCGCGTCCTTCGCGATCACCCCGTAGAGCTGGCGAGGATCGCCCCGGGGCTCCTCGGGCTCGACGCGCGTCCACGGCGCGGGCGAGGGCGCGGCCAGTTGGGCGACGATGCGCCGCACGATGCGCAGGGCGTGTCGGTCGTCGTCGGCCAGGTGGTCGACGACCCCACTCACGCGCGCGTGCAGGAGACCACCACCGAGGTCCTCCGCCGCGACGACCTCCCCGGTCGCCGCCTTCACCAGGGGGGGACCGCCCAGGAAGATGGTGCCCTGGTCCTTGACGATCACGACCTCGTCGCTCATGGCCGGCACGTAGGCCCCGCCCGCCGTGCACGAACCCAGGACGGCCGCGATCTGGGCGATGCCCCGCGCGCTCATCTGGGCCTGGTTGAAGAAGATGCGGCCGAAGTGGTCGCGGTCGGGGAAGACCTCGTCCTGGAGAGGGAGGAAGGCTCCCCCCGAGTCCACCAGGTAGATGCACGGGAGCCGGTTCTCCAGGGCGACCTCCTGGGCGCGCAGGTGCTTCTTCACCGTGAGCGGGTAGTACGTGCCGCCCTTGACGGTGGCGTCGTTGGCCACCACGACCACCTCGCGACCCGCGACGCGCCCCACTCCCGTGATGATGCCAGCGCCCGGCGCCTGGTCGTCGTAGAGACCATGGGCCGCCAGTGGTGAGAGCTCGAGGAAGGGACTGGCCGGGTCGAGCAGCGCGTCGACGCGTTCTCGCGGCAACAGCTTGCCCCGCGCGCGGTGACGCTCTCGACTGGCGGCGGACCCGCCCGCGGCGGCGCTGTCGAGTCGTTGGCGAAGTTCTGCGACCAGGGACTCCTGATGGGCCACGTTCTGCTCGAACGTCGCGGCGCGGGGATCGACCCTCGTCTCCCACGTCACGTCGTCGAGCGCCGACGTCATCTGAGGGTTCTCGCGCACGGGCTCATTTCGTCAGGTTACCGACACTGGCGGGCTCGGGCGAGTCGGTGACGATCGGACCGTCGTGACGTCCCCGGCTCGCGAGCCCTCGCCGAGGGGGCCACGACGTACTATCGACGTGACGCCCGCGGTCTCGCCCCGACGACGAGCGCTCGCGGACGCCACGACGACGAATCGAGGACGAGGGGTGGACATGTCGACGCACGAACCCAGGGTGGTCGAGCAACGCGGGATGTGGCTGGAGGAGTTCACGGTCGGTACCCTGTATCGCCACCGGCCCGGCCGGACCGTCACCGAAGCCGACAACGTCCTCTTCTCGACCCTCACCATGAACCCCCAGCCCCTACACCTCGACGCCGTGTGGTCCGGCGAACAGGTCTTCGGCCAGCGCCTGGTGAACAGCCTCTTCACCCTGTCGACCTTGGTGGGACTCTCGATCGGCCAGCTCACCCTGGGCACGCTCGTGGCGAACCTCGGCTTCCGCGACGTCACGTTCCCTCACCCCGTCTTCGTCGGTGACACCCTCTACGCGGAGTCCGTGGTCACCTCGGCGCGGCCCTCGGCGAGTCGACCGGGTGAGGGGGTGATCGAGGTCGAGCACATCGCGCGCAACCAGGACGGCACGATCGTAGCCCAGTGCCATCGCGCGATGCTGGTCCTGCGGCGGCCCGCCGGATGATGGACGCGTCGTCCCTCGCGGGACCGGCCTTCCTCTTCTGCCCCGCAGACCGGCCCGATCGCTTCGAGAAGGCGGCGAGGGCGGCCGACGTCGTCATCATCGACCTCGAGGACGCGGTGGCCCCGGAGCGACGCGTCGAGGCTCGTCACCACGTCCTCGACGCCCACCTCGACCCCGACACCACCGTGATCCGCGTCAACCCCTGCGGTACAGCGGAACACGAACGCGACGTGGCCGCCCTCCTCGAGAGTCCCTACCGCACCCTCATGCTGGCCAAGACCTCGTCGGCCGACGAGGTCCGCTCACTGGCGCGCTTCGACGTTCTCGCCCTGTGCGAGACGCCCGAGGGGGTGATGGCCGTCGAGGAGATCGCGGCGTGCCCCAACGCCGTGGGCCTCATGTGGGGCGCCGAGGACCTCGTCGCCGCGATGGGGGGATATTCGAGTCGACGCGACGACGGCACCTACCGCGACGTGGCGCGTTTCGCGCGGGCGCGGACGCTCCTCGCGGCACGGGCGCGCCGACTCATCGCCCTCGACGCGGTGTTCTTGAACTTCGAGGACCTCGAGGGCCTGCGCGCGGAGGCGAGCGACGCCGCGGCCATGGGCTTCACGGCGACCGCCTGCGTGCACCCCAGCCAGACCGCGGTCGTGCGCGCGGCGTATCGTCCGACCCCCGCGCAACTGGCGTGGGCCCGTGAGGTCGCCGAGGCCGCCGACGTCGAGGGAGGCGTCGGTCGTGTCGGTGGCGCCATGATCGATGGGCCCGTCGTCACCCAGGCGCGTCAGATCCTTCGTCGCGGCGGCGAGTGAGGGGCTACTCGGTCAGGTCGACGAGCAACTCGGGCTCGGTGTGCAGGCGCACCTCGTCCAGACTCACCCCCGGCGCGAGTTCGCGTAGCACCAGGTCATCACCCTCGACGTCGATCACGGCCAGGTCGGTGATGATCCGATGGACGCAGCGTCGTCCCGTGAGCGGCAGGTAGCACTCGTTGACGATCTTGCGCTCGCCCGTCTTCGAGCGGTGCTCCATCATCACGATCACCCGCTTAGCCCCGTGCACGAGGTCCATCGCCCCGCCCATGCCCTTGACCATCTTCCCCGGGATCATCCAGTTGGCCAGGTCCCCGCGGCGCGACACCTGCATGGCGCCCAGGACGGCGACGTCGAGGTGGCCGCCGCGGATCATCGCGAAGGACTCCGCGGAATCGAAGAACGACGCACCCTCGTGCACGGTGACCGTCTCCTTGCCGGCGTTGATGAGGTCAGGGTCGACGTCCTCCTCGCGGGGGTAGGGCCCCACGCCGAGGATTCCGTTCTCCGAGTGCAGCACGACGTGACGGTCGTCGGGGACGAAGTTGGGCACGAGGGTGGGTAGGCCGATTCCCAGGTTCACGTACTGCCCGTCACGCAGCTCGCGCGCCACGCGCGCGGCCAGTTGGTCACGGGTGAGTCCGCTCACGACGACACCGTCCTCTTCTCGATCCGCTTCTCACCGAGAGGGGCGTGCACCACGCGCTGGACGAAGATGCCCGGGGTATGGACCCTCGCGGGGTCGAGGTCACCGGGCTCCACGAGTTCCTCGACCTCGGCGATGGTGACGCGTCCGGCGCCCGCGCACAGGGGGTTGAAGTTCTGCGCGCTCTCCTCGTAGACGAGGTTGCCGTGGCGATCGCCGTAGCGCGCGTGCACCAAGGCGAAGTCCGTGCGGATGGCCGACTCGAGTACGTAGGTCCGGCCGTCGAACTCGCGGGTCTCCTTGGCCGCCGACGACATCACCACCTCACCCCCGGGTCCGTAGCGAATCGGGAGGCCTCCCTCTGCGACCTGCGTGCCGACACCCGCCGGCGTGTAGAACGCGGCGATGCCCGCGCCGCCGGCGCGCAACCGTTCGGCCAGGGTGCCCTGGGGCACCAATTCGACCTCGAGCTCACCGGACATGAATTGACGCTCGAACTCCTTGTTCTCGCCGACGTAGGAACCCGTCGTGCGGCGAATGCGACCCGCGGCGAGCAGGACGCCCAGACCCCACCCGTCGACACCGCAGTTGTTGCTCACCGTGATCAGCTGCGTCGCGCCGTGACGCAGTAACGCCTCGATCAGCGTCGTCGGGATGCCACAGAGGCCGAAACCCCCGACGCACAACGACGCGCCGTCTCGCACGTCACTCACGGCGTCCTGCGCGCTGGCCATAACCTTGTCCATCGCACCCACCTCTCCGCGCGCGCACGTCGTCGGCGAACCACGACGACTCGAGCGTCGCGCCCACCACTCGACCGATCGCCTCGGTCCCGATCATAGAGAGCGAGGTGCCCCTCGAACATCGTCGTCGAGGGGCTCCCCGTCGTGAGCCCCGCCGCGTCGCCGGGGCCCGGCCGCGACCACGCAAGGGAACCGACCCCGGACGTGGGTCAACCGGTCGTCAAGGCGTACTGGGCGCCACCGTAGACGAGACCCACCTGCACCTGGGGGACCACGGCGTTCGACGCGTCACTCTGCGTGGTGAAGGTGCTCACCGCGACCAGGTTCAGCGTGATCGTCTCGACCGGGGTCGCACTCGACGAATCGAGCGTGACCGTCACCGTGGTGAAGTGGTCACCCGCCGCCAGGGCGTCCTGCAACGCCATCGACGCCGGACCCACCGGAAGGGTCACCGTCGCCGGGGTGAAGGTGACCTTCCCGGCGCCGGCGCCGCCGGTCTGCGAACCGATGCTGAGTGGCTGTTGGGCACTCGTAGAGAACGAGTACAGGTCGACGGTCAACGGCGTCCCCGAGGACGGACCGCTCGTCGGCGTGAAGTTCATCGTGCCGATGACGCTCGCGCCCGGGGTCGTGGCGGAGGCCGCGGGTCCCGCGGGTCCCGTGGGACCCTTGGGGCCCGTGGGACCTTGGGGACCGGCCAGCCCCTGGGCCCCCGTCGGACCCGTCACGTTCCATTGCACCACCGTCTCGTTTCGCCGGCAGTCGCTCGCGCTGCTCACCAGGCGCAAGCTGCCCTCATGACCCTCACAGGCGGTCAGCGTCGTGGAGGTGGACGTCGAGGCGAAGGCCAGTCCGGCCGCCGCGACACCTCCTCCCGCGACGCCCACGACGAGCGCGGCCGCCGCGACGACTCGCGTCCGCCGGCCGGCGAACAGCCTCGTGATTGCGTTCGATTCCATCTTCTCTCCCCTCTGATGAAGCACTGCGCGGAGTCTAAGTACCGCTCGCACACAGAGGCAACCCCGACCGAGGGCGCCGCGGTGCCGGGGGTTCCGACGCCGAGCACCCACGAACGATGGCCCACGGACGCTGCGGCGATCCGTCACCACCGACGACGCAGGTGTGCGAGCAGCTCCTCGCCCGGTCCCTCGCTGAACCATCGAACGTGGCCGATCAGGTACCCGTCGTAGGCGAGATCGGTGTTACCCGGGGAACGCACCACCTCGCAGAAGTACTCGACCTCCGAGAGGGCGAAGGCCACGTGGATGACGGGAAGGGCGTCGGCGAGCGCGGAGCGTTCGACCTGAGAGAGCGCCCGCACCGATTCGTACCCGTCGAGGAGGGCGTCGAGCATCGACAGGTCCGCGCGGCGGACCCCGTCGTGCTCCAGGTCGAGCCAGTCGACGACGCTGCGCTCGAGGGCGACCGCCAGGTCGTGCACCGCGCTGGTGCGGTTGGCCAGCGCGAGGTCGAACACACCCGCCACCTGGGCCCGCGCCCCCGCCGAGGTCCAGGAGAGGTTCGACGGGTGCCAGTCCCCGTGCCCCCACTGCGCATCCACGCGTCGTAGCGACGCCGCGGCGCGAGCCAGCGGGCGGGCCAAGTGCGTCGCGACGTCGCCGTGAAGGTCGCGCGGGGCGAGCGAGCGAGCGAGCGCCGGGCGTGATGCGACGAGTTGGTCGAGCGCCCGGACGGGGTCGGGTGCGCGCAGGATCTCGCTCGAGTCACTGAGCACACCCGGGGCGCTCGCGGGTTCGGCGAAGTCGAGCGCGGCCCCGTGCAACCGGGCCAGGACCCGCCCGGCGCTACGCGCGTGCGAACGAGAGAGGTAGGGGTACCACGACGGCGTCTCTCGATAGAGGTCAAGGCCGGGGACCTTCTCGTGAACCTCGTACACGAAGTCCCCCCGACGCTGGACCGTATCGCCCTCGACGTCGCGGAGCACTCGCGGAACACGCTGACCACGCCGACGCAAGTGATCGGCGAAACGGTGTTCGACGCGCAGCCGGTCGGGTCCGCGCACCGCGACGTGGTGGCGCTTGACGAAGAGTTCCCGGTCGCCGCGTCGCACCAACGCCGCCGCGGACATCGGCCGCGGACTCCACCAGCGCATCTCCAGGTCCGAGAGTCCCGTCACCGTCGATCGCGGATCCAGTCGCTGCAGCACCTCGCGCACCTCCTCCAGGTGAAGGGGCGCCCAGTCCGCGACGGCCAACTCGTCGCGCTCCATGGCGTGCACCAGTCCCGGACGGCTCCCGGACTGCGCGGCGGGGTGCGGTGCCCGCGGCACGCTCAGCGCGCGCGACTGGTCGCGA
>JAGXBH010000067.1 GCA_018971185.1 Acidobacteriota bacterium
AGCTCGAGCGGTGCGTGAACGAGCTCGGCTTCGTGGGCTGCAACCTCAATCCCGACCCCTCGGGAGGGCTCTGGAGCGGACTTCCCCTCACGGATCGCTCCTGGTACCCGTTCTACGAGAAGATGGTCGAGCTCGATGTGCCGGCCATGGTCCACGTGTCGGGCAGCTGCAACTCCAACTTCCACGCCACCGGTGCGCACTACATCAACGCCGACACAACCGCCTTCATGCAGTTCATCCAGGGCAACCTGTTCAGGGACTTTCCGGCGTTGCGCTTCATCATCCCCCACGGCGGCGGCGCCGTGCCGTATCACTGGGGCCGCTACCGGGGCCTCGCCGACATGCTCGGCCAACCGCCCCTCGAGGAGCACGTCATGGGCAACGTGTTCTTCGACACCTGCGTCTACCACCAGGCGGGCATCGACCTGCTCGTCGAGGTGATCGACCACGACAACGTCCTCTTCGGCTCCGAGATGGTGGGTGCCGTCCGCGGCGTCGACCCGCGTACGGGGCACCACTTCGACGACACCAAGCGCTACGTCGACGCGGCGCGCATCAGCGACGCCAGTCGCGAGAAGATCTACTCGGCCAATGCGCGACGGGTCTTCCCGCGACTCGACGCGCGACTCGCGGCTCAGGGGCGCTGATGGGGCGCTTCACCATGGATCCTGACTGGCTGGTCTTCGACCCCACTCCGTCCACGCCCACGTTCGCCCTGCCCCCGGGCGCGGTCGACGCGCACTGCCACGTCTTCGGTCCCGGCGACGAGTTCCCCTTCGCGCCCGAGCGAAAGTACACCCCCTGCGACGCGGGCAAGGACGCCCTGTTCGCGTTGCGCGATCATCTGGGCTTTACTCGCAACGTCATCGTCCAGGCCACCTGTCACGGCAGCGACAACGCCGCGATGGTCGACGCGGTGCTCGCCGCCAACGGCGCGGCGCGCGGCGTGGCGACCGTTCGGCCCGACGTGAGCGACGAGGAGCTCTCCTTCATGCACGCCGCGGGCGTTCGCGGCGTGCGCTTCAACTACGTTCGCCGACTCGTCGATCCACAACCCGACGAGTACTACCACCGCATCGTCGAGCGCATCGCCCCGCTCGGCTGGCACGTCGTCATCTACTTCGAGGCCGCCGACCTCGCCGAGCGATGGGACTTCTTCACGTCACTGTCCACCACCGTCGTGGTCGATCACATGGGACGGCCCGACGTGTCCAAGTCGGCGACCGGGCCCGAGTTCGACCTCTTCATCCGACTCCTCGACGAACACGAGAACGTCTGGACCAAGGTCACCTGTCCCGAACGACTCTCCGTACTCGGACCACCCGACTACGACGACGTCGTCCCCTTTGCGCGCCGCGTCGTCGACCTCTTTTCGGATCGCGTCCTGTGGGGCACCGACTGGCCGCACCCGAATCTCAAGTCCCACATGCCCGACGACGGGCGGCTCGTCGACTTCATCCCGCGAATCGCCACGACGCCTCTCGCGCAGGTCAAACTACTGGTAGAGAATCCCGATCGCTTGTACTGGAAGGAGAGTTGATGGACTTCAGTGCGTTTGACGACATTCCCGGCACTCGGGTCTTCACGCCCGAGCGATCGCGCCGGGGCTATCCGCTCAACCAGTTCTGCATGAGCCTCATGAGTCCGGCCAACCGTGAGCGCTTCAAGGCCAACGAACGCCTCTACCTCGACGAATGGCCCATGACCGAGGCCCAGAAGCAGGCCGTGCTCTCTCGCGACTACAACGCGATGCTCGAACACGGTGGCAACATCTACTTCCTGGCCAAGATCTTCGCCACCGACGGGCTCAGCTTCGTCCAGGCGGTCTCGACCATGACGGGCATGACCGTCGAGGAGTACCAGGACATGATGCTCGCCGGGGGGCGCTCCCCGGTGGGCGTGCGCTCGATCCGCGAGGGCCGCTGATGGCGCGAGTGACCGCCGGCCTCGCCACGAGCCACATCCCCGCCATCGGAGCGGCGATCGACCTGGCCAAGACCGACATGGACTACTGGCGCCCGGTCTTCGCCGGCTACGACTGGACCAAGGAGTGGATTGCCCAGAGCCCACCCGATGTCGTGGTGCTCGTCTACAACGACCACGCGAGCCACTTCTCGATGGAGCTCATCCCAACCTTCGCGATCGGCTGCGCCGAGCGCTTCGCGATCTGCGACGAGGGATACGGCCCGCGTCCGGTCCCGGAGGTCGTGGGACACCCCGACCTGGCCTGGCACATCGCGGCCTCGGCCATTCTTGACGAGTTCGACATGACGATCGTGAACGAACTGACCGTCGACCACGGTCTCACGGTCCCCCTCTCGCTCGTCTTCGGTCAGCCCGCGGCCTGGCCGGTCGCGGTCATTCCCCTCGCCGTCAACGTCGTGCAGTACCCACCGCCGACGTCGAATCGCTGCTTCGAGCTCGGCCGGGCGATTCGCCGGGCGATTCAGTCCTTCCCCGAGGACCTCAATGTCCAGGTCTGGGGCACCGGTGGCATGAGCCACCAACTCCAGGGCCCGCGCGCGGGCCTCATCAACGAACCGTGGGACGCCGACTTCCTCGACCGATTGGTCGCCGATCCCGACTCCCTCCGCACGATGCCCCACATCGAGTACCTGCGTGAAGCCGGCTCCGAGGGCATAGAGCTCGTCATGTGGCTGATCATGCGCGGAGCGCTTGGCGAGTCCGTCGAACTGCTGCATCGCTTCTACCACGTGCCCGCCTCCAACACGGCGCTCGGACACGTGGTGCTCGAGCCCACCAAGGAGAACCCGTGAAGATCGCCGTCGCCGGGGCCGGTGCCTTTGGAATCAAGCATCTCGACGGACTGCGTCGCATCGACGACGTCGAGGTCACCGCGATCGTCAGTCGTCGACTGGACCAGGCCAGCGAAGTGGCCGATCGCTACGGCGCGGCCCTGGCGACAACGGAACTGGACGACGTGCTCGCAAGCGCCGACGTTGACGCGGTAATTCTGTGCACGCCCACCCAGCTCCACGCGGATCAGGCGATCGCGTGCATGCGTTCCGGCAAGCACGTCCAGGTCGAGATCCCTCTCGCCGATTCGTGGCCGGACGCCCAACGAGTCTTCGAGGTCCAGCGCGAGACGGGTGTGACCTGCATGGTCGGCCACACCCGTCGATTCAACCCCTCACACCAGTGGATCCACCAGCGGGTGGTCGCCGGGGAGCTCCGGATCCAGCAGATGGATGTGCAGACCTATTTCTTTCGTCGCACGAACACCAACGCGCTGGGCCAGCCACGCAGTTGGACCGACAACTTGCTCTGGCACCACGCTGCGCACACCGTCGACCTCTTCCAGTATCAGTGCGGCGAGCCGATCGTGCGCGCCCAGGCGCTCCAGGGACCGGTCCACCCCGACCTCGGCATCCCCCTCGACATGTCCATCCAGCTCCAGACCAAGACGGGCGCTTTGTGCACCCTGTCACTGAGCTTCAACAATGACGGTCCGCTCGGCACGTTCTTTCGCTACATCTGTGACAACGGGACCTACATCGCGCGCTATGACGAGCTGACCAACGGACGCGACGAGCCCATCGACGTGACGGGAGTCGCGGTATCGATGGACGGGATCGAACTCCAGGACCGCGAGTTCGTGGCCGCCGTCTCCGAGGGCCGAGAGCCGAACTCTTCGGTCGCACAGGTGATGGGGTGCTATCAGGTCCTCGGACAGCTCGACGCCCAGTTGTCACGCTGACTCGCCCCATAGATTGCGTGGCGCCAGCCAACTCGTGAAGAAATCGGTTCGTCACGACCGCTTCATTCGCGTGCTTCGCCGCGAAGCGTGGTGGCGTTCTTCGCGCTGTCAGGGCGCGCGCTAGTGGTCAATAGTCCGTGCGACCAGCCAGGTCGCGGGCGACTGCGATGGGTTGTCCACGTCGACGCCTGACGATTCAGGCCATGATTGTGCCCGTGTTGTGGGTATGTTGATCCAACATTGAGCGTTTCGCACAAGGATGTTCAGAACTCCACGCACGACCACTTCTCGTGGTTCACTCCTCATCCCACCGGATGAACAGGAGGAAGTGAAGTGAGGTCGCCAGCGCCGACGACCGCATCTGGTAGTTGGGAAAGTCTGAGACACCGCGAGCGATTGATGACAGATGACAACGTGAAGACGGGGCGGGCGAAGGCCACCGCGCGGGACCAGCGCGAGCACTCTCGCGACGAGGCGCCCGCCCTTTCACCCGACGTTTCGTCACCATCACACGTGCTGCGCCTCATCCGAGCGAACCAACTGCAGTTCGTCACGCAGACCGTCGCCTTCGTCCTCTGTGCGGCGTACGTCGTCGTCCTCGTCCGCTCGCGTGACGCAACGAGCGTCACCAACGCCGCTGAGTGGCTGCGCCACCTGGCCACCTGGGCGCCCGTCGCGCCGCTGCTCGTGCGGGTGCGTCGGAAACACGCGATGCGCGGAGCCTGGCTCTCGATGGCGATCGGCGTCTTGACCTTCAACCTCGCCAGCGAGGTTCGCCGCGTCGACTTCCCCTTTCTCGTTCACCTCGTCACGCCGACGCTGCGCGAGGCCCTGTTCTCGGTGTCCTACCTCGCGATCGCGGTCGCCGTCGCGATCATCATGCAGCAGTCCTTCGGTCCGCGCGCCAACAGCGTCCGCCTCGACGGCGTCATTGCCGGCCTCGCTCTCGCGTCACTGGCCTCGATGTACGGCTTTCGCCAGAGCATCGAGATCAGCGGGCGTAGCCTGCTGGCCGAGTTCAACCTCTTCAATCCCGTACTCGTGATGGTCCTGCTCGTGCTGCTCGGAGCGGGCCTTGTGCCCAAGCACTTCCACACGGACATGACCACGTCCCTCCTCCTCGTGGGCCTCGCCATCATCGCCGCGGGCGACGTCGTCGCCCTCAACCCCGAATCCTTCAGCGCCTGGACCTCGTTCGCACTCGTCAGTCTCGCCCCTCCGCTCGGGCTGGGCTTCCTGGCGCTGGCCGCCTGGCCGCCGATCGACCGGCCGAGCCGGCCGCTCGAGCAGTTCGTCGTGGCTCGAGGACTCAACCTGATCCCGGTGATCTTCGGCGCACTGTCGGTGGCCATCCTGGCGATTTCCGTGTCACGCCCCTCTTTGGAGTCGACGCGCTTGATGGCCCTGGGGGCACTGGCTCTCGTGATCTCACGCATGGTCTTGACCCAGAGCGAGATGCGCCAGCTCGGCCGCAACAACTTCCTCGAGGCCCGCACCGATCACGTGACGGGACTGGCCAATCGACGCGCCTTCCTCGAAGACGGGGAGGCCCGCCTGGCGGCCCTCGAGGACCACGAGCAGTTGGGCATTGTCCTGATTGACCTGGATGGATTCAAGGAGGTCAACGACTCCATCGGCCACGCCTACGGTGACGAGCTGCTGCGCGTCATCGGTCAGCGCTTCTCCAACACGATCGCCACGCGCGGCACGTTGGCGCGACTCGGCGGTGACGAATTCGCCTACACCTTCGTGGTCGACGCCAGCACCGACCCGATCGCGTCGGTCAACGAGCTCGCCCAGACTCTCGCCAATCCCGTATCCCTCGACGGCACCAAGGTGCGCGTCAGCGCCTCCATCGGCGTCGCCTTGTGGCCCCAGCACGGATCCACCCACGCCGAACTGCTGCGCAGCGCCGACGTCGCGATGTACGAGGCCAAGCACCGCCGCGGCGGGGTCTGCGTCTATCGCGACGAGATCGACCTCAACAGTCGTGAGCGCCTGGCCCTGATCAACGAGCTGCGCACCGCCATCGAGCGCCGGCGCCTCACGCTGCACTTCCAGCCCACGCACGACCTGCGCACCGGGGAGGTCCACGGCGTGGAGGCCCTCGTGCGCTGGCAGCACCCGACCCTGGGTCTGCTCCAGCCTGACTACTTCGTGCCCCTCGCCGAGCGCGTCGGCCTCATCGTGCCCCTGACGCGCACGGTGCTCGACCTCGCCATCACCGAGCTCGCCCGCCTGGACCGCAACGGGTACCACCTGCAGATGAACGTCAACATCTCCCAGTGGGACCTCATGGACGAGCACCTGCCCGAGTCGATCGGGCGCATCCTGCAGTGGTACGACATGTCGCCCGAGCGCATCACCCTCGAGGTGACCGAGTCCAGCCTGGGACACGACGCCGTGCGGGCCAAGCGCAGTCTCAACTTGCTGCGCTCCTCCGGCGTCAAGATCTCGATCGACGACTTCGGCGTTGGCTACTCCTCGATGTCCCAGCTCTTGGAACTGCCGGTCGATGAGCTCAAGATCGACAAATCCTTCGTGATGGCTCTGGAGTCCGACCCGCGCGCCATCTCGCTGATCCGCTCGATTATCGAGATGGCGCGGGCCCTGCAGCTGACCGTCACCGCCGAGGGGATCGAGAACGCCCGCAATTTCGAGTCGCTGCGTGGCGCGGGTGCTGACATCATCCAGGGCGAGTTCTTCTCGCTGCCCCTCACGCGAGAAGAACTCGACGAGTTCCTCGCGCGCCCGCTCGACCAGCACCTGGCCGAGCCCACCGAGGCCGCCGAGACGCCCCCGCGGCGACGCCACCTGCGCGTCGTCTAAACCTCCGCCGACTCGGGTTCGACGTTCGCGAGTGCCTCGTCGTTGCGATGGGGCAGGAGAAGTCGTGCGAGCACCGGGAAGATGATCGCCGAGATCGCGGCCACGATCACCAGCGCCGCTGACGTCGTCGGACCGGTCAGGCCGGTGGCGCGGCCGATCTCGGCGGTGGTGACCAGGAGCGTCAGTGGCGCCATCAGACTCACGCTGCCCGCGATCGACAGCCGCCACGTATAGCCGCGGCGCCGAAGGAATGGTGCGACGACCAGGCGCGGCACGCTGAGGGCGAGCAGCATCGCTCCCACCACCGGCGCGAGGGCCAGAACGTCAGAGCGCAGCGGCGTCTGCAGTCCCACCGTCAAGAAGAACAGTGGAACGAAGAAGCTGTTGCCCACGCTCGTCACCCGCTCGATAATCGCCTTGGCGTTGCCGATGACGCTGCGAAAGATGACGCCGGCGAGCAGGGCGCCGACGACGGTCGGCACTCGCAAGAAGCCGGCAGTCGCCACCACGCCAAAGAGCAGCGCGAACGTGCCGCGAAGTCCGACCTCGAGGGGATCGTCGCGCAGAAACCAGCGATGGAAGTGCCGCGGTACGCGAGAGCGCGCGCGACGTACCACCGCGGCCACGCCCAAGACGAAGACGAGGAAGCCCAGGGCGCGCAGGCCCACCATCGCCGTGGCGAGGCTCGAGGTCTGCTGCCCCGCGCCGAAGGCGCTGAGTGCAGCGAGATACACGACTTCAGCGACCGCTCCCACCATCAAGACGTCGCGACCGAAGCGCTCACCCATCCATCCGTGCACGTGCAGCACCGGGACCGCGACACCGACCGACGTGGCCGCGCCGGCGAGCACCCAGATGGACGAAGCCCCCGCGACGTGGCCCACCAACAACCACGAACCCGCAAGGGAGACCGCGAAGAGCACCACACCCATCACGACCGGACCACGCGACGCGCCCCAGATCTCGCGCAGGTCGAGCTCGAAGCCCACGAGGAACATCAGGATCATGAATCCCAGCCCCCCGAGGGTGGCGACCACGGAGCCGCTCGCGACGTCGCTCGCGGGGATGAGGGGACTCAGTGCCAGCCCCGCGACCAGCTCGACCACGGCGCCCGGCACCCGCAGGCGCTCGCCGATCAGTGGACAGACGAAGGCGGCCAGCGCCAGTGCCGCCAATACGAAACTCACGTTCAGCGTCACGGGATCCTCCTCGGGTGAGGGACTCGACCCTCGCGGACAATGAGGTTGCCCCACCAGCCTACGGACGGTTCCTGACAGGATCCTGTGACGGCTCAGAGCTAGGCCTGAACGCGAAGAACCCCCACCTTGCGGTGGGGGTTCTTCAAGAAATCCCGGCGGCGACCTACTCTCCCAGGGGGGAACCCCCAAGTACCATCGGCGCTGGTGGGCTTGACTTCTGTGTTCGGTATGGGAACAGGTATATCTCCACCGCCATAACCACCGGAAAACATGCGCTCGGACCATGTGGT
>JAGXBH010000068.1 GCA_018971185.1 Acidobacteriota bacterium
TGTTCAACGGGTACAACGGCGTGTACGGGCTCTTCGACCCATTAGGTGGTGGCCTCTCCTACAACGCCTACCACTACCTCTTCCTCGGGTTCTGCCTGCTCGTCCTGGTGATCGTGTACCTCGTCGTCCAACGCCTCTCGGTCAGTCCCTTCGGGCGAATGGTCCGCGCGGTGCGCGACGACGAACGAGCGGCCTCGGTCTACGGGCGCAACGTCTTTTGGGCGAAGTACCGCACCTACCTGTTCGGCGCGGGCCTCGCGGGACTGTCGGGCGGACTCTTCGCCGCCTACATCGGCGCTTTCAACCCACTGGACTGGCGACCCACGGAGATCTTCGTCCTGTACGCCGCCATCCTCGTGGGGGGCCGAGGAAATCCCAAAGGGGTGATCCTCGGGTCCTTCATCGTCTACGTCGGCTTCGTCGAGCTGACCCGCTACATCCCCTCTCCCGCCGCGCGGCCCGAACTCGGACCGGCACTGCGACAGATCCTCATCGGACTACTGATCGTGCTCATGCTCAAGTTCCGTCCCAGCGGTCTACTGCCCGAGCGCCTGGGCGACGACGGCACCCTGCCCCGTCGTTCGTGGCCGGAGCGACTCTTGCAGTCGTCCTCGCGCAACTCCGACACCTCCCGCGTGACGCCGACGAGCACCTCACCGGGGACCGCCTCCTTAGCGACTCCCGTGGTGGACCCCACCACGATGTCGAGCAGCGACGAGGTGACCCCGTGACGACCCCGCTGCTCGAGGTCAAGGACCTGACCAAGGCCTTCGGGGGCGTCGTGGCGGTGAGCGAGTGCTCGATGTCGATCGATGAAGGTGCGGTGGTCGGCCTCATCGGGCCCAACGGAGCAGGCAAGAGCAGCCTCATCGACCTCGTGTCAGGATTCGAACGACCCGACGCGGGCAGCGTGCGATTCGCGGGTCAGGACATCGTGGGGCGACGCCCCGACGTCATCTCGCGCATGGGTCTCATCAGGACGTTCCAGACGCCGCGCGAATGGCGCGACCTGTCGGTGATCGACAACGTGCGCGTCGGTCGCTCCGCGCTCCATCGAGAGTCGATCTGGCGCACCCTGACCGGAGCTCGACGACTACGCCGCGAGGAGACCGCCGAGCGCGAGGAGATCTTCAACCTCATGACGCACTACCGTTTGGACGGTGTGCGCAACTCGCGCGCGTCGGGACTGAGCGGGGGTCAAAAGCGCCTCCTCGAGTTCGCTCGCATCGCCGCCGCCAAGCCCCGGTTGACCATCCTCGACGAGCCGATGGGCGGGGTCAATCCGGTGCTGGGCGAACGTATCGGCGAGGCGATCCGCGAACTCAAGCGTGCGGGTTCGACGGTGATCGTCGTCGAGCACAACCTCCCCTTCATCGAGAAGACCTGTGACGAGGTCGTGGTCATGGACCTCGGCACGGTCATCGCCCAGGGCCACTTCAGCGAACTGCGCGACAACAGCCGCGTGGTCGACGCCTACCTAGGAAACGACGACGAATGAGCGAGACCCTGGTCGATCCCCCCACCGTCCTGCGCGTCGCGGGCCTGAGCGCCGGCTACGGCGGCCCCCCCATCATCGACGGCGTGTCGCTCGAGGTGAAGAAGGGAAAGATCGCCGCGATCGTCGGACCCAATGGCGCCGGCAAGTCCACGCTCCTCAAGGCGATCATGGGCGTGATCAAGGTGTCGAGCGGTCACGTCCTCCTGCTCGACAAGGACTGCACCAATATGGCGCCGGAGAAGCTCGTCCAGCACAAACTCGCCTACGTCCCACAGGTGGCCAACACCTTCCCCGACCTCACCGTGAGGGAGAACCTGGAGATGGGGGGCTACATCAGGCGCCACGGTGTCCACGAACGTATCGAAGAGCTCTGCGAGCTCTTCCCCGATCTGCGTAAGTCACTTCGACGTAAGGCGGGTGCGCTCAGCGGCGGACAGCGCAGCATGCTCGCGATGGCTCGCGGTCTCATGCTCGATCCCGAGGTCATGCTGCTCGACGAGCCGAGCGCGGGCCTCTCGCCGCTGTTCCAGAAGGCTCTCTGGGAACAGATCGAGGCGGTGGCCGCCACCGGCGTGGGGATCTGCGTCGTGGAACAGAACACCCGACGATCCCTGCGCCACGCTGACTGGGGTTACGTGCTCGTTCTGGGCAAGAACCGCCTCGACGGTCCCGCGCACGAGTTGCTGCACGACCAGGAGGTGATCGACCTCTACGTGGGTCGGATGTCGTAAGTGGTGATGCCAATGAGGTCTCGTTAGAGAGCAACAAACCAAAGGGGGGAATGAAGTGAGAAAGACAAACAGGTTCGTCTCCGCACGAACGGTGTCGAGCGCCGTGGCGCTCGCGACACTGCTCGGGACGGGAATGACGACAGGATTCAGTACCAGCGCGGGGGCCTCGTCGGGGACCGTGTCCTACGGCGTGTTGTCGTGCTTCACGGGACCGCTGGCCAGTTTGGGCGAAGGCATCTACCAAGGTGCTCAGATCGCCCAGGCGCAGGTCAACGCCGCAGGCGGCGTGCTCGGCAAGAAGTTGTCGATTCCACAGGGCGACACCGGCTGTGACCCGGTGGAAGGCAAGACCGCTCTGCTCAAGCTGCTGTCGGGCGGCGGGATCGCGGGCATCATCGGTCCCACCACTCAGGAGATCAACGCGGTCGAACCCGTGCTGAAGGCGAACAAGATCATCGACGAGTTCCAGGGGGGCGACACCGGTCGTGACCACCAGACCGACCCGTACCTGTTCCGCGACAGTCCGTCGGACTCCCAGCTCGGCGTGGCCATGGCCACCTACGCGCACATCAAGGGCTACAAGAGGGCCGACCTGCTCTTCTACTCCGACGCCGCGGCCCAGACCATCGTCGCGCCGGTGAGGTCGACCTTCATCAAGCTCGGCGGCACGGTGGTGCACACCTACATCATCACGGCGGACCAGTCGTCCTACACCAATACGGTGGCCCAGGTGATCTCGGACAAGCCCCAGGTGATCTTCTCGCAGACCGACGCGCCCACCGTGGCCGTCCTGTCGACGGAGTTCAGCCAACTGGGCTCGAAGATCCCGTGGATCGGCACTGACGTGACGACGAGCAGCGACTACATCAAGGCCTTCGGCACGGCCCGCGCGCACTCCACCTTGACCTCGGTCATGGGTACGTCGGTGACCGGGACGGCGAACAACGTGTTCATGGCGGGATTCAAGAAGATGTTCCCGAGTCAGGCCGCGGCGGGTCCCCTCTCGGGCGCCAACTACGCCTACGACGCGGTGATCTCGCTCGCGCTGGCTGACACCTACGCCAAGACGTTCAACGGCACGACGGTCGCCGCTGACATGACCAAGGTGACCAACCCGCCGGGGACGGCGTGCTACTCGTACGCCAGTTGCGTCAATCTGCTCAAGGCTCACAAGAAGATCAACTACGAGGGCGCCAGCGGCAGCATCGACTACAACAAGTTCCACAACACCTTCGGCCCGTACGCGCCCTTCATCGCCAACGCGAGCACGGGCAACGAGGTCCAGGGCACTGCCCTGTCGGCCAAGGTGCTGGGTGACGTGACGAACTGCACCACGACGGCCTCGTGCCTCGCGGTCCTCAGGGCCGACGGCATCAAGTAGTCGCCGTAGCGGACCCTTCGCAGCGCCACGCCACCGTCGTGGTGCTGCGAAGGGTCCCGTCAGCGACACGGGGAACCGAAACGAATGAACAGGAACGAACCAGTTGAGCGTTGATACCTCTCCCCCGAGTCCACCCACGTCGCGCGGTCCGCTGTCGGGACTGCACGTGCTCGACCTCTCGCGGGTGCTCGCGGGACCCTACGCCGCCATGATCCTGGGTGACCTGGGCGCCGACGTCATCAAGATCGAGCAACCGGGTAGTGGTGACGACACGCGCAAGTGGGGCCCACCCTTCATCGACACCGCCGTGGGCCGCGAGAGCACGTACTTCCTCTCGGCCAATCGCAACAAACGCAGCGTCGCCATCGACCTCAAGGACCCCGCCGAGAGGCCGTTCATCGAAGAACTCCTCACGTGGGCCGACGTGGTCATCGAGAACTTCCGTCCCGGGGTCATGGATCGACTGGGACTGGGCGACGCGGAACTCGAGACGATCAACCCCTCACTCGTGCGGCTCTCCATCAGCGGATTCGGCGACGACGGCCCCGACAGCCGACGCGTCGGATACGACCATATCCTCCAAGCCGAGGGCGGACTGATGTCCGTGACCGGCACGCCCGAGGGCCCGATGCTCAAAGTGGGCGTGCCCATCGCCGACATCACGGCCGCCCTCTACGGCACCATCGGCATCCTGGCGGGACTGGTGGAACGGGCCACCAGTGGTCGCGGTCAGCGCGTCTCGACGTCGTTGCTGGCCGGTCAGATCGGACTGCACACCTTCCAGGGCACCCGTTACCTGGTGGCGGGCGAGGTCCCCCCACCTTCGGGCAACCAGCACCCGACGGTCTGTCCCTACGGGGTCTTCGACGCCATGGACGCCCCCATCGTCATCGCCGTCGGCAACGACGCCATCTGGTCTCGCTTCGCGCCCCTGGTGAACGTCGAAGAAGACGATGAGCGCTTCGTCACCAACGCGCAGCGCATCGCCCACCGCGACCAACTGCACGAACTCATGGCGCCGGTACTCAAGTCCCGCAGCGTGGCCCACTGGTTGGCCACCTTCGAGGAGGCGGGGGTGCCCGCCGGTCAAGTCAAGACCATCGACCAGGTCTACGCTACCGATCAGGTGCGCCAACAGAATCTCGTCTGGCGAGCCGAACACTCGACCCTCGGCACGGTCGAGCTACCGGGCAGTCCCTTGCGCTTCGGGCGCAGTGAGGTCTCCCTGCGCCTAGCGCCGCCCACCCTGGGTGAGCACTCCTCGCAGGTCCGCCGGGAGCTGCTGGGCGATGTCTAGTCGGGCGCCGATCGAGTCCCGTCCGCGTCGGGTCCACGAAGCGACCGCGTGAGATGGAGAAGGGGATCACGTGAGCACCATGACTCGAATCGGTCGAACGGTGTCGCTGACGCGCACGAGGATCGACAATCGCTGGCGACGGTCCACCAGGTGGTTGCGCGCCCGACGCCATCCGCGCCTGGCCGTCCCACCGGCGACGACGTTGATCACGCACAAGGCCCAGGACGGGGTCTTCGAGATCCGCCTCAGCGGCGGCGCGCGTCGCAACGTCCTCGGACGCTCCACCATCGACGAGATCGAGCAGCTCGTCGCGACACCGCCGCACGGCACACGGGTGATCGTGATCACCGCGGAGCCACCGGACTTCTGCGCCGGCTACGACCTGGTCGAGGCCTCACGCGGCACCGCCGACGACCTCATCGCCCACGAACGCAACTTCGCCACACTGCGCACCTCGGTGTTGCCCATCGTCGTGGCCCTGCAGGGCAACGTCATCGGGGGCGGCCTCGAGCTCGCCCTCTCCGCGGACGTGCGAATCGCCAGCCCCGAGACCAGATTCGCGGTGCCCGCCGCCAAACTCGGGCTGGTCTACTCCGAGGCGGGCGTGCGACTCGTCAAGGAGGTCATCGGCGAGAGTTTCGCTCGCGCCATGTTCCTCGCCGGTCGTGAACTCTCCGCCGACACCGCCCTGTCGATCGGACTGGTCACCGAGATCGTCGGACGCGACCAACTACGCGCGCGCGCCCTCGAGTACGCCACCAACATCGCCACGTGGTCCTTCACCGCCGCCACCGGCAATCGTCAGATCCTCGACGCCGTCGATGGGCGCGTGGCCGTCGACACCGCCGAGCTGCGCCACACCAGTTTCGCCCCCCACGGGGACCTGTCCCAGAGCATCACCGATTTCGTCAAACGTCGTGCTCAAGCGCCGGGGGGACTCGTCGAGAAATGATGATGCGATCTCGCCGCGGCGCAAACGTTCGCCGACGAGGGCTCCCGGGCGCCGGGCACGTCACTCCACCAACGCACGATCCGCGGTGAACTCCAGAGTCAGCCACAGGTCGTGGGGGATCGACTTGAGCATGCGAAAGAGCACTCGTCGCACCTGGTCGGACTGCGCCACCGTCCACGACGCGTCGACCACGAAGTCGATCTCCACGTAGAACTTGCGACCGATCTTGGTCATGCGCAGGTGACGGTCCGAGAGGCCGAACTGGGTCGCGACATGGTCCAGGGCCAAGGTCGCGGTCTCCTGGAGTTGCGGGTCCGGAACCCCCTCGATCAGCTCAATGAAAGTCGCGCGCACCATTCCCGCGGGCGGGACCACGAAGAGGACACAGGCGCCGATCACCAGCGAGGGGTCGACGTACCTCGCCCCGGCGGCCCAGTGGGTTCCCACCATGAGCGAGGCGGCGATGAAGGCCACCAGGATCGCGAGACCGAGCCCCGCGCCGGTGAGCCACTGCGTCGCCTCGGCGCGCACCAGCTCGGATCGCTGCGCGACGTGGCGCAGGCGCCACCAGATGAACGAGGGGATGACGAGTGAGATCACCGCGTAACTGAAGCTCCAACCGTCCGGCGCCGCGGTGCCGCCGTTGATGATCGAGATCACCGCGTTGAAACTGGCGTAGGCGCACGTGGCCAGCAGCGCGACACCCTCGATACCGATGATCAGGGGCACCAGTGCCTCGCGCCCGAAGGGGTAGCGCACGGTCGGACCCTCCTCCACCAGGTGCGAGATGCGCATCGCCATCCACGTGAGCCCAATGCCCAAGAAGGTGTAGAAGCCGTCGAACAGCACGATCTGCGAGCCCCCGACGATGCCGATGGAGATCCCGACGATGGCGAGGGCCATCCCCATCACGATCGAGAGGCTGAGCGCCCGACGCTCCTGCGTGAACTCCTTTGACTGCGTCAGATCCTGCGAAGAACTCACGTCACCCCCCGATGTCCTCGCGCCCTACCTCTTAGTCTGCTCCACTGACGTGGCCCGCTGAGAGATGCTGCGGAGTCGACGTCGACGAACGACGTGAAACCCTCGAGGAGAGACGGATGCGGACCTACGCCGGTGCATCGGCGAGTGCGCCGGGAGGCACCTCGCCCAGGGCGCGCCGCGTGCCCCAGAGGGCGAGGGCGAGGGCGAGAATCATGGCGAGCACCACGAGGAGCATGGGCAGCGACACGCCCCCCGTCGCGCCGAGCGAATGGGCGAAGAAGTGGCTGGCGCCGCCCGAGAGCGACACCCACCACAGGACCGTCGACGCCACAACCACACCCAACGCCGTCGTCGCGAGGAGGTCGACCGCGGCGAGCTGACGCAACTCGTGTCGCGAGTACTCGAGGCCCGCGGCCAGGCGCGCCGCGGCGACGACGGCGATCAGCACGCACGCGGCCCCGAGGGCCCCCCAGGCCAGAAAGGCGTGCGTGTAGCGGGCGCTCGCCCCGTTGCGCTGGGCGGCCGAGAGGTGATGGGCCCAGCGCACCACGGCGCCGGTCGTCACGGCGAAGACCAGTAGCGCGACGGCGGCGGGTCGCAGCGGCCGGACCACCCTCGACCAACCCGACCGCGCGGCCACGCGCACCAGCGCCCGTCTCGACACGACCAGGGTCGACGCACACGCCAGCGCGCAGAGGACCGCGGCCGCCTGCATCGTGATCACCGCGGCCCCCGGCACCGCCCGACGCGAAGGCGGCGTCAGGGCGTCCCAGTGCTCGCTGAACTTCGCGAAGAGCAAACCCGCGAGCATCGTGAGGGCCCACGCCACGCCCACCCCCAGGGTGCCCGCGCGAGCGCGGTCCTCGGGCGTCGCGCCGCGCGCGACGCCCCAGGTGAGCGCAGTCGCGCGCCAGCGCTGTCGCAGTCCCCCTCGTGCGAGATCGACGACGGCGCGTACGCTCATCGCCGCGTCACCGTAGGAGTCCTCCAAGAGCTCGGCCAGTTCCTCACCGTAACGCTCGCGCCACGACGCGGGGTAGCAGCGCGCGACGAGCCGGGCCCGCCGGCGCCGACGGCTCACGCCATCTCCCAACTCAGACCCCGGAG
>JAGXBH010000069.1 GCA_018971185.1 Acidobacteriota bacterium
CTGGTCGATGTGCAGATCGACCGACGAGGGTTGTATGCACTCATCGCCCAAGGGGTCGATGATGATCCGTCCAGACTCGATTGCCTCTTTGATAGAACGGTCGGAGAGCACCATAATGGAACAAAGGCTAGTGCTACTCAATCCCGACCTTCGGCCCCGCCGTGGCCCCTACCCCTCGTCGCCTACTACGATGGTTCCCACGCGGGCGTAGTTCAGCGGCAGAACATCAGCTTCCCAAGCTGAGAACGCGAGTTCGATTCTCGTCGCCCGCTCCAAGGCATTTCGGAGCATCACCAGAGGTCATCGCCCGCGACGTCCATCCAACTAAAGACGGCGACTTCGTTGCCGTGGCTCAGGCACTGGGAAGAGATTGCTCGTCTTCCAGCGCTGCACGGATATTTGTGGACTCATCCAATGCAGGTGTTTGTTCAGATAAACGTGCATATGACATAATATGTATACTGCACGTATATGAGTGCACATACTAGCGCCCCAAATAAGCCCTTTCGGATCTCCAGCGCCCGAACACTCGGTGCCGCCATCCGTCACTACCGCACAACCTCTGGGATCTCCCAGACCGAACTCGCCGCGAGAACCGGCATACCAAGGAACTACGTGAACGCGCTGGAGAACGGTCACGACACCGAGTACGTCACTCGTGTCCTGGCGATCTTCCGCGAGCTGGGACTACGCCTGAACGTAGAACGCGAGGCGCAGTAGTGGCCGACGATCTCGCGATCTGGCTCTACGGCGACAAGGTCGCGACCTTAACGGAGCTGCGCCACAAGCGTCTTCGGCTGCAGTACTCTTCGCGCGCCCTGGCACTGTACGAGCTCGGCGCACCGCTCCTCTCGGTTGCGCTTCCTCTGATCGACGCGTACTACGCGCCTGCCACGACCAAGGCATTCATCGACGGACTTCTGCCCGAGGAGGACCAACGCCGAACGGTAGCTGAAGAGCTTGAGCTCGTCGCGACCGACACCTTCGGACTGATCGGGCGTTTGGGAAGAGACTGTGCCGGCGCTCTCATCATTCAGCCCGCCAGCGAGCCGCTGGCCACGACCTCGTCAACATTGACGTCGACACCATTGAGCGACGAGGAGGTGGGGATCAAAGTCCTGAACTTGCGGAGTGCGCCGCTCGGTATCTCCAAGGATGTTCGCATCTCTCTTGCTGGCGTCCAAGAGAAGTTGTTGCTGACACGCCGGCCCGATAGGAGCTGGGGTACGCCGACCGAGGGTGCTCCGTCCACTCACATCCTTAAGCCCGAGATACGCGACTACCCGAACTCCGTCGATAATGAGGCTTTCTGCATGCGGGTGGCGCGGAATCTCGGGCTACGCGTCGCGTCCGTTGAGGCGGCTGAGTACGGCGAAAGGAAGGTGCTCGTCGTCGAGCGATTCGACCGAATCGTCCAGGACAACGGTGACGTGGAACGGATCCACCACGAGGACTTCTGTCAAGTGATGTCGATGCCTCCGCGGCAGAAGTACCAGCACGACGGAGGTCCGTCACTTCTGCGAATCGCGAAGGTTCTACGCGACAGTGGCAGACCGGACTCACTGCGGCGTCTGCTGGAATACGTCTTCGTGAATGTTCTCGTAGGTAATGGCGACGCCCACGGCAAGAACCTCTCGTTGCTCCATCATCGAGACGGGTCTGTCGAGCTGACGCCGCTCTACGACGTGATGTCGACCCTGTATTACGGAGACGACGCACTGGCGATGTACGTGGACAACGTCCACAAGACGAGCCGGGTGACGCGCGATCGGCTTCGCAACGAAGCGCTCTCTTGGGGACTCAAGCGCGAAGTAATCGATGTCGCTCTCGACGAACTGATCGCGCGTGTCCCGGATGCCGTGTCGAAGGCCGTAGATGAGACCCCGGGCACTCCCGAGGAGATCCTTTCCGTCATAGAACGTCAACTGTCCGCCCTGGCATAGTACGGCGAGCCCAGGGGGTCAGCGAAGCCCGAACTCCTGGGGTGTCCGAGGGGTGACATCCACACCCGTCGCCACGCCACGAGGAGAGGACCCGTCACTTGAGGTCGAACTTCTGCGCTGACCACGGCGACGTGTTCGCGCGGCGACGACCGCGAGCGCCGCCATCAATACGACCATCGTCGTCGCGGCGAGCACGAGACCGCTGCTCCACGCCCTCGGGCGGTAGGTGAGCGTGACGACGTGATGCCCGCTCGGAACTCTGGCTTCGAGCATCGCGTAGTCGAAGGGCCGCAACTTGAGCGGTCGGCCGTCGATCTGAGCCTGCCAACCCGGCACATTGGAGATGCGCAATTGGAGCATCGAGGGTCGCGTGGCGCTCACGTCGACTCGCCAAGAGCTGGGACTGGGCTGGCTGGAGGGTTGGACCACGGAGGGCCCCTTGTTCCCCAGAGCGACGAGCGTCGCGCGACCCGAACCCGGCACCGCGTAGAGTCCCTCGCCCACGAGCGTCGCGACGCGCCTCGTCCCCGGCGGTCCGGGCGTCCCCGGCGGTTCGAGGATGAAGGCGACGCCGTAGAGCCGCGCGAGGCGCACCGAGTCGATCTGGGGACAGTAGAGACCGTAGGGGGGTATCAACGCGGCGGAGGTGCCGCTCGCGCGGCCGTAGGAGGTGTGGTAGGAGCGCGGCAGAATCGGGTCGTAACTGGCGAACTCGCTCACGCCGTAGGCGATGTTGACGTCCGGGACCAGACCGGTCGACGGGAAGGCGTTCGGCGCGCACGAACCGAATCCCACCAGTGAGGTCCCCACCAGACGCTGCAGGGTGGTCACCGCGTCGTTGGTCGGCAAGAACCCCGGACTCGAGGAGATGATGCCCGCGCCGGAGCTGACGAGGAACGTCGTCTCGACGACGAGGAGCGCCGCCAGTTCGAGGAGTCCCGCGCGCGCGAGACGTCGGCGACGCCTCTCCGCCCTCGCCTCCGACAGGGGCACCGGCCGGCGGTCGGTGCGCCACCTGGTGACGAGCACCACCGTGCAGATAGCGAGACCGACACCCGGCCACACGAAGCTCCGCGCGCGCACCCGCCACTCCGGGGCCGCCAGGTGACTGACGTTACGAGCGAGGAGGACGCCGAGTACCAGCACGACGAGAACGCACAGCGCCACGCCGACGCGATACCAGTTCTCCACGAGGCGCTCGCCTCGCCGCTCCACGAGGGCCTGTGCGCCGAATCCGGCCAACACCGCGAGGCACAGTTCGAGCGCGGTCGTGGCGAGTTGCACGCGGAACACGTCGAGCAGGGGGACGCGTCGAAAGAGGGGCACCAGCGCACCGGCGAACAACAGGACGAGGAGTCCGCTCGCGGCCAACGTGAAGGCCACGACCTCGCTGCGCTGACGCCACAGGGCGAAGGACGCCGCGATCAGCACCAGGGCGATCGGTCCCACGTAGATCATGGACACGTAGAGGTTGTTGGGGCCGATGATCGTGGCCATCGACGTCGGCACGCCGTTGTAGCTGGCGAAGAGCAGGTGGGTGAGGTCGTGCAGAGGCAGGTTGGTCATGGGCGGACCGACGTTGCGCGCCGAGGCGAGGGCGAGCTGGATGCTCGGCAGGTAGACCGGCGCGACGAGCAATGCGGCCGCGACGAGCGCCACCGCGTGGTCGAGGGCGCCCGCCCACGCCGCGCGAGCGCCGCGCGAACGCCACGTCGTAGCGAGCATCACGACCGCGACGAGCGCCACGATCCCCACCAGCACCGAGGCGATCTGCGGTTCCCCGTCGAGGAAGGCGAAGGTCAGGGCGAGGGTGAGACCACCCGTCGCCCATGCCCGGTGACGACCCCGCACCACGAGCACCGAGCACGCGAGCACCCAGCCCGACCAGGCCATGCAGCCCGCCTCGTAGTCGCCGAGCCAGGCGGTGAACCCGCCACTGAGCTCGAAGATCGTGGCGCAGAGAAGAGCGGGCAGGATATCGAGCTTGAGCACCCGCGCGAGGAAGTAGGCACCGCCGCCGCCGATGATCAGACGGGCGATGATCGTCGCGCTGTGGGCCCAGGAGAGGGAGAACAGGTAGCCGATCGCCACTGTGGGGCCGAAGGGCATCGCCTGGAAGTTGAAGGCCAGGGGCAGCCCGAGCATGCTGTGGGGATCCCACAGGGGTAGGTGCCCGGCGTGCACCTGTAGCCAGGCGAGCGCCTGCCAGGGAATGAACTCCTCGATCTCGTCGGAGTTGACGAAGTTGTGCACGGCCACGTGCGGGTCATTGGTGAGACCGAACTGACTCAAGACGTCGTAGGGACCGAGCGAATGTCCGTGGAGCAGCGCCGGGGTGAGGAAGACCCCGGCGACGAGAACGAGCCATCCGACCGCGGCCGTCTCGCGGAGCACCTGAGCGCCCGCAGTGGGTCGTGCGCGAGTGGGCCGCTTCGTCGTCATCCCTCCATTGTCCCTGGTTGCGCTCGACGGCGGGCGGACTCGCGGCTCCCTCGCCCGTCACCTCCAGGTGGGGCGAGGGAGGACGACCTCGCCCGCGTTCGCTCGTCGGACCGGTCAGCCAGGGGTCCTTGCGCCTACCACTCGCCCAGTCGCGCGAAGGCGAAGCCCACGCACCCGATGTTGCGGGTCGAGCCCGGCGCTTGGAGCGCGATGGACGCGGCGTGCTGGTTCGCGCCGACCCCCCAGTACTCCACGGTGGTGACCGCGCCGGTCCCCGCGCGACTCGTGGTGAAGTTGAGCCACACCTCGTCGTTCTGATAGCCCACTTTGACCGGCACGTTCTCGTAACGCGCACCGCTCGACGCCGGATCGGCGCTGCAGCGTCCGACGTGGACCTGGGCGTCGTAGTGCGTCGCCCCCTTGAGCCCCCACGTGCGGAGCGTCACGCTCATCCCGCCCCACTTGTTCAGTGCCTCGACGACCTCGACGCGCGCACCAAGGGGCACGAGAGCCGGGTCGAAACTGACCGCCGCCCGCACTGAGGGATGGCGACCCAGCGCCGTCGGTGACACGAATCGCGCCGTCGACGAACGCGTGGCCAGAGCCACGGCCGGCCCGACTCCGACAAGGTTCACCGCGACCAGACTGAGCGTCACCCCAGCCACGAGACGCGTGAAGTCCTTGGTTCGCACGCGAGCAACTCTAGTTCGACCGTGACGGGCGCCTCATCCGACCCCCGCCGCGAGCAAGGTCCTCCTCGTTGGTCGCTCGTCACTGGCCAGTCGCATCGTCACCCTGAGAGGTCGCGAGGTCCGACGAGCCATTCGAGTGAAACCCTCCGAGCACCGCGTCCACCTCGGCGCCGAGCAGGATGGCCAGTCCCGAGAGGTAGAGCCAGAAGATGAGGATGGCGACACCGGCGAACGCGCCGTAGGTCGATCCGAAGGACGTGAACTCCGAGGTGTAGAGGGAGAATCCCAAGGACACCAGCGCCCACGTGGCGGTCGCGACGAGCGTTCCGGCGCTCGTCCAACGCCACCGCGCACGACGGTTGGGGGCGACGAAGTAGATCATCGACAGAAGAAGGTTCACGAGCGCGAGGGCCACCACCCATCGCAGCGCGTCCCAGGTGATCGACGACCACGCACCCGGCAACGCGACGACGCGGTGAAAGACGCGACCCAGTGACGCGCCGAAGACCGTCAACGCCGAGGCGGCGCCCCCCAGGACGACCGAGCCCAGGAGCAACGGCAGAGCGACGAGACGGCGTTCGACGAATCCCCGGTCGTTCGCGAGGCCGAACGCCATATCGAGACCCTCCTCCACCACCACCATCCCCGAGGTCGAGCTCCACAGCGCCACCACGCTCGCCACGATCGTGGTCGCGAGACCTCCCGTCGCGTGGCGCTGGGCGTGATCGAGCGACGAGGTGATCACCGCGGCCGCCCCCGAGGGGAGTGCGATGGTCACGCCGTGAATCAGGCTGACGACGACGTGGTGGGGCAGCGTCACGAGTGACGCCACCCCCAGGAGCGCGATGATGAGGGGGAAGAGGGAGAGGAACCACCGATAGGCGAAGGCACCGGCGGCGACGTTCACCCGGTCGCGCCTCATCGCGACGAGGACGAGTCGCGCGACCTCGCGCGCACGACGGTCCGTCTCGCGGGTGCGTGCGAGCGAACGCTCACGCATAGCGCCTCGGTAGCCGTCGTGTCACCTCGCACCCCCGTCCTCGACCTCTGGCGTCACTCGACGTCTCGCGCATGATCCGTCACCGCCGTTTCGGGCCCGCGTGGACCGGCGCCCGCTCATCACCCTGGCGACGCCCTTGCTCAGCGACGACCAGGGCGCCGAGGTGCGATCGAGTGGCATCCTAACCGGCGTCGCGTGTCCGGCTGTCGTCAATCCTGGTCACCAGCGACGGCGCACGCCGAGGGCTTCGCCCCGAGCTTCGTGACGGCCTCGAACCACCCAGAGGGCCCGGGGGACGCCCCGGAGCCGACCGTACCCCCAGGGGAATGATACCCATACCCCCTAGGGCATGCTAACGTTCCCAGAACTTTTGTCCCTCGCACCGTCGACGCGTCGCACGGTGCTCCGATCAGAGAGAACCCAGGAGAACCCATGACCGAAACGATCCTCGAGAGCAGCGCGTCAGCCCCCACTTCGCGCGTCGCCCCACCCGGAGGCGTCTTCGCCCGTTCGGGCCGCTGGACGGCGACGCACTTGCGCCTGGTCCTCGCCGCCTGGTTCGTGGTACTCGTCGCCTTCGGCGCCTTCGCCCCCTCGGTCGAGACCGCGCTCGCGGGCGCCGGGTGGCAAGACTCGTCGAGTCAGTCGGTCCAGGCGCGCAACCTCATCCAACACGAGTTCGCGGGATTGGGCTCGGCGGCCCTGCAGGTGGTGATCGTCGACCACCGCGCGACGATTCCCTCGGACCCGTCGGCCCAGCTAGCGATCCGTCGCGCGACCGCCCTGTTGCGCGGGGACCCTCGCGTCTCGACCGTCGTCACCCCGCGACCCGGCGCCACCATGTCGCGCGACGGACGCACCGCGATCATCACCGCGGGTTCCGCGGCCGGGACCAACCAGATGGTCAGTGCGGCCAACGCCCTGGCGAAGCCGCTGGCCGCCCTCTCGAGTCCCTCGGTCAGTGTCACGTTGACGGGCGACAGCGCACTCTGGGCCGACTTCAACAACGCCAATCGAACGGCCATGATGCGATCGGAGATGTTGTCGTGGCCCGTCACGATCATCATCCTGGTGATCGCCTTCTCGAGCCTCGTCGCGGCCAGCCTCCCCTTGTTGCTCACCATGGTCGGTCTCCTCGTGGCCGCCGGATCGCTGGTGATCACCACGCACCTCTTCGCGGTGTCGATCTGGGCGCTCAACTTCGCCCTGATGTTCGCCCTGGCGCTCGGGATCGACTACGCGCTCTTCATCGTGGTGCGCTTTCGCGCGGCCCTCGCGCGGCGCGCGGCGACCGCCGGGGACCGCGAGGCCGTCGTCGCCGCGGTCGCTGAGACGATGGACACCGCGGGCAAGGCCGTCGCGTTCAGCGCGCTCACGGTGCTGGCGTCGCTGGCCGCGATCCTCATCGTGCCCAGTCCGGCCTTTCGCAGCATGGCCCTGGGCATCATGTTGTCGGTCCTCGCGGTGCTGGCCGCGACGCTCACCTTGCTGCCGGCGGTGCTCGCGCGACTGGGCACCCGCATCAACGCCGGCGCGATCCCCACTGGCGTCTTTCGAGTTCGTCGTCGCCCGACCCGCGAGGACGAAGAACCTCGTGGGCTCGACGCCTGGCTCCACCGTTGGGGTCGCACCATGTGGCGCCACCCCACGGCCATCGGCCTGGGTGCCCTCGCCGTCCTGCTCCTCGTCGCCGCGCCCCTCATCGGCCTGCGCACCAACATGCCCTCGATCACCATCATCCCGGCGAACGCCAACGCGCGCGTCGGCTACGACCAGGTCGTGCGGGCCTTCGGACCCGGCGCTCCGGGCACTCTGCAG
>JAGXBH010000070.1 GCA_018971185.1 Acidobacteriota bacterium
GGGCAACACCATGGTGATCAAGCCCGGTGACTCGACGCCGGCGTCGACCTTGTTGATGGCCGAACTGATGGCCGAGGTCTTGCCCGCGGGCGTGCTCAACGTGGTGTGCGGTGACCGCGACACCGGTCGCGCGCTGGTGGCGCATCCCACACCCGCGATGATCTCGGTGACCGGATCGGTGCGCGCGGGCATGGAGGTGGCCTCGTCCGCCTCGGCGTCGCTCAAGCGGGTGCACCTCGAGCTCGGTGGCAAGGCGCCGGTGGTCGTCTTTGACGACGTCGACGTCGCCGCCGCCGCTGCGGGCATCGCGGTGGCGGGCTTCTTCAACGCCGGCCAGGACTGCACGGCCGCGACGCGCGTGCTCGTCGCGCCGCGCGCCTACGGCGACTTCGTGGACGCCCTCGCCGACGAGGCCCGTCGCACGGTCGTCGGGCAGCGCGATAACCAGGACGCGCTCTTCGGGCCGGTCAACAACGTGAACCAACTCGAGCGCGTGACGGGCATGTTGCAGCGCAAGCCCAGCCACGCGAGTTTCGCGGCCGGGGGTGAGAGGGTGGGGGACAACGGGTACTTCGTTGCGCCGACCGTGGTCGCGGACCTTCACCAGGACGACGAGATGATCCAGACCGAGATCTTTGGCCCGGTCATCACCGTGCAGAAGTTCAGCGACGACGCCGAGGCGCTGACGTGGGCCAACGGCGTCGAGTACGGACTGGCGTCCTCGGTGTGGACGAGCGACCACGGTCGCGCCATGCGTTTCACCCGCGACCTCGACTTCGGGTGCGTATGGGTCAACACGCATATCCCCATCGTCGCCGAGATGCCCCACGGTGGCTTCAAGCGATCGGGGTACGGCAAGGACCTCTCGGTGTACGGGTTCGAGGACTACACCCGGGTCAAGCACGTGATGCACAACATCGAGGTGTGAGCGGTGCGGGCCGACCCGTCCGACAACGGTAGTAGCGTGGCCTAGTCCCATTTAAGAAAGGATGATCAACGATGATCATCGGTGTACCCACGGAAATCAAGACCGACGAGAACCGCGTGGCTCTCACACCCGCGGGGGTGCGCGAGTTCACCACGAGCGGACATCAGGTCCTCATCGAGGCGGGCGCGGGCGTGGGTTCGTCCATCCCCGACAGTGCCTACGTCGCCAACGGTGCGACGATCGTGACGAGCGCCGACGAGGTCTGGGCGCACGCGGACCTCGTCTTGAAGGTGAAAGAACCCATCGCCGCGGAGTACCACCGGCTGTCGGCGCGCGCCGACCAAGTGCTCTTCACCTACCTGCACCTGGCGGCGTCGCGTGAGTGCACCGACGCCCTGGTGGCGTCGAACAACGTGGCCATCGCCTACGAGACGGTGCGACTGCGCGACAACTCACTTCCCTTGCTCACGCCGATGAGTGAGGTGGCCGGACGCATGGCCCCGATGATGGGCGCGCACCACCTGATGCGTCCCGGCGGCGGGCACGGGACGCTGATCGGTGGCGTGCCGGGAGTGGCCCCGGCGAAGGTGGTGGTCATCGGTGCGGGCGTGGCCGGACTGGCGGCGGCAACGGTCGCGGCGGGGATGCACGCCGAGGTCACGATCCTGGACCGCAATCTCGAGCGACTCCGCCAGGTGGACATCCACTTCGACGGTCGCGTGAAGACCATCGCCTCCACGACCCTCTCGCTCGAGGAGGCGTGCCTCGACGCCGATATCGTGATCGGCGCCGTCTTGGTGGTAGGGGCGAAGGCACCCAAGTTGGTGTCCAACGACTTGGTCGCGCGCATGAAGGACGGCGCGGTGCTGGTGGACATCTCGGTGGACCAGGGCGGCTGTTTCGAGGCAACTCGTCCGACGACCCACTCGAACCCGACGTTCGTGGTCAATGGCTGCGTGTTCTACTGCGTGGCGAACATGCCCGGCGCGGTTCCCACGACGTCCACGCACGCGCTGGCCAACGCCACGCTGCCCTACGCGCTGGAGCTCGCGCGCCACGGTTGGCGCGACGCCGTGGCGGCCGACGAGGCCCTGGCCGAAGGCGTGAACGTGGTCAAGGGTGCCGTCACCTACGGACCAGTGGCCGAGGCCCTGGACATGGCCTTCACGCCACTGCACGCGCTCTAGGACTCAGATCTCGAGCGACGTCTCCCAGTCGACGCCTCCTAGTTGACGCCCTCCACGCCGCGCACCCACGGGCAGTGGCGACAGCCGCTGTCGCAACAGGTCCCGCGTTCGAGGTGGGCGACGCGGGTCTGCACGACGAGACCAGTCCGCGGGTCGAGGTACGTTCGTCGGCCCGCGGTGAGCGCCTCATCGTGAGCGGCCATGATCACGTCGTAGTCCGGCCGGGCCGGATCGAGGCGCGACGGGTCGGGCGGGGTCGAGGGGATCGACACACTCACGTCGTCGATCCGCCCGTGGCCAGGACCACCTTGCCGAACTTCCCCGGCGCCGCGAAGAACGCGTAGGCGTCCTGCACGTCGTCGAGCTCGAAGGTCGCGGCGACGGGCACCGTGATCTCACCACGTCGCCACGGTGACACGAGGGCCTCCGTGACCCGGGTGATGATCGAGGTCTTCTCCTCGGGTGAGCGCGAGCGCAGGGTGGAGCCGGTGAGGACGGCGCGAGTGCGCATGATGTTCAACAGGTCGACCTCGCTTCGCGACCCACCCCCGGCGACGCCGATGACGACCACGCGGGCGAAGTCGGCCAGGCGACGTTGGGCCAGCTCGAGGTGCGCCGCGCCGACGAGCTCGAGGACGACGTCCACGGGCTCGATGTCGGCCACGCCCGCGAGGTCGATGACCTCGTCCGCCCCTAGGTCGCGTAGGGACTGGTGGTGGGCGAGAGAGCGCGTGACCGCGGTCACGTGGGCTCCGAGGAGGTGGCCGACCTGTACGGCCGCCGAACCCACGCCCCCCGCGGCCCCCGAGACGAGCAGTCGCTGGCCGAAGGACAGCCGCCCCTGGAGCACCAGCGCGTCGTAGGCGGTGATGAAGGCCTCGGCGAACCCCCCGGCCGCGCTCATGGCGACGCCGTCGGGCACTTCGATGAGATGGGCGGCGAGGGCGCGCACGCGCGTGGCCTGCGCGCCCGCGCCGACGATCGTGCACACGCGCCGGCCGAGCAGCGAGGTGCTCACGTCGGCCCCGACCTCGCTGACCACCCCCGAGACCTCCATGCCGGGGATGTCCGCGGGCCATCCCGCTGGCGAGGGGTAGACGCCGCGACGTTGGAGGAGGTCGGCGGCGTTGATGCCGGCGAACTCACTGGCGATGACCACCTCGCCGGGACCGGGCACCGGATCGGGCCTCTCCTCTATGCGTAAGGATTCGTGGTCGATGACGGCGGCGCGCACACTCTGACCTTAGGTGCACGGCGGCCGTCGCCACCCGGTAGTTTGCAACCCATGAGCCTCTACGACGTCCCCGTGCACACCCTCGGTGGTGAGCCCAGTTCACTCGCCCCCTACCGTGATGAGACGATCCTGGTCGTGAACGTCGCCTCCAAATGCGGACTCACGCCCCAGTACGAGGGTCTCGAGAAGCTTCAAGAGACCTACGGCGACCGCGGTTTCCACGTCCTGGGCTTCCCGTGCAATCAGTTCATGGGCCAAGAGCCCGGCACCGCGGAGGAGATCCAGACCTTCTGCTCGACGACCTACGGCGTGAGTTTCCCCCTCTTCGAGAAGATCGACGTCAACGGCGAGTCACGTCACCCGATCTACGACCAGTTGGTGGGCAGCGTCGACGCCGACGGCTACAGCGGCGATATCCGCTGGAACTTCGAGAAGTTCTTGGTGGGGGCCGACGGGAGTGTGCAGCGCTTCGCCCCCCAGGTCACCCCCGAGGACCCCGCGTTGGTCGCGGCCATCGAGTCCGCGCTCGGCTAAGTGTCCTGCGCCTCGGGCACGAGAGAGCGACGTAGCTGCACGTAGGTGGGCCGAAAGCCCTGCGCTGGCCAGAACGAGGTGGCACCCTCGTTATCGATGTGCCACCTGACCTCGGCGAACCTGAAGCCGTCGGCGACGGCGTCGTCGAGCACGGCGCGCACCAGCGTGCTCGCGAGGCCGCGCCGGCGCTGCGAGGGATCGACGGCGAGAGAACCCAGGTAGATCGTGTCGTCGTGACTCCCGCGCAGTGGCGGGAGCGGGAAGGTCACGCACTGCGCGGCGGGACGGCCGTTCACCTCCACGAGGTGGTAGTGGCTCTCGGGGTCACCGAGCAACTCGGCGAGGTCGGATTCGTTCTGCTCGCGCTGGAACTCCGAGAGCGAATCGAGCGCGACCCCCTGGGCCTCGTCGATCAGGGCGTCGAAGGCCAGGGCGGTGCCGAGGTCCGACGGATCACCGCGACGAAGGTGATAGCCCTCCGGCCAGGTGTGCTCAAAGGGTCCCTCGAGGGCGAGCGAACCGCGCACGCTCACCATCGCGTAGCCCCGCTCGACCCAGTCCTGGGTGCCGTTGCCGGCCAGCGCCCACACCAGGTGCGCGATCGACCCGTCGTCGCGCCACGCGCGGTAGGCCCACTCGCAGAGGTTGTCGAGGACGTTCTCGAACTCGTAGGAGTAACCGTCCGGCCCGGTCCAGGTCTGTCGTCCGTTGACCGCGTCGTCCAGGGTCGCCCCGTAGAGATGCCCACGCAGGCGACCGTGGGAGTCGTCGACCCACACCGGACTCGTCGAGTGGGCGAGGGCCTGTTCGAAGTCCTGGCGCGAGAAGTATCTCGAGACCAGGGGCTCGACCGAGGCGTCGCCCGCGAGTCGAGCGGCGACGCGCTGGGCGATCGAGGAGGCGTCGCTCTTGACGCCGCGACGGACGGGACTCACGAGTTCCACGGTAGCGGCTGTGCCACAGTATGACCATGACGATTGCGGCGACCTTGTTCGACATGGACGGACTCATCATCGACTCCGAGGTCCTCTGGCACGAGGCCGAACTCGAGATCTTCGGAGACTTGGGCGTTGACCTCGAGGGGGCGACCGACCGTAACACCAAGGGCCTCTTCGTGGCCGAGGTGGTGGATTACTGGTTCGGGCGCTACCCGTGGTCGGGCCCGAGTCGCGACGACGTCGTGGCGATGCTGCTCGCGCGCGTGGGTGAGCTCGTGGAGTCCAAGGGTCGTCTGCTCCCCGGGGCCCTGCGCGCGATCGAGCTCACCTCGCGGCGCGGGCCCGTCGCCCTCGCCAGTTCGACGCCCCTGGCGTTGATCGAGCGGTCCCTGAGCCACTTCGGCCTGGGGGACACCTTCGCGTCACTGCACTCGGCCCAGTTCGAGCCCTACGGCAAGCCGCACCCGGGCGTCTTCTTGACGGCCGCCGCCGCCCTGGGAGTGGCCCCGGCGAACTGCCTGGTCCTGGAGGACTCGGCGGCGGGTGTCCTCGCCGCCAAGGCCGGACGGATGACGGTGGTCGCGGTGCCCACGCCCGCGGACCGCGAGCTCGCGGCGTTCTCCCTGGCCGACCTGGTGCTCGACTCCCTCGAGGACCTGAGCGAGGCGTGGCTCGACGCGCGCTTCTCCTCCTCGGTGGCCTAGGCGCGCCGGGGTCGTCAAGGCCCGTGAGTACGATGGACGAACGCAACGAAGGAGTCCCGTGTTTCGCCCGGTCAGCGCCGAACTTGATTTTGTAGCCATCGAAGAGGCCGAATTGGCGCGCTGGCGCGAGCACGACGTCTTCGCGCGGACGATGCGCCAGCGCGAGGGGGGAGAGCCCTGGGTCTTCTACGAGGGGCCGCCCACCGCCAACGGCAAGCCGGGCCTTCACCACGTCTGGGCGCGCGTGTACAAGGACCTCTTCTGCCGCTACCAGACCATGCGCGGCCGCGTCGTGGCGCGTCGGGCCGGCTGGGACACCCACGGGCTCCCCGTGGAGGTCCAGGTGGAGAAGCAACTGGGCATCTCGGGTAAGAAGGCGATCGAGGAGCAGGTCGGCATCGCCGAGTTCAACCGGCTCTGTCGCGAGTCCGTGCTGAGCTACGTGGGGGAGTTCGAGCGACTGACCGAGCGCATCGGCTACTGGACCGACCTCGAGCACGCCTACTACACGTTCCATCCGTCCTACGTCGAATCGGTGTGGTGGCAGCTCCAGCAACTCTTCGACCGCGGCCTGCTCTACGAGGACCTCAAGGTGGTGCCCTACTGCCCGCGTTGCGGGACGGCGTTGTCGAGCCACGAACTGGGCCAGCCCGGCGTCTACACCGACGAGAGTGACGAGAGCGCCTTCGTGCGTCTCCCCATCACCGACGCGTCGGCGCACGATGGCCTCAAGGGCGCGACGCATCTGGCCGTGTGGACGACCACGCCCTGGACGCTCCTGGCCAACGTGGCGGTCGCGGTCAACCCCGATATCACCTACGCCGTGGTGGACGGGCTCGTCGTCGCCGAGGCCCTGGTGACGTCGGTGCTGGGCGAGGACGCGCGGGTGGACGCCCTGGTGGCGGGGCGCGACCTGCTCGGCGTGCACTACCAGCGTCCCTTCAGTGACGTGGCGCTACCCGAGGGGGTGGACGCCTGCGTGGTCGTCGGCGCGGACTACGTCACCACCGACGACGGTACCGGGCTCGTGCATCAGGCCCCCGCCTTCGGCGAGGTCGACCGCCTGGTGGGGCGGGCGCACTCGCTGCCCACCCTCAATCCCGTCGGGCCCGACGGCACCTTCACCGGCGCCGTCGCCTGGCTGGAGGGGCGTGACGTGCGCGAGGCCAATCACGACATCAATGATGAGCTCGAACGTCGCGGCGCGCTGATCCGCCGCATGGACTACACCCACTCCTTGCCGCACTGCTGGCGTTGCGGGACGGTGCTGATCTACTGGGGCAAGCCCAGTTGGTACATCGCCACGAGCCAGTTCAAGGACCAGATGATCGCCGAGAACGCGGCCATCGATTGGCACCCGGCGCACATCCGCGAGGGGCGCATGGGCGAGTGGCTGGCGAACAATGTCGACTGGGCCCTGTCGCGGGACCGGTTCTGGGGCACGCCCCTGCCGATCTGGCGCTGCGAGGAGAACCACCTGACCTGCGTGGGCTCGCGCGCCGAGCTCTCGGCCCTCGCGGGTCGCGACCTCAGCGACCTCGACCCGCACCGGCCCGCCATCGACGAGGTGGTGGTGCCCTGTCGGACCTGCGCGGCACCAGCGCGTCGCGTCGAACCGGTGATCGACGCGTGGTTCGACTCGGGCGCGATGCCGGCCGCCCAGGTGGGCTATCCCCACGTCGCCGGCAGTGCCGAGGCGATGCAGTTGCCCGCGCAGCTGATCGCCGAGGCGATCGACCAGACCCGCGGCTGGTTCTACTCCCTGCTCGCGGTCAACACCCTCGTCTTTGACACCGCACCTTACGAGCACGTGCTGTGCCTCGGCCACATCGTGGACGAGAACGGTAAGAAGATGAGTAAGTCCCAGGGCAACGTGATCGACCCGTGGGAGGTCCTCGACACGCGCGGCGCCGACGCGCTGCGGTGGTGGATGTTCTCCCAGGGCTCGCCCTGGACCTCGACGCGCGCGAGCCTCGGCGCGATCGACGCCTCGCTGCGCGACACGCTGGCCACGCTCTGGAACACCTTCAG
>JAGXBH010000071.1 GCA_018971185.1 Acidobacteriota bacterium
GAGCCGCCGATCATCGCCTCCCAGATGTTGAGGTGGAGGATCTCGTTGTTCAGCGCGTACGAGATGAACGCGCCGAGGGCCATGAAGTCGCCGTAGGCGAAGTTGATGTAGTTCGTCACGCCGAACTGCAGGCTCAACCCCACGGCAGCCACGGCCAACACAGACGCGGTCGACAGACCGAATCCGAATGACAGCCAGAACTGCGTCACTGACACTCCCCCCCAGGACGTCTTGTCGGTGGTTTTACCGATCAAGTTTGAAAGTTTCTATCATTTTCGATTTCACACGTCAAGGCAATTCAGAAATTTTCTTCTGAACGATGGTGAAATCTTCACCTCCCGAGGCGCTCGGAGTCGCCACAGGCAGTGAGGCTGGAGACGACAGCCCTCATCAGCGGCTATTTCCTGCATCGGACCCGGTCGTTCGGCGGTCCTGCACCACCTGAGTATCAACTTAGAAAAATCACTCCTTGTGACTGACTGACACTCAAAAGTGGCCCCAAAATCACGACTGAGCAGCACTCAAGAGACCGCGGCCTGCCATAGTGAGACGATGACGACGCGCGATCGCTACAGCCACGGGCACCACGAATCGGTTCTGCGCAGCCACCTCTGGCGAACCGCCGAGAACTCCGCGGGCTTCCTCCTTCCCCATCTTCTCCCTGATCAGAGCGTTCTTGACCTCGGGTGCGGCCCGGGGAACATCACCATCGACCTGGCGCGCCACGTGCCCGAGGGTCACGTGACCGGTGTCGACGTGGCCGACGCGGCCATCGAGGTCGCCACGCGCACCGCGCACGAGGGCGTCGACAACGTGGACTTCGTGGTCGGTGACGGCTATCACCTCGACTTCGCCGACGGGTCCTTCGACGTCGCCTACGTCCACCAGGTCCTCCAGCACACGAGCGATCCCGTCGCGGTGCTCTCCGACGTGCGCCGGGTCCTGCGCGCCGGCGGTCTGCTGGCGGTGCGCGAGGCCGACTACGGCGCCTTCACCTGGGCGCCGGACGACGAGCGACTCACGAGGTGGATGGACCTCTACCAGCGCCTCGCGCGAGCGAATCGCACCGAGCCCAACGCGGGTCGCTACCTGCACGCCTGGGTGCGCCAGGCGGGCTTTGCCATCGAGCGGGTCTCCTCGTCGACGTGGACCTATCAGACGCCGCAGGAGCGTTCGTGGTGGGGCGGGTTGTGGGCGGACCGCATCCGCGAGAGCGAGTTCGCGCGCCAGAGCCTCGAGTACGGGCTGGCGACGCCCGACGAGCTCAACGAGATCGCCCGGGCCTTCCTCGACTGGGCCGAGGACGTCGACGGGATCTTCATGGTGCCGAGCAACGAGGTCCTCGCCCGCCCCTAGTCAGGAGTCGATCTCCTGGGCGATCTCCCACACGTGACCAGAGGGATCGTGGACCGTCGCGGTCCTCATCCCCCAGGGACGATTCAGGGGACCACTCGCGATCGCGACGCCCCTCGCGGCCAGCTCGGCACACGCCGCGTCGACGTCGTTGGTGAAGATGCTCAACTGCACGCGCGCGCCGGCCGCGCGCGGCGCCACCGTGGCCGGGGCGATCAGGTCACCGGCCGCGTCGACGCGCAGCAGGTTCAGAATCGTGTTGCCCGCGTCAAAGGCGGCCGAACTCTCATCGGCGAAGACCATCGGCCAGCCCAACGCCTCGGCGTAGAAGGCCCGCGACGCGTCGAGGTCCTCGCAGAAAATGGTGATGGCCCCCACGTCACGCAGCGATCCCTCCATGCGCCCTCCCTCTTGAGCGATGCTACGACGCGACGTCCTCGCACGCTCGTCGCGCTGGCACGCGGCGCTGCTAGCGACGCACGTAGAGGGTGAAGCCGCCGCGCGACGCGAGCGGCGTGAAGTGCGCGGAGATCCGCTGGAACACGTCAAGGTTCGTGCTGGCGTCAAGAACCGACGGCAACAGGAGATACGTGACGAAACGCGCGCGCGGCAGTGTCTGGCCGTTGGTGTCAAAGAGTCCCCAGTTCTGCGCCGAGAAGGGGGTCGGCCAGACGTAGACGTTCACCCGTTCGTCCAGGTGCGCGACCAGCGGATACCACGCGCATACGGCGGCGTCCGGCGGGATGCGCGCCTCGAGGGCGGCCAGCGCCGCGCGGGATGACGGCGGCTGGTAGGCGACGACCCGATTGACCGAGTACGGCAGGAACCCCCACACCGCCGAGGTCCACAACGCCGCGACGAGCGTTCCGGCGACGGCCGCGCGTCGCCAGCGTGCGCGGCGGAGCCGGGCGATGGCGACCGTCGCCCCGATCACGAGCACGGGCACCAGGGGCAGCGAGTACTGATAGAGGATCTGGTGCATGTAGACGTCGTTGGACAGCACGTTCTCGAAGGCCACCAACGCGCCCACCGCGGCGATCTCGGGATTCGCGAGGAAGGCGAAGCCGACGGTGGCCCCCAACTGCCAGAGGTAGAACGGCCGACCCTGCGAGGCGAGATACGAGAAGAACGTCCCCGGCGCGTGCAGCAGCGTCGCGAGCGTCCCGTGGACGCCGCCGAAGGGCAGTCGTCCGGAGTAGAAGCTCGCGGCGTGCAGGAACCCCGGGATCACCAGATAGTTGGCGAGGTAGGCCCACGCGAGGGCCGCCGCCGCCAGGGTGATTCCGGTTGCGCGGTCGCGGCGCAACGCCACCCACACCGTCAGCGGCAGGACCAACATGACGGCGTCCTCCTTCACCATGAGAGCGAGCAGGACGGTCAGCGCCAGGAGTGCGGGCCGCCACTCGAGCGCCGCGTAGAGCGCCCAGCTGATGACAAGGACCTGGATCGACTCGGGGTGGAACTGGTCGAGGTTGCCCTGTTGGAGGATCGGATTGGCGAGGAACGCCACCGCGAGCGCCGTCGCCTGCCCGAGGCTCGACAGCCGTGAGCGGGCGATCAGGAAGATCGGCAGGGCGGCGCTCGCGAGGAGAAGCGTCTGGAGGACCAAGATCCCCTGGGGCTCGGGGAACAGTCGATAGATCAGTACCAACGGCAGCAGGATGAACGACGCGTGGTCGCCGAAGAGGCTGCGGCCCATGATCGTGACGAAGGGACTGTGGCCGTGCGAGAGCAACCAGAGTCCCTGGTCGAAGATGGACAGGTCGAAGGGCGGGTAGTTGTAGCCGTCGTACATGCGCATCGACAGCGTGATGAACCACGCGCAGTAGAGGCCGGCGACGAGCGCCAGAGGACCGTAGACGGCGAGGGGGTGAGAACCTAGCGAACGCCACGTCGGGGACATCGTCGGGGGGCTCGATGCGCTCTCGGAGCGGGTGGCGACCTCTTCACGATCCATCGGCGTCGACTCCTGCGAGAACAGACGTTTCGATCTCGACGCTAGTGCCCTACCTGGCGCGAGTTGGGAGGAATCCCCCACGAGATCGGGCCACGGTGTCGTGCTGTCGTCCGGGTCGTGGACGGCGGAGGGGCAATCGCCACTCGGTACAGTGACATCTATGGCGCCACTCGATCACCACGCGACGAACTCCCCACGAGAGTGGTTCGAGGGGGTCGTGGCGGGAGTCGCGGCGATCGCCGCGGTCGTGGTCGGCTCGCACTTCGGACGGTTCCGGCCCCACGCGTCCTACTCGCGCTTCGTCGAGTTCGCCTGCGTCATCGCCCTGCTCGTCACCGGCGCCTGGGCGATTCGTCGCCTCGGGGCCGCCTTCAGTCGCCTGCTCACGCGCCGGGGGAATCCCGGCGCCGGCGGTGCGCTGCGCCTGGTGGTCAATGGACTCGGTCTGGTCATCCTCCTCTTCGCGGCCTTCGCCGTGCTCGGCGCATCCCTGGGACGCCTGCTCATCGGGGCCGGCCTCACGGGTGTCATCCTGGGCATCGCCGCCCAGCAGAGCCTCTCGAACATCTTCGCGGCGGTCGTCCTGCTCTTCGCCCGGCCGTTCTCGGTGGGCGATGACATCCGGATCCGCTCCGGCACCCTGGGCGTCATCGACGTGCACGTCCTCGGTAGCGGCCTCACCTACGTCACGGTCATCACCGAGGACGGCGTCATCAAGATCCCGAACTCCGTCATGCTGGGCTCGGGGATCGGACACCTACGCGCGGACGCGACCGGGGCGCCGCATCACTCGACGACCGAAACCGCCGCCGAGTCCGAGCCCGAGGGCGACGACTGACCGAGAGGGGCGACGAACCTAGAGGTAGGGCGCGACGTTCGCGGCCCAGGTGAAGGTCATCGCCGGCGGCGCCGCCTTGGGAAGCTCGGCGAGCACGACGAACGAGCTCGACGATCCCACCACCGCAAATCCCACTCCCACCTCTACGTTGGTGGCGTCCAGGCCGACCCCGGGGTTGTAGCCCGGGTCGTAGCCGAGCAGCTCGTCGCGGTGTCCCCAGCACCCCGCGGCCGAGGGCGACGTGCACGCGACGTTCGACGTGGCCGAGGCGCTGCCCGCCCAGCCGTCGTCGTACATCCAGATGTAGTCAGCGGCCAGCACCGAGAAGCCCCCGCTCCAGGCGCCACCCATGCCGGGCGTGCCCTGGGCGTTGGTGCCGATCGCGAATCCTGGGGCGACGCCGGGGTCGTTGTTGCCGGCCGCCGCGCGCTGGGCCTCGGCCGACAGCGCGGAATTGATGCCGAGATAGGGGGGCAGGCCGCGCGCCGTGCGCTCGAGGTTGACCACCACGAAGAGCTGCTGGCCCGTGGTTAGCGAGTACCAGTTCGACGGCAGGTTCATGGGCCCGAGGCCCTCGATCGAGCGCGCGTTGTTGATTGCGCCGAGGACGTAGTTGGTGCACCCCGGCGCGTTGGAGAAGACCGGCCACGCCATTGAGGGCGTGATGCACGGGTTCTCACACGTCGTCGCCCCGTTCGCGTTCGAGCACGGGCCCGAACTGAGGAAGTTCGGTGACGGAGCGATGTTGCGCACCGGGTTCAGCGACGACATCAGCGCGCGGGCCGCGGCACTCGGCCCCTTCTTCACGGGGGCGGGCGCGTGAGTCACGGCGTGCGTGACGACCGCGGTGGTCTTCTTCGAGGGGACGGTGGTGGCCACAGGAGCGTGACGCACCACCGCGGGGGTCTTGGCGACCGGCTTGTGAACGACGGTCACAGCCGGCGCGGGAGAGTGTGCGGCGACGTGGGCCGCGGCCCGCGACGTCGTGGGGGTCGGCACCGTCGTGGGAACCGGGACGGTGGTGGGGACCGGGACGGTGGTGGGGACCGAGGCCACCGCGCGAGACCCTGCGCCGGCAGCGTGAACGGCCGCACGACGCTCCTTGACCACGCGAACCCGCGCGACGCTGGTGGGCGTGGTCGCGGCGGCCGAGTTCGTCACCGGGGCCACCGTTGAATCCGTGGCGTGCGAGGGAACGGTCGTGGTCGAGGACAAGATGGCGGCGACGGGGACTGCCGTGGCGACCGCGACCAGCGCGGCCGCGCCCAGGGCGACCGACACGGAGAACACGCGGCGGTGTACCGATCGAGCGAGTCCGGTTGGCGGTGTCGAAGCGGTCGAGCGAGACGCGTCCGCCGTGGTGATGATGTCGTGCCCTTGCGATTCCTTCTTCATGTTCACAAGTGTCGACAACGTGAATCATGCTGGACCCTACGCAATCAAAACTTGTACCCAACTCAGAATCTCGCCTAATTCTGTCAATGAATACGCTGCATCCTGAGCTAAAGACTGAACTCGCACGACCCGACCGATGCCACTGCACGTCTCTTTCGGGTGGTCGACGCCACTCTCAACGCGGCGCGAGCGCTACGAGGCGATGTTCGCCACGATCGCGTTCGCGGTGGGCCACCAGGACATCGCGATTCCAGGGCCCGTGATCAGCATATTCACTGCGTCTCTCGGCAAAGTCCCAGACCGCTTCGCCAGACTCGAATTGGTGTCGGGACGTGGCCCACCTCGCAAGGGCATGCTCGTGGGACCACCTCAGGGATCTGAGAGTCAACTTCGCGGAATGCGAAGTGGAGCCATCATGCCATGCAAAAACGTGACAACTGACGCTTTGTCAGAATCTTGGGAAGGAATTGAGACACCGTTGACTTATGCCATACCCTGAAATTCCCGGGGTCAGACGAATGGACTCTTCAGGTTCGCAGGACTCTTTGGAACTGTGAGGCGACCATCCGTTCGCCGCGTCTCTCTGATCGGCGTGGCTGTTGGAACAAGGCGTCAGGGACTCTCAACCACCCGGAGGTCCTTCTCCGTCGCTGCTCAGTCGGGGCTCTGTCCCGAGGCCAGCGGCTCGGTCGCTGATCGGCGCGAGTGACGACTCACTGTCCGCGGACGTATCGGAAGATCTCGCGCCGTCACGCGAGCCGGAAGGGGCTGGCGCCACGGCACGTCCCAGACTTCGCCCATCCCGACGGATGGCGAATCGCACCGTGTGTCGATCTTCGCAATGTTCCCACGTCACCGGCACGCGAGCGGCCGCCCCAATCCGCGCAGATTCACCCTGGTTACTGGATTTTGGGCTTGCTAGAGTTGCGAAGAGGTTGTGAGGGGGGTGCCACATGAGACGTCGTCGTCCCATCGTCGTCGCGAGTGTGCTGTCGATGCTTGGCTTGAGTGCGGTCGCGACGAGCGGCTCCCTGGCGGCCGCGGCTCCGGGCGGCGTGGCCGCCGTCTGCACTCCCTCATCCGCCGTCGGCGTCGCCCACTGCAACGCCATCCAGCTGCTGAACCCCGCTGACTGGCACGGCCAGCACGTCACTCCCGCGGCCAACAAGGGCAAGGGGCCCGGCGGTGGTGGCGGTGGCGGTGGCGGTGGCGGAGGCACTCCCACCAGCGGCTACCTTCCCGCCGATCTTCAGGCGGCGTACAACCTCCCGTCGACGAGTACGTTCACATCCGGGGCTGCTCCCACGGTGGCGATCGTCGACGCCTACAACGACCCCTACGCGTTGAGTGACGTGAACTACTACCGCAGCTCCTTCACGGGGATTCCACCTCTCTCGAACTGCACGGCCGGGAAGGTGGGCACCAGCACTAGTCCGTGCTTTGCTCAGGTCAACCAGAGCGGGGGGACGAGCCTGCCACGCAGCAACTCCTCGTGGTCCGAGGAGATCTCACTCGACCTCGACATGGTCTCGGCCATCTGCCCGTACTGCAACATCCTCCTCGTGGAGGCGTCGTCCGCCTCCATGAACAACCTCGCCGCCGCAGCCTCCTACGCCGGAGGAGTGCCCGGGGTCGTGGCCGTCTCCAACAGCTACGGCGCCAGCGAGTTCTCGTCCGAGACGAACTTCGACGGCTCCTACTCGCACTCGGGCGTGGTCTACACCGTGAGTGCGGGCGACTCGGGCTACGGGGCGCAGTACCCAGCCGCCTCGGCGAACGTCGTGGCCGTAGGGGGGACAACGTTGGTGAAGTCCGGAGGCTCTTCCTTCACCCAGAGTGTGTGGTCGGGCACCGGTTCGGGCTGCTCG
>JAGXBH010000020.1 GCA_018971185.1 Acidobacteriota bacterium
GGGACCTGGAACTGTTCCAAAGTGACGTTGAACGCCGACCTCGCCAGCACGTGCGGCCGTGGTGACGTTCCGATCCGTGTGGTTAGCGCAGGCGCCGCAACACGGTGAGAGCCACGGCATACGTGGCTCCCCCAACGAAGCAGACGACGCCGAATGCTCCCGGGCTCCCGGTGCGCACGACCGAGACGATGGCTCCCACGAGCGCCACCACCATGGCGCTCAGACCGGTGATCGCGGTGGCGTCACGGTCCATCGCCCGCTGTCGCTCGTCCCCGCTCGCGCCCAGGATTGCGGCAACGTCGCCCCGCCCCGACGCCCAGCGATACGTGAGGAGTGAGGCCACCGTGTAGAAGGCGAGCGTTCCCCACGCGAATGCGTGGCTCCCGCTCACCCAGATCGCCGCCGACAGGGCCAGGCCACCCGTCGCGAGGACGAGCGCGCTGAGGGCGCGCCGAAATGGGCGTCGCGTGGTCTTCATCTATTCTCCTCCTCAATAAAGATGTCTTCGACAGACTGTGCGAAGCACCGCGCGAGAGCCAGGGCGAGTGGCAACGACGGAAGATACCGACCGTTCTCGATCGAGTTGATGGTCTGACGAGAGACCCCGAGGCGTTGACCGAGGTCCCCCTGGGTCATCTGGCGCGCCTCGCGCAATTCGCGGACCCGGTTTCGCATGTGACAAGTCTACTTGACAATATGGCCCATGTCAAGTTACCTTGTCAGACCATGCTTACCTTGTCAGACCATGCGCGCTGCGTGTCGTGAGGCACACGTCTCCCGTGCCCGGTTCGACACGCGAGTGACGGGTCGCTCGACCCACTTCGAACAGACGGGCCCAACCATGCGAGCGACTCGCGTATGCGCCACCTCGCCATGGTTCGCGGGTCGGTCGCACGATCCGCCTGGCTCGAGCCATCGATCGCGATTTACGTCCTGCCGTGATTCCCGCGCGGAGCTCCGCGGATGGTGCCGCACGAGCCGCGACGCGTCGATCGTTCGGTCTCGCGATGACACTGAGATGTTGCTCCCGCGAATCGCGCCCGGGCGTTGTCGCTGGTCGCGGGTCCGTTGAGGCGATCTTCACGGGTGCCGTGCGCCACGCCCGTCGTCACGGGCGGCTACTTCAGCAGATGTTTGGCCACCACCACGCGCTGGATCTGATTGGTGCCCTCGTAGATCTGGGTGATCTTCGCGTCCCGCATGAATCGCTCGACCGGGAAGTCCTTGGTGAAGCCGTAGCCCCCGAGCAGTTGCACCGCGTCGGTCGCCACGCTCATGGCCGTGTCGGACGCGAACGACTTGGCGGCGGCGCCCAGGTAGTTGAGTTGGTGGTCGGGGTCACCCGCGTCGATGGTCGCGCACGCCGCGTAGACCAGCGCCCGCGACGCCTCGGTGCGGATCGCCATGTCGGCCAGCATGAAGCGCAGCCCCTGGAGTTGCGAGATCGGCGAACCGAAGGCCTTGCGCTGGGTCATGTAGTTGGCCGCGTAGTCGACGGCGGCCTGTGATATGCCGACGGCCTGGGCCCCGATGGTCGGACGGGACCGGTCAAGGGTATGCATCGCGATACGAAAGCCCTCCCCCTCCTCGCCGATACGGTGCGAGAGAGGGACTCGCACGTTGTCGAAGACCACCTCACCAGTCGGCGAGGCCCGCAGGCCCAGCTTGTCCTCGTGCTTGGCGATCTTGACCCCCCAGTCCTTCTCCACGAGGAAGCACGTGATGCCGTGGCTCTTGGCCGAGGGCTCGGTGCTGGCGAAGACCGTGTAGGTGTCCGAGATCCCGGCGTTGGTGATCCAGTACTTCGAGCCGTTGATGACGTAGTGGTCGCCGTCGCGCTCGGCGCGACAGCGCATCGCGGCCACGTCGGACCCCGCGTCGGACTCGGACAGGCAGTAGCTCGCCTGCGCGGTGCCCGCGGCGATGCGCGGAAGATACGTCGACTTGAGCTCCTCGGATCCGAAGTTCATCACCGGGAGCATGCCCAACTTCGAGATCAGCCAGGTGACTGACGTCGAGGCGCACCCGCGCGCCAGCTCCTCGGCCACCATGGCCTGGGTCACCATGTCCGCACCCGCCCCCCCGTACGCCGGAGGGACCCACAGGGCCGGCAGATCCATCTCGACGCAGGCGTCCCAACTGTCCTGGGGGAACTCCTGCTCGCGGTCGTAGCGCGCGGCGTGGGGCGCGACGCGCTCGTCCACGAAGCCCTTCAGGACATCTCGGAAGGCCCGTTGCTCATCATCCAATACGAACGTCATGCGGGCTCCTCGTTGAGTCGGCTAGGGCTGGGAGAAAAGCTGTTCCTCGGTGACGGCGTCCACGAAACGCCGCTGCGCGGCGTAGCTATGGGCGAGACCGGCGAAGTCGGGCGTCGTCGCCGCGTTCTCGCGAAGTCCGAACAGGTCGAGGACGGCGCGCACGTCGTACACCGTCGGCCCGCGTCCGGCGAGGCTGGCGCGCTTCGCCGCCACCAGGCCCACCCCCACCACGAGGTCGTGGTGGGCGACGCCCGCGACATGCAGGTCGGCGCACTCGTGCTCCGCCAGGGTCATCGCGAAGCCCTCGCCGGGGGCGTTGGTGCCGCTGCCCACGCCGGTCGGGGCGTGGCGCAGCAGACCGGGCTTCTTCGACCGGCCGATCTCCGGCGTGGCCGTCGACACGGTGGGACGCACTTCCCCACTTGGCGACACGGGCGAGAAAGTAGGTTGCGTCACGCTCCGAGACTACCCGCCCGCGCCCTATACCCTCGTCAGCCAGGCCTCGTATTGGGACAGCTCACCGCGCACCGCCTGGAAATAGGTGCTCTGGATCGCCTTGGTGATCGGACCCGGCGTCCCGTCGCCCACCACGCGGTCGTCGACCGAGCCGATGGGTACCACCTCGGCGGCCGTCCCGGTCAGGAACGCCTCGTCGGCCACGTAGAGGTCGTCACGGCGCAAGGACTCGAAGCTCACCTCGTACCCGAGGTCGTGGGCGATGCTCACCACACTGTGTTGGGTGATCCCCCGCAGGGCCCCCGCCTCCGAGGGAGGGGGCGAGACGATCAAACCGTCGCGCACGATGAACAGGTTCTCCCCCGTGCACTCCGAGACCCGCGCGTCGGGACCCAGCAGGATGGCCTCGTCGTAGCCGGCCTTGATCGCCTCGACCTTGGCCAGGGTCGAGTTGACGTAGCCTCCGACGGTCTTGGACGCCGTGGGCATCGCGTTGGGCGCGTGGCGCACCCAGGAGGAGACCTTCATCCGCACCCCGTGCTCGAGGCCGTGGTCGCCGAGGTAGGCGCCCCAGGGCCACGCAGCGATGGCGACGTTCACCGGGCAGTTGAGCGGATTGATCCCCATCTCCCCGTAGCCGAGGTAGACGAGGGGTCGAAGGTAGCATCCCTCGGACAGGTCGTTGACGCGCACGACCTCGACGCAGGCGGCGACCAGCTCGTCGCGGGTGAAGGGCACCTCGATCATCAGGATCTTGCAACTGAGTAGCAGCCGGTCGATGTGCTCGACCAGACGGAAGACCGCCGGGCCGCTCGGGGTCTTGTAGGCGCGAATCCCCTCGAAGGCCCCGGTGCCGTAGTGCAGGGTGTGGGTCAAGACGTGCGTCGTGGCGTTGTCCCAGTCGACGAGTTGACCGTCCATCCATATCTTCTTGGTGGGGGTAATGGGCATTTACAACCTCTCTAACAATCGAGCTGTCACTCCGGACGTCCCGAGGATCGCGGCGTCACCATCGAAGTCTCTCACCACGCGGGCGATGCGCGCGGCCGCCTCGTCCTCACCCAGGTGCTCGAGCATCAGCACCGCCGAGGAGACCGCGGCCAGGGGGTTGGCGCGATCGGTCCCGACGATGTCGTGCGCGGCCCCGTGCACCGGTTCGAACAGTGACGCCCCGGTCTTGGCCGGGTTGAGGTTCGCGCTGGCCGCGAAGCCGATCCCGCCGGTCACCGCGCCCGCCAGGTCCGACAGGATGTCGCCGAAGAGGTTGTCGGTGACGATCACGCTGTAGCGCGTAGGGTCCTCCACCAGGTAGATGCACGCCGCGTCGACGTGGTTGTAGTCGACGGCCACGTCGGGGAACTCTGCGCGCACGTCGGCCACCACGCGCGACCAGAGGTCGCCCGCGAAGGTCAGCACGTTGGTCTTGTGCACCAGGGTCACCTTGGCCACCGGCGCGCGCGACGCGCGCTCGAAGGCGTAGCGCACGCACCGCTCGACCCCGAAACGGGTGTTGACCGAGCCCTGCGTGGCGATCTCGTGGGCCGTGCCGTGGCGTAGCACCCCACCCTCGCCGGCGTAGGGTCCCTCGGTGTTCTCGCGCACGATGGCGAAGTCGCATCCTTCGGCGAGTGACCCCTCGACCCCGTGGAACGGGCGGTAGTTCACGTAGAGGTCCAGACCAAAACGCATCCTCAAGAGCAGTCCGCGCTCCAGGGTGCCGCCGGGGATGCGCGTGTCGCCGATGGCCGGCCCGATCGCGCCCAACATGATGGCGTCGAAACCGCGCAACTCCTCCAAGGTGGCCTCGTCGAGCACGAAACCGTCACGCAGGTACCGTGCCGCCCCCAGGTCGAACTCCTTGGTGGTGAAGGACACGCCCACGGCCCGCACCACCTGGAGCGCCGCGGCGGTCACCTCCGGGCCGATGCCGTCGCCGCCGATCACGGCGATCGAGTGAACGCGCTGGGTCATGATGGTCTCCTTGTTCCTCCCATTTTGCTCGGCGCGGCCCGCGACGGGCAAACCGGCGGCGTCTGCTCCGAGCCGACTGGGTAGAATCAGGACTTCTGCTCGAGTGGGGGATGGGCCATGGCGGTCGAGATTCATCGCATCACACAAGAAACGCTGAACAAGTTGCGCGAGGAGTACCACCACCTCACGACCGTGGGGCGTACCGAGATCGCGCGAGTCATCGAGGCGGCGCGCGCGCTCGGGGACCTGAGCGAGAACGGCGACTACCACGCCGCCAAGGACGAGCAGGGCAAGATGGAGTCGCGGATCCGCCAGATCGACAACGTGATCCGAAATCACGAGCTCGTCGAGCGCGACGAGAACGCCGACGTCGCCCAGCACGCCTCGATCGTCCAGATCGTCTACGAGGGTGACGCCGACGACGACTTCCAGGAGTTCTTCATCGGCTCCATCGAGGAGAAGCCCGAGGGCGTCCTGGTCGCGTCCCCGACGTCACCCCTGGGCGCCGCGCTCCTCGGCCACGGAGCCGGCGATCTGGTCGAATACGAGGCGCCCTCGGGCGTCCTGCGCGTCAAGATCGTGGGGTTGCGCTAGATGGCCGGGCGCACCCTCTACGAGAAGATCTGGGACGAGCACCTGGTCGCCGCCCCCGACGGCGAATCCCCCCTGCTCTACATCGACCTGCACCTCGTGCACGAGGTCACCTCGCCCCAGGCCTTCGACGGGCTGCGCCTGGGTGGGCGCCGGGTGCGCCGACCCGACCTCACGCTGGCCACGGCCGACCACAACGTGCCCACCGACCCGATCTCGGTACCCGTCACCGACCCGATCTCCAAGCGCCAACTCGAGGCCCTGGAGGAGAACTGCGGAGAGTTCGGCATCACGGTGTTCCCGCGCGGCCACGAGAACCAGGGCATCGTCCACGTCATCGGACCCGAACTCGGCGTGACCCAGCCCGGCATGACGATCGTCTGCGGCGACTCGCACACCTCGACCCACGGCGCGTTCGCGGCCCTCGCCTTCGGCATCGGCACCAGCGAGGTGGAGCACGTCCTCGCCACGCAGACCCTCCCCCAGCAACGGGCCAAGACCATGGCCGTCGTGGTGGACGGGACGACGCCCGCGGGGGTGAGCGCCAAGGACATCATCCTCGCCATCGTCGCGAAGTTGGGCACCGGCGGGGGTGCGGGCTACGTGGTGGAGTACCGCGGCCAGGCGATTCGCGACCTCTCGATGGAGGGCCGCATGACCCTGTGCAACATGAGCATCGAAGCGGGTGCGCGCGCCGGCCTGGTGGCGACCGACGAGACCACCATCGACTACCTGCGGGGTCGACCCGGGGTGCCGACCGGTGACGACTTCGAGCGGGCCGCGCAGCGCTGGCGAGGATTCGTCTCGGACGACGACGCCGCGTTCGACACGACCGTCACGCTCGACGCGACGCAGCTCGTGCCCTTCATCACCTGGGGCACCAATCCCGCCCAGGTGGTCGCCCTCGACGCGCGGGTTCCCGACCCGAGCAACTTCACGGACCCCGACGCCGCCAGCACCACCGAACGTTCGCTCAGTTACATGGGCCTCACGCCCGGCACGCCGATCAAGGAGATCCCCGTCGACGTGGTCTTCATCGGCTCGTGCACCAACAGCCGCATCGAGGACCTGCGCGCCGCCGCCGCCGTCGCGCGCGGACACCGAGTGGCGTCGTCGGTGCGCGCCCTGGTGGTGCCGGGATCGCATCGTGTCAAGAGCCAGGCCGAGGCCGAGGGCCTCGACGAGGTGTTCCTCGGTGCCGGCTTCGAATGGCGCGAGCCCGGATGTTCGATGTGCCTGGGTATGAACCCCGACCAGTTGACGCCGGGCCAACGCAGCGCCTCGACCTCGAATCGCAACTTCGAGGGCCGTCAGGGCCGCGGTGGCCGTACGCACCTGGTCTCGCCCGCCGTCGCCGCGGCGACGGCGATCCTCGGCCGTTTCGCTAGTCCCGACGAGGTGAACCAATGAAGGCCGTACACGTCATCGAGGGTCGCGCCGTCGCGCTGGAGCGTTCGGACGTCGACACTGACCAGATCATCCCCTCGGAGTGGCTCAAGCGCGTCGAGCGCACGGGTTTCGGCCGAGGGCTCTTCAGCGAGTGGCGCGACGACCCCTCCTTCGTTCTCAACGACCCGCGCTACTCGGGTGCCCACATCCTGATCGCCGGCCCACGTTTCGGCACCGGCTCCTCGCGCGAGCACGCCGTCTGGGCGCTCATGGACTACGGGTTCGAAGCGGTCGTGGCCCCCTCCTTCGGCGACATCTTCCGCAACAACTCCTCCAAGCAGGGTCTGGTCATCGCCCAACTCGGCGCCGAGGACGTCGACGAACTGGTCGGCCTCATCAAGGACGACCCCACTCGCCTGGTCGTCGTCGACGTCGAGAAGTGCCAGGTCGAGGTGCCCGCAGCGGGCTGGACCCGTCACTTCGAACTCGACGCGATGACCCGCGAGCGTCTCCTCAATGGCTGGGACGACATCGGCTTGACCCTGCGCCACGAGGACGAGATCGCCTCGTACGAATCGCGGGCGACCACGCCGACCCTGACCGGGATCTTCGACGGTCACGGTCACGTCGTGGCGCGCTGATCAGGCGGCGAGCGCCTCGAGTCCGACGACGAGCTCGTCGACCTGGCGGTGTCGCCACACGGCGAGGGCGGCGATGGTCAGACTCGCCAGTCCCGACGCCGCGGTGGCGATGAGTGGCGCCCACAGGTGGATGTCGGTGTAGTAGTAGATCCACAGCCCCGCGCAACTCGCGCTGAAGAACCACGACGCCGACGAGACCCCGCTCCAGTCGCCGACGCGCACGAGTTCCACGAGTTGGGGACCGCGCAGGAGCGTCATGGCCAGACCGCAGCCGTAGACGCAGTAGGACCAGCCACCGACGAGTCCCGGAACCGCGCAGGTGGCACTGAACATGCCGATCGCCTGGAGCGATCCGCGACGATGGCGCCAAGGTCTCAGGCGCAGCACGATCGCGATCTGCAGGGGCCAGCACAACAGGCTGCCCATGACCACCACGAAGGAGTGCGCGCTCAACGCACCGTAGGCGATCCAGAACCCCCCGATCAGGGTGAAGAGCAGCCACGTGGCCGACGAGACCCCCTCGACGCCCAGGCTCCTCACCCGCCGGTACTGCGCCACCGTCGCGAGCGTCCCCGCCACGACCGCCGCCCACGCGATGAGGACGACGAGGAGATGGGCCACCCCCCAAGCCTACGCGCGCGCGAACTCAGCGTCGGCGATTGGCCGCGGAGATCACCGCCTCGAGCGACGCGTCGAGGATCGACGAACTCATGCCCACGCCCCACCACGTCGCGCCGGCGGCGTCCTGGGCCTCGACGTAGGCAACCGCGGACGCGCCCGAGCCCGCGGTCAGGGCGTGCTCGGAGTAGTCACGCACGCTGAAGTCCACGCCGAGTTCACCGCGCAGCCCCGCCATGAGTGCGTCGATCGGACCATTGCCCTCGCCCTTGACGGTGACGTGGTGTCCGTCGACCAGCAACTGGGCGAAGATGCGCGTCTGGTGCTGGTCGGCGGCCACCTCGCTCGAAATCAGTTGGATGGTGGGGTTGTCGGGCTGGTAGGTCGTGGTGAACACCTCCCAAATCTCGGCCGGCGAGATCTCGGTGCCGGACTGCTCGGTGAGTCGTTGCACCTGCTGGGAGAACTCGACCTGCATCGCGCGTGGCAGGTCCAGGCCGTGTTCGGTGCTGAGCAAGTAAGCGACGCCGCCCTTGCCGGACTGGGAGTTGACGCGAATGATCGCCTCGTAGGTGCGCCCCGTGTGCTTGGGGTCGATGGGCAAGTAGGGCACTTCCCACACGTCGTAGGTGTCACCGATGGCGGTCATGCCCTTCTTGATCGCGTCCTGGTGCGAGCCAGAGAACGCCGTGTAGACCAATTCGCCCACGTAGGGGTGGCGCGGGTGGATGGGGAGTCGGTTGGCGTACTCCGCCACGTGACGCGCCTTGTCGATGTCGCGCACGTCGAGCTCGGGGTCCACGCCCTGGGAGAAGAGGTTGAGCGCCAGGTTCACCACGTCGACGTTGCCCGTGCGCTCGCCATTGCCGAAGAGCGTCCCCTCGACCCGGTCGGCACCAGCGAGCACGCCGAGCTCGGCGGCGGCCACGCCGGTGCCGCGGTCGTTGTGGGGATGCAGCGACAAGATGACCGCGTCGCGGCGGTGCACGTGGCGAAGGAAGTACTCGATGGCGTCGGCGTAGAGGTTAGGTGTGTACATCTCCACGGTGGCCGGGAGGTTCACGATGAGCGGACGTTCGGGCGTCGGGTCGATCACCTCGATGACGTCATTGCAGACCTCGAGGGCGTAGTCGAGCTCGGTGCCGGTGAAGCTCTCGGGCGAGTACTCGTAGAGGAAGAGCGTCGACGGCGAGGTGCCCTCGAGGCTCTTGCACAACGCGGCCGCGTCGAGGGCGATCTGCTTGACCCCCGCTTCGTCGAGGCCGAAGACGACGCGACGCTGCAGCGTCGAGGTCGAGTTGTAGAAGTGCACGATGGCGCGCCGAGCGCCGTGCAGCGACTCGTAGGTGCGCCGGATCAACTCGGGGCGCGACTGGGTCAGCACCTGGATCGTCACGTCCTCGGGGATGAGGTCGTTCTCGATGATGTGGCGCACGAAGTCGAAGTCCGGCTGCGACGCCGAGGGGAAGCCCACCTCGATCTCCTTGAAACCCATCGCCACCAACTGGGCGAACATCACGTTCTTGCGCTCGAGGTCCATAGGGTCGATCAACGCCTGATTCCCATCGCGCAGGTCGACGCTGCACCAGATCGGGGCCTTCACCAGGCGCTTATCGGGCCAGGTGCGGTCCACGAGGTCGACGGGCACCGTGGCACGGTACTTCTCGAAGGCCATCGGGCTCGACTGCTGGGGGTGGCGGCGCATAGTGGTCCTTTCTCCGTCGGTCGCGCGAGAAACAAAAAACCCCCGCATCAGCGGGGGTGACGGGCGAGCGAAAGCTCGCCCTATCCAAGAAGCAGCTCGCGGCGTCCGTACATCACGGTCCTATTCTACCGCGACATCGCCCCGTGTCCAGGGGCAACCATTATTGTGAGCACATGGGTATCGTGAAAGTCCTCGCCAAGGTTGTGTTGCTCCTTCTGGTCGCGGCGGCCGTCGCCGGAGTGGTGGCCCTCGTCAAGCGGCCCGCGGCCTCGGACGTCTCGTTCGAGCACTGGCCCGACGTGGCGCAGAAGTCGGCCGCCTAACCTGTCCTACGAACGCCGTTCGTAGGAGAAGATCATGGGAGCAATGCAGTATCGTCGCGTCGGTCGCTCGGGTTTGCGGGTGAGTGAGTTGTCCTTCGGCAGTTGGGTGACCTTCGCCAACGCCAATCAACTCGAGTCCGCGGCCCAGGCCGCCGAATGCCTGGCCGTCGCCAAGGACGCCGGCGTCAACTTCTTCGACAACGCCGAGGCGTACGCGGCGGGCGAATCGGAACGCGTAATGGGTGCGGCCATTCGCGAACTGGGCTGGGCGCGTCACGACTACGTCGTCTCCACCAAGCTCTACTGGGGCCTCTTCGACACCGTGAACATGAAGAACACGCTGAACCGCAAGTATCTCTCCCAGGCGATCGAGGGGTCCCTGGAGCGCTTCGGTCTCGATTTCGTGGACTTGGTGTACTGCCACCGGCCCGACCCCCACACGCCCCTGGAGGAGACCGTCTGGGCCATGAGTGACATGGTCACACGGGGCCAGGCGCTCTACTGGGGGACCTCGGAATGGTCGGCCGACGAGATCCGCGCCGCGTGGGAGATCGCCGAGCGCCACCACTTGCACAAGCCCGTCGTCGAACAGCCGCAGTACAACCTGCTGCACCGCGACCGGGTCGAGCGCGAGTACGCGCGGCTCTACGAGGACATCGGCCTGGGCACCACCATCTGGTCACCCTTAGCGTCGGGCCTGCTGACGGGAAAGTACCAGAATGGCGTGCCCGCGGGCTCGCGGGCCACCCTGCCGGGATACGAGTGGCTCCGCGCGTCCCTGACGGACCCGGTGCAGCTCAAGAAGGTGGACGCGCTGCTGGTCATCGCCGCCGAACTCGACGTGACCCTGGCCCAACTGGCCCTCGCGTGGTGCCTGAAGAACCCCAACGTCTCGACGGTGATCACTGGGGCCTCCTCGGCGCAACAGGTCCGCGAGAACATGTCGGCCCTGGACGTCGTGGAGCTCCTCAGCGACGACGTGATGGCGCGTATCGACTCCGCCAGTCTCTCCTAGGGCCCGACGGCCGAGCGTCCGACCATGAGTGAGGACACCGACGTCATCATCGTGGGCGCGGGGCTCGCGGGCCTGCGAGCCGCTCAGGTACTCGACGCGGCCGGCCTCGAGGTCGACATGTTCGACACCGCCGCCCAGGTGGGAGGTCGCGTCACGTCCACCCTCGTCGACGGCTTCGTCCTCGACGAGGGTTTCCAACTCATCAATCCGGCGTACCCCGAGTTGATCGCCAGTGGCGCCCTCATCGGCTTCGACCTGCGGCGCTTCGCCCCCGTCATCGAGTTCAGCGACGGCCGACGCACCACGGTGGTCGCCGACCCGCGGGCGGGACTCGTCGACGCGATGCGCTCCGTGCGCCACCCCGCGCTCACGGTGAGTGACGCCGTTCGCCTGACCGCCCTCCTCACCGCGGTGGCGGGTCGTCCCGTGTCGCAACTGATGAGCTCTCCCGACACGACGACCCGGCGAGCGCTGCTCGAGCACGGCATCTCCGAGCGAGCGATCGACGCCGTCATCCAGCCGTTCCTGCGCGGCGCGCTGCTCGACGACGAACTCGAGACGTCCTGGCACTACAGCGAGCTCGTCCTTAAGAGCCTGGCGCGCGGCCGACCGGGGACCCACCCTCTCGGGATCGGGGCGCTCCCCGCCACCCTGGCGGCCACGCTGACGCGGACTCGGGTGCACCTGGGCGAGGAGGTGACGTCGGTCACGGCGAACGAGGTCACCTCCCGGCAGCGGCGCCTACGCGCACGCACGGTGATCGTCGCGAGCGACCCCTCGGGCGCGCGACGGCTACTCGGCGGCGGCGACGTCGCGTGGCGCCCCCAGACGACGTGGTGGTGGTCGCTGCCGTCACTTGACGACAGCGACCGGCTGCGCATCGACACGAGACGGCGCTTCCTCTCGAGCGCCCTCGACCTCTCGAGCGTGGCCCCCGAGCGCGCGCCCCGGGGCCACTCGCTCGTCGCGGCGAGTGCCAACGTCGTGGACGCGGCGCAGGATGAAGCGGTCCGCGACGACGTGGCGCGGCTCTACGGCGTCGGCGTGGCCGAGGTGCAGTTGATCCGTCGCACGCCGGTCCCCCGGGCGCTGCCCGTCGTGGCGTCGCCGCTCGACCTACGACGAACCCAGGTCATCGGCGGGGTCATCGTGGCCGGCGACTACCTGCAGACGCCCTCGATCCAGGGAGCACTGGTGAGCGGGCGACGCGCGGCGCGACTGGCCCTCTCGCGACTCCACGAGCCGCGGCGCGACTAGAAGGAGATCGAACCCGTCGTAGTCGTGATGGTCGGGTGGGTGAACATCCATAGCAGCGGCGGAGGGCCGAGCTTCTTGAGGTCCGCCTCCCAGTTCGAGACGTCGATGGCGCGCGCCTCGTTGAAGTCGACCCGGGCGAGGTACTTCTGGGCGGGGGACTTCGCCGCGGCGAGCGCGGCCATTTCGATGGCCTTGTCGTTGCCGATCGCCGCCTTGAACTTCGCGTTGATCATGAACAGATCGTGGTTGTAGAGCCGCAACGCCGCCTGGAACCTTTGTTGGGGCGTCTGGGGGGCTTGTGCCGAGGCCAACGTGGACGTGCCGAGCGCGAGAGAGACGCTCACCAGCGTCACCAGCGTCACTCGGTTCACGAGCCTCTTCACACCACTTCTCCCTGTTGCTGGGCATCAGTGTAACCCTCGAGCCATAGAAATCGCTGTGAAGGAGGTACTAGATGGCTGAGAATACTGTTACGACTCCGCGCGATTCATCCCGCGCGGGCTCGCCCGACCGGTACGCTCCTCCTATGGTATTTCTCTCATGACCACAGTCTTGATCGTCGACGACGAGTCGGGAGTGCGCGACCTGCTGAGCGACGCGCTGCGCTTCGCGGGCTACGACACCGAAGTCGCCAGCCACGGGCGTGAGGCCCTGGAGTTCTGGCGCCTCAAACGCATCGACCTCTGCGTGGTCGACATCAACATGCCCACGATGGACGGTTTCGAGTTCCTCGAGATCGTGCGCAAGTCCGATCTGACCACCCCCGTGCTGTTGCTGTCGGCTCGCGATGCCTCCGAGGACATCGCGCGTGGCCTGCGCTACGGGGCGGACGACTACGTCCGCAAGCCCTTCAGCGTCGAGGAGCTACTCCTGCGCGTCGGGGCGATCCTACGCCGCACCCAGGGCGCCGAGGACGACGTCATCACCTACAGTTGCGGACCCCTGACCATGGACATCGACCGCCACGAGGTGACCTTCGCCGGCGAGGCGATCGAACTCTCCGCCACCGAGTTCCGACTGCTCGAGATGCTCATCAGCCGCCTCGGGCGACTCGTCACGCGCGAGCAGTTGCTGCGCGACATCTGGGGCATGGACTTCGAGACCGAGACCACCGTGGTCGACACCTACATCTCCTACCTGCGCCGCAAGGTCCACCGCGACAACTTCACGCCGATCACCACCGTGCGCGGCGTCGGTTTCAAGATGATCGAGCCGACGACCACGACGTGAAACTGTCAGTTCGCCTGACGATCCTCCTCGTCACGGTGACCGTCGTGATGGCCCTCGTGGTCGGCTGGTTCGCGGTCAACTACTCCACCGCCTCGCAGTACAAGGTCATCGACGCCGAGATCAACGCCGTGATCTCGAGCGGCGCCGGACAGCCCGTCAACGCGGTCAGCAACGCGACCTACGTCGTCTCGGTCAACAGCTACGACGTCACCCTCGACGTCATCGACAACCACGACACCGTGACCCAGGTGAACGCGGGAACGGTCCCCCTGGTCGCCAAGCCCACCACCGCCGACATCCGTAACTCGCTGCACTCGATCAGCTCCAGCCCGGACCTCCCGGGCTTTCGCTACCGCTCCGAGGCCGCCGCGGGAGGGTCCTACCTGGTGGTCGCGGCGTCCACGCGCGCCATCACCCTCGCCGCCCACCACCTGGAGGTCAACGTGGCCCTGGTCGGTCTGATCGCCGCGCTGCTGAGCGTGGGCGTGGCCTACCTCTTCACCGCCCGCGACATCGGACTGATCAAGCGCCTGATCCACTTCGCGGGCGTCATCGCCCGCGACGACCACACCCCCGCGGCCCCTCCCGACACCGGCAGCCCCGAGTTGCGCGAGCTGCGGACGTCGTTGCTCACCATGGTGGGCTCGCTGCACCGCGCCATCGAGACCGAGAGGCGCGCCAGCCGTGAGATGCAGCGCTTCATCGGTGACGCGTCGCACGAGTTGCGCACCCCCCTCACCGTCATCAAGGGCTACAGCGAGATACTCGACCGACCCGACCTCGACGAGCCGATGCGCCAGCGAGCCCTCGAACGGGTGCGTCGCGAGGTGCTACGAATGGACACCCTGGTCACCGACCTGCTCTTTCTCACCGAGGTCCGAGAGGCCGCCACCGTGGCCCCCGCCCCCGTACCACTCAGCGACGTGGTCGCCGACGCCCTGGGCAACTTCCGCGTGGACCACCCCCAGCGCCGCGTCGACCAACGTCTGGCGCCCAATACCTGGGTCCGCGGCCGCGACGAGTACGTCGAACGCGTCATCAACAACTCACTCTCCAATATCGCGCGCCACACCCCCGAGGGGACGGCCGTCGCCGTCGCCCTCGAGGTGCGCGGCGCGCGCGCGGTGCTCACGGTGGACGACGCCGGACCGGGCCTGCCCGATGAGGCCTACGAACGCGACTCGCGCCAGTTCCAGCGCTTCGACCCCGCGCGCTCGCGCGAGTCGGGGGGGACCGGCTTGGGGATGAGCATCATGAGCGACATCATGACGACGATGGGAGGGACGATGCGACTCACCCGCAGCCCGCTCGGCGGGCTACGACTTCAGTTCGAGTTCCCTCGCGAGAGCGCCCCCGTGACCCACGAGGACGACGCCTCAGCGTAGCGAGATCACGTGGATGTCGTCGATGCCCTCGGTGGCGCGCAACTTCTCCACCACCGACGACGGCGTCGGCGACGCCGTGGAGAGCACCATCAGCGCGGTACCGGTGTTGTGATCAGGACCGACCGCCATGGAGGTGATGGAGATGCCCGCCTCACCGAGCGCCACGCCCACCAGCCCGATCATCCCGGGGCGGTCGTTGTTGCGCACGACCAGCATCGACGCCGCCGGGGCGATCTCGACGCTGTGGCCGTCCACGCCGACGAGGCGCGTCTCGACCCGGGTGCCGACGGTCATGAGGGTGCCCGACACGGTGTGCTGACCCGATCGCACCGTGATCACGTTCACGTACTCGGGCGACTCGTGGGTCGAGAGTTCCGCGAAGGTGATGTGGTGGTCCGCGGCCATCTGGGGGGCGTTGACGAACGAGGCACTGTCGTGGCCCGTGGCCACGAGGAGTCCCTTGAGCGCGCAGAGCGTCAGGATCTTGGTCCCCGAGCCCGCGATCTCGCCCTGGTAGATCACCTCGAGGTCGGCGGGCTCGCCGTCGAGCAGACCGCCGATGAAGCGCCCCAGCAACTCCGCCAGGCCCATGAAGGGCCGCACCACGTTGGACACCTCGCCCGCCGCGACGTTGACCGCGAAGGGGACGAAGTCACCGGCCAGGGCCAACTGCACCTGCTCGGCGATGGTGACGCCGGCCTTGTCCTGGGCCTCGACGGTCGAGGCCCCCAGGTGCGGCACGACGACCACCGAGGGCAACTCGAACAGCGGCGACTCGGTGGTGGGTTCCTTCTCGAAGACGTCGAGGGCGGCGCCCTGCACGTGGCCACTGCGGATGGCCTCGGCCAGGTCCGCCTCGTTGACGATCCCGCCGCGCGCCACGTTGATGATGCGCACCCCCACCTTGGTCTTCTTGAGCGACTCGGCGTTCAACAGCCCGGTGGTTTCCTTGTTCTTGGGCAGGTGGATGGTGATGAAATCGCTCTGGGCGAGCAACTCGTCGAGCGAGAGGCTCTCAATGCCCATGTGGCGGGCCCGTTCCTCGGTGATGTAAGGGTCGTAGGCCACGAGTCGCATCCCGAAGGCGTTGGCGCGCTGGGCGACCAGGGCACCGATCTTGCCCAGTCCGATGATGCCCAGGGTCTTGCCGTGCAACTCGACGCCCTCCCACTTCGAGCGCTGCCACTTTCCGTCCTTGAGGGCCGAGTGGGCTTGGGGGATGTTGCGCGCCTGCGCGAGGAGCAGCGCCATCGTCTGCTCCGCGGCGGAGAGGATGTTCGAGACGGGAGCGTTCACCACCATCACGCCCATCTCGGTGGCCTTGGTGACGTCCACGTTGTCCAGTCCGATGCCCGCACGACCCACCACGACCATGTCGCTCGCCGCCTCGAGGGTGGCGGCGTCCACCTTCGTGGCCGAACGGATGATGAGGGCGTGCGCCCCCTTCACCGCCTCGATCAACTCCTCGGGCGACAGACCCAGGCGGACGTCGACCTCGTGCCCGGCGTCGCGCAACTCCTGGAGGCCGGACGCGGCGATCTCTTCGGTAACTAAGACTCGGGCCACAGGGGGGGTCCTTTCGTTCTTCTCTCGTTGAGAGCCTAGGGGGAGGTCAGCCCGCCGCGACGAGGGCCGTCAGGCGTTCGAGCCCCTCGACCAGGTCGGCGTCGCCGAGCGCGTAACTCAGTCGGAAGTAGCCCGGAGTGCCGAAGGCCTCTCCGGGCACCACCGCGATCTTGATGGTCTCGAGCAACGACGCGGCCAGTTGTGAGGAACTTTCCGACGTCTGACCCCCGAGGTCACGGCCGAGGAGGCCCGTCACGTTGGGGTAGCAGTAGAAGGCGCCCTCGGGCTCGGCGCAGGTGACGCCCTCGATCGCGTTGAGCATGGCGGTCATCGTCCGGCGCCGGCGGTCGAAGGCCGCGCGCATCTCGTGGACCGCGTTGAGGTCACCGGTCAGGGCCGCCACCGCGGCGCGCTGGGACACGTTGGAGATGTTCGAGGTCGTCTGGCTCTGGTAGTTGATGGCCGCGTTCATCACGTCACTGGGCCCCACCATCCAGCCGATGCGCCACCCGGTCATCGCGTAGGTCTTGGCGACACCATTGACCACCACCCACCGATCGCCGATCTCAGGGGCCACGACCGGTAGCGACACGCTGGTCGCGTCACCGTACACCAAGTGCTCGTAGATCTCGTCGGACATGACCCAGACGTCGTGCTCCGCGGCCCAGCGTCCGATCGCGGCCACGTCCTCGGGTCGCACCACCGCTCCCGACGGGTTCGACGGCGAGACGAACACCAGCATCTTCGTCCGGGGCGTACGCGCGCGCTCCAACTCCTCGACGGTGACGCGAAAGCCGTTCGCCTCCGAGGTCATCACCGGAACCGCGACGCCACCCGCCAGGTACACCGCCTCGGGGTACGTCGTCCAGTAGGGGGCGGGGATGAGCACCTCGTCACCGGGATCGAGCAACGTCATGAACGTGGTCGCCACGGCGTGCTTGCCGCCGTTGGTCACGAGGACCTGGCTCGCGGCGACGTCGAGGCCCGAATCGCGCTTCGACTTCATGGCGATGGCCTCACGCAGCTCCGCGAGGCCCGAGGTCGGGGTGTACTTGTGGTTCCTCGGGTCGTAACAGGCCTGGGCGGCGGCCTCGACGATGTGCGCGGGTGTCGCGAAGTCGGGCTCCCCGGCCCCGTAGCCGATGACCGGCTCGCCGGCGGCCTTCAGGGCCTTGGCCTTCGCGTCGACCGCCAGAGTGGCCGACGGCGCCAGCCCGCCCAGCAGGTCACTTACTCTCGAACTCATCGACCACTCCGTTCCATTCTCTAGAGTTGAGTCTATGACGACACCAGAGTCCCTCCAGATCCCCACCGACCTCCTGCCGCGCGACGGACGCTTCGGTGCCGGCCCCTCCAAGGTCCGCGCCGAGCAATTGGCCGCACTGGTCGACACCGGCACGTCGTACCTGGGCACCTCGCACCGTCAGGCCACCGTGCGCAATAAGGTCGGCGAGGTCCGCGAGGGTCTGACCGCGCTCTTCAACCTGCCCGACGGTTACGAGGTGCTCCTCGGTAACGGGGGCACGACCTGCTTCTGGGACGCCGCGACCTTCCACCTCGTCGCCGAGCACTCCCAGCACCTGAGCTTCGGCGAATTCTCCTCGAAGTTCGCCAGCGCCGTCAAGGACGCGCCGCACCTCTCGGACCCCGAGATCATCACGTCCGAGACCGGCACCCACCCGCGGGCCGTGGCGCGAGAGGACGTGGACCTCTACGCCCTGACCCACAACGAGACCTCGACCGGGGTCATGATGCCCGTCGAACGTCCGGCGGGGGCCTCGGGCCTGGTCGCGGTCGACGCGACCTCGGGCGCCGGCGGTCTCTTCGTCGATCCCCGGCAGTTCGACTGCTACTACTTCGCGCCCCAGAAGTCCTTCGCCTCCGACGGCGGGTTGTGGCTAGCGCTGTGCTCGCCGGCGGCGGTGGAGCGCATCGAGTCACTAGCGGCCTCGCAGCGATGGACCCCGGCGTTCTTCGACCTCAAGATCGCTCTGGACAACTCGCGCCTCAACCAGACCTACAACACCCCGGCCCTGGCCACCATCCACCTCCTCGCCTCACAGATCCAGTGGTTCAACGAGAACGGTGGCCTCGAGTTCTCGGCGGGCCGTTCGCGTCGCTCGGCCGAGATCCTCTACACGTGGGCCGAGGCCTCGGACTTCGCGACGCCCTTCGTCGCCGAGCCCGCCGAGCGGTCCCACGTCGTGGGCACGATCGATTTCGTCGACCAGATCGACGCGGCGCTCGTCGCCAAGGTCCTACGTCGCCACGGCGTGGTGGACACCGAGCCCTACCGCAAGCTCGGACGCAACCAGTTGCGCATCGCGATGTTCCCGAGCGTCGACCCCGAGGACGTGGCCTCGCTGTGCGCCTGCATCAACTACATCGTGGGCAACCTCTGATCCTCCTCGCGACCGGAGCGCTCCTCGAGGGCCGTGCGCGCGAGCGCTCGACCCCCACTCGACGAGAGGTGCCTAGTGGCGACGATTGAGCGCGTCGCCATCCATCGACGTTCGATTCCGCTACGGCGACCGTTCGTGACGGCCGTGCGCACGGCCCTCGCCGTCGACGTCCTCCTCGTCGAGGTCGGCGACAGTGACGGGCGCCACGGCTGGGGCGAGGCCCCGACCAGTTGGCGCGTCACGGGCGAGAGCGTCGAGGGGGTCACGGCGGCGATCAACGGCCCACTGCGCGAGGCGGTCGTCGGCGCGTCCTGCGACGATCCCTCGGCGGCCGGCGACGCCCTCGAGCGGGCGGCGGTGCGCAATTCCTCGGCGCGCATGGCCCTCGAGTGCGCCCTCTTCGACCTCGCCGCCCAGGCCTCGGGCGTCACCCTCGCGCGCTACCTCGGGGCCACGACGTCGGCCGTGCGCACCGACGTCACCTTGTCCGCCGTGCGCAGCGCGTCCGATGAGGCGGACCTCCTTCGCGCGGCCCTCGAATACGTGGAGGCCGGGTTCGACACGCTCAAGGTCAAGGTCGGCGCGGGGGGCGACGACGTGCGCACGCTGGTGGACCTGCGTCGCGCGGTCGGCCCACAGGTGTCGCTGCGCGTCGACGCCAACCAGGGATGGACGCCCCAGCGCGCCCTCGAGGTCATCGGCGCCCTGGAAGACGCCCACGTGGACTTGGAGTTCGTCGAGCAGCCGGTGCACCGTGATGACCTCGACGGCTTGGCGTTCGTGACGCACCGCTGCCCCACGCCCGTCATGGCCGACGAGTCGGTGTGGACGCGTCGGGACCTGCGTGAGATCCTTCGCGACCGAGCGGCGGACATGGTCAACATTAAACTCGCCAAGACCGGTGGGTTGCGTGAGGCCCTCGCCCTGCACCGCGCGGCGCGCGACGCCGGACTGGGGGTGATCGTCGGTTGCATGGCCGAGAGCCACGTCGGCGTGGGATCCGCAGCGGCGCTGGCCGCGGTCGTGGACTCGCAGTCGTCGCGCGCCCTCGCGCACGACCTCGACGGGGGGCTCCTGCTCACCCGAAGTCCGGTGCGCGGTGGCGTGGGCTACGAGGGTCCCCGGGTGGAAATGGGACGCTTGCCCGGTGCGGGCATCGTCGACCTCGACGACGCCCCCTAGTCCCCTCGCCGACGTGCCCTTGAGCGAACCGCCACGAGGGCCCGGTACGCTTCGCTCATGAGCCAGGGGTCGAGAAGCCGCGTCCTGGTCACCGGCGCCACCGGCTACGTGGGCGGGCGTCTCGTCCCGCGCCTGATCGAGGAGGGTCACCTCGTGCGCTGCCTGGTGCGCACGCCCGAGAAGTTGGCGGCCTCCGCGTGGCGCGCTGACGCCGAGGTCGTCGTGGGCAGCGTCGAGGGACCCCTCGAGGACGCCATGCGCGACGTCGACGTGGCCGTCTACCTGGTCCACGGCATTGGCGAGGGCCGCGACTGGGCGCAGAAGGAGTCGCGCGACGCCGCGCACTTCCGCCGAGCGGCCGAGGAGGCCCACGTCGGTCGCATCGTCTACCTCGGGGGCATGGGCGCGGACGACCACACCCTGAGCACCCACCTCTCGAGCCGCCACGACGTCGGGCGGACCCTCGCGGCCGGTTCGGTGCCGGTGACCGAACTGCGCGCCGCGGTCATCATCGGCTCGGGCTCCGCCAGTTTCGAGATGCTGCGCTACCTGGTGGAGGTCCTGCCGGTCATGGTGACGCCCAAGTGGGTGTCGACCCGGTCCCAGCCCATCGCCATCTCCGACGTGCTCGAGTACCTCGTGACGACGATCAACGCGCACCAGCCCTTAGCGGGCGTCTACGAGATCGGCGGGCCCGACGTGGTCAGCTACGCCGAGATGATGGACCTCTACGCCGAGGAGGCCGGGCTCCCCAAGCGTCGCCTCATCCGGGTGCCCTTCCTGACACCGCGTCTGTCGAGCCACTGGGTCGGACTCGTGACGCCGGTGCCCGCGTCCCTCGCGCGGCCCCTGGTCGACAGCCTGGTCAACGAGGTCGTGGTACGCGACACCCGTACTCGCGACAAACTGGGCGCCCCCCGGCGGACGCTGCGCGAGGCCATCCGATTGGCCCTGGGGCGCACCAGCCGCCACGACGTGCCCACCTCGTTCAGCGACGCCGACCTCCAGCCCTTCCGGGCGTACGCGACCGACCCCGACTGGGCCGGCGGGACCGAGCTCGTCGACGCGCGCGTCGCGCGGACGTCGGCCAGCGCGCACGACGTCTTCGCGACGCTGTGCGCGATTGGCGGCGAGAAGGGTTGGTACCGCGGCGAATGGCTGTGGCGCCTGCGCGGGCTCTTCGACCAGCTCTGGGGCGGACCGGGTTTGCGCCGGGGGCGTCGCCACCCCAGTGAGCTGCGCGTCGGGGACTACGTGGACTTCTGGCGCGCCGAGGAGATCGTCGACGATCAGTTGGTTCGCCTGCGCGCGGAGATGCGCCTCCCCGGCGAGGCCTGGCTCGAGTGGCGCATCACGCCCGAGAACGGCGGTGCGCGGGTGCACCAGCGCGCGCGCTTCAAGCCCCGGGGACTGCTCGGTCGCCTCTACTGGTACGGCGTGGCCCCCTTTCACGGTCTGGTGTTCCCGGGGATGCTGCGCGGCATCGTCGCCGACGCCCAGCGGCGTGAGTGACGCCGACCTCGGTGTCGCTGTCACCAGGTGCCGGTGCGCACCACGCTGACCTTGAAGGGACTGAGGCGATTCGAGGTAGGCAGCCGGTCCTTCAGCCAGCCGAGGAAGATCGAGCCCCGCCCCCCGTGGGTGTAGGCGACGACCTGGTCGTTGCGAGTGAGCTCGGTCTGGACCTTGGGGAAGCCGAAACCCGTGGGCAGGGGCCCGGTGCTCGTCGGACTCGTCTGTCGCACCAGGTGCTCGAGCACGGCGTAGGGGACGCTCGCGCGCGGCTGGTACGTCGAGTTGACCAGCGCCGACGTGGGTTCGATGGCCACGTGGTAGGTGGGCGCGCCGACCGGGACCATCGAGAGCACCCAGGGGCCCAGGGAACCACGGGCGTTGCAGCCGCTCGACACCCGCGAGTAGAACCCCTGGGAGACGTCGACCGAGGACGTGGCGTAGATCACCAGCGAATGATGCGCCGGCACCGAGCGCCAGTGGGCCGCGACCACCTTGGCCGCCCACAACGACGACGTGCGCGGGAGCTGCAGCTTCGTGGCCAGCGCGGACTCGATGAAGCTGCGTTGTCCGGCGAACGCCGTGGCGAGCGTGTCGCTGAAGCTGCGCGCCACGTTGAGCGACATCCGCGGATTGCCCACCGCCACCGCGTGGGCGTTGGTGAAGACCTTCTCGCCCACCAGGTCGACGGCGGTGATCTTGAGCGTCCACAGGTTGGTGTAGGACGCGCCGCCCGACGCCGCCTGGTGGGGCGAGCACTCCGCGATGGTGGCCGGCAGGTGCGAGTCGACGAGCGGCCACGGCGACGAGGCACCGGCGCCCGTCGACGTCGCCAGGACGCCCGCGGTGACCATGGTGCCGACGAACAGAGCCAGCACGGTACCGAGGGGTCGCGAGGACCCGGGAATGTTCATGCGAAGAAACTAACCCGTCCGGCTCCGTCGGTCCCTCTAGCGCGTCGACTCAGTCGGTGTCGCCGCCCGAGGTCTCCGAGACCTTCTGCTTGCCCGCCGAGACGAAGGGCATCATCGCGCGCAGTTTCTTGCCGATGTCCTCGATGGGGTGCTTCTTGCCCGCGTCGCGCAGCTCGCGGTAGCGCGGACGACCGATCTCGTTCTCCTTGACCCATTCGGCGGCGAACGAGCCGTCTTGGATCTCGGTGAGCACCTTCTTCATCTCGGCCTTCACCTGGTCGGTGATGATCCGCGGTCCGCGCGTCAGGTCCCCGTACTCCGCGGTGTCCGAGATCGAGAAGCGCATGCCCGTGATGCCCTCCTCGTACATCAGGTCGACGATCAGCTTGAGCTCGTGGAGGCACTCGAAGTACGCGCTCTCGGGCTGGTAGCCGGCCTCGACCAGGGTCTCGTAGCCCGCCTTCACCAGGGCCGAGACGCCGCCGCAGAGGACCGCCTGCTCACCGAACAGGTCCGTCTCGGTCTCCTCGGTGAACGTGGTCTCGAGAACACCGGCGCGGGTGGCGCCGATCCCGTGGGCGTAGGCCAGCGCGAGGCCCTTGGCGTTGCCCGTGGCGTCCTGGTGCACCGCGATCAGGGCCGGCACGCCGCCTCCTTCGAGGTAGGTGCGGCGCACGAGGTGTCCGGGACCCTTCGGGGCGACCATGGCCACGTCGACGTCCGCGGGGGGCTTGATCAGGTCGAAGCGGATGTTGAACCCGTGCGCGAACAGCAGGCACTTGCCCGCCGAGAGGTGCGGGGCGATGGACTCGTCGTAGGTGCGCTTCTGTTCGGTGTCGGGCACCAGGACCATGATCACGTCCGCCTCGGCGCAGGCGTCGGCGATCGAGAGGACCCGCAGGCCGGCGTCCTCGGCCTTGATGACCGAGGAGGATTCGGGGCGCAGGCCCACGCGCACGTCGTAGCCGCTGTCGTGCAGGTTGAGGGCGTGGGCGTGGCCCTGGGAGCCGTAGCCGAGGATCGCGATCTTCTTGCCCTCGAGGAGTTCGGGCCGCGCGTCGGATTCGTAGTACATCGTGGTCATGTCAAATATCTTTCTGTTCAGTCCGGGACCGCGGCCGCGGCCGCTTTGCCAAGTCTAGGGAGTGCGACGCGACCGGTCCGGTGAAGTTCGACCGTCGTGTAGTTCTCGAGCTCGCGTTCGAGCTCGTCGCAGGCCGCCGGCGTGCCCGCGAGCATGAGGGTGACCGAGCCGGCGTCGACGTCGACGATGGCGGCGCCGTAGTTGCCGACCACGTCCAGCAGCGACGTGCGGTTGTCCACGTCGGTCTTGATCGTCGCCAGGAGCAGTTCGCGCTCCAGGGCGTCCTTGGGGGCGATGTCGGAGATCGCCACCACGTTGACCAGCTTGTCCAACTGCTCGACGATCTGCTCCAGGGGCGCCGATTCGGCGTCCACGACGATGGTGATGCGCGAGAACCGGGCCTTGGTCTCCGCCGGGGCCACCGCCAAGGAGTAGATGTTGAAGCCCCGGCGCGCGAAGAGTCCCGCGACGCGCGCGAGCACACCCGCCTTGTTCTCCACCAGGACCGACAAGATGTGGTGGCGCACCGGGGAATGGCTGGTGGCGCCGAGGAAGGGTTCGGGAGTGTTCACTGGGGCTCTCTCTGCAGGGGGTGGACCATGATGTCGTCGTTGCTCGCTCCCGCGGCGACCATCGGGAAGACCTTCTCCGAGGAGTCGGTGCGAAAGTCGATCACGACGGGCACGTCGTTGATCGAGTTGGCCGTGGCGATGGCGGCGTGCATCTCCTCGATGTTCGTGGCCCGCAGGCCGACGCAGCCCATGGCCTCGGCCCACTTGACGTAGTCGGGCAGGTCGGGCGAGAGGTAGACCTCGGAGTAGCGCTCGTCGTAGAACATCTCCTGCCACTGGCGCACCATCCCCAGGTAGGCGTTGTTGAGGATCGCCACCTTGATCGGTATGCCCTCGGCGCGGGCGGTGACCAACTCCTGGGCGGTCATCTGGAAGCAACCGTCACCGTCGATGCACCACACCACGCTCTCGGGCCGGCCGGCCTTGGCGCCGATGGCGGCGGGGACGCCGAATCCCATGGTGCCCGCGCCCCCGGAGTTCACCCAGGTGCCCGGCTCCTCGAACTTCCAGAACTGCGAGGCCCACATCTGGTGCTGGCCCACGCCCGAGGCCACGATGGTCCCCGGCGCGGCCGCGCGCGCGATGGACTCGATGACGAACTGGGGACGCAGGGGCGCGCCCTCCACCGGCTCGTCGTAGACCAGGGGGTACGTCTCGCGCCAGGCGTCGATCTCCTTCCACCAGACGTCGAGGTCCTGCGGGCGCGCCTGGTGCTCGTCCCACGCCGAGAGGACGGCGGCGACGTTGGAGCGGATCGACACGTCGGCGCGGCGCACCTTGTTGAACTCGGCCTTGTCGATGTCGACGTGGATGACCTTGGCGTGGGGGGCGAAGGCGGGGATCTTGCCGGTCACGCGGTCGTCGAAGCGCGCCCCCAGGGAGATGAGGAGGTCGCACTTCTGGATCGCGGTGACCGCGGCGTACATCCCGTGCATGCCCGGCATGCCCAGGTGTTGGGGGTGCGAGTCGGGGAAGGCGCCGCGCGCCATCAGCGTGGTGACCACCGGCATCCCCGTGCGCTCGGCGAAGGCGCGCAGCTGCGCCGCGGCGTGGGACTTGAGCGTGCCCCCGCCCACGTAGAGGACGGGTCGCTCGGCGGCTCGGATCAACTCGACGGCCTGGGCCACGCGGTCCTCGTCGAGTTCGACGACGGGGTGGTAACCGGGCAGGTCGAGCTCCTCGATCGAGGAGGGGTACCACCACTCCATCATCGACTGGGTGACGTCCTTGGGCACGTCCACCAGGACCGGCCCGGGACGACCCGTGGTGGCGATGTGGAACGCCGCCGCCACCGCCCGCGGGATCTCGTGGGCCGACTTGACGAGGAAGTTGTGCTTGGTGATGCCCATGGTGATGCCGGTGATGTCGCACTCCTGGAAGGCGTCGGTGCCGATCGCCGCCGAGGACACCTGGCCGGTGATGACCACCAGGGGCGTCGAGTCCATGTGGGCGTTGCCGATGGGCGTCACGATGTTGGTCGCCCCGGGACCCGAGGTCACCATCGCGACGCCCGGACGACCCGTCGCGAGGGCGTAGCCCTCGGCCATGTGACCGGCGCCCTGCTCGTGGCGCACCAGCACGTGACGGACGCTCGAATCGATCAGCGGGTCATAGACCGGCAAGATGGCGCCGCCGGGCAGACCGAAGACGACCTCGACCCCCTCCATCTCCAGACTCTTGATAAGGGCTTGCGCTCCGGTGAGTTGCACAATGTTCCTTCTTGTTAGATATGGAAAAAGGCCTCCCATTTTGGGAGGCCTCCGGTGAACGACAATGCGTGACTACCGGCGCCTGGCGCCTACTACTACCTCGAGAATGATGTCGCGATACGTCACGGCTCCAATATAGTCACGCGCCGTCGCGCGCACAACACGAATCCTGCGTGCACCGTCGGGTGTCGAGGGTGCCCTCGGCACCCGAGCGCTCGCGCCACGCGGCGCGTCCGCGGTCGCGCTCGATCACGACGGAGTCACTGACCCCCGGTGTCGTTCATCCCCGCGCCGCGCAACGCCGGCAGCGCGGTGTCGCGCATGCGTCGCAGCACCCGATGGGTGACCGGTGCCGCGTCGGGGTGGACCCCACCGTGGGCGTCGGCGGCGGACCGCCAGGTGTCGAGGCGTTCGGCCATCGTCGCCGCGTCGCCCAACTCCACGCAGTCGATGCGGTCGCGGTTCACGTCGACGACGATCGTGTCACCGTCGCGCACCAGCGCGATGGGACCTCCGAGGATCGCCTCGGGGGCGACGTGGCCGATCACCAGTCCGACCGAACCTCCCGAGAACCTCGCGTCGGTCATCAGCGCGATCGTGATGCCGCGCTGTCGGCAGATGGTGGTGATCTTCGAGGTCGGGTCGAGCATCTCGGGCATGCCCGGGGCGCCGCGGGGGCCCTCGTAGCGGATGACCACCATGTCGTTGTCCGAGAAGTCGTCGGCGTGCGCGTCCAGGGCCTCGATCAGCGCCCGTTCGCTGTTGAAGACGCGAGCGCGACCGGTGAAGACCCCCTCGACGATGCCGCTCTCGACGCCCGCCAACTTCAAGATCGCCCCGCCCTGGGGGGCGAGGTTGCCCATCAGCAGTCGTAGCCCCCCGGTGTCCTTGAAGGGCTGAGCGGTGGAGTAGATCACGCGGTGGTCCGGCGGCGGTGGCGACAGGCGATCGACCTGCTCCGCCAGGGTCTCGCCGGTGCAGCCGATGGTCCCTCCGTCGAGATGTCCCGCGTCCAGGAGTGCCTTGACCACGGTGGCCAGTCCCCCCGCCGCGTCCACGTCGACCATCGAGTACGTCCCGAAGGGGCGCATGTTGACGATCACCGGGAGCCGTCGCGACAGCTCGTTGAACTCCTCCTGGCTGAGCACGTCGCGCCACAGGTCCAACCCGGCGGCGCGCGCGATCTCCACGCTGTGCAGCATCACGTTGGTCGAGCCCCCCATGGCGATCGCCACCGTCAGCGCGTTGCGCAGGGACGCGGGGGTCACGATATCGCGGGGCCGGATGCCGCGCGCGGTCATCGTCACGAGCGCGTCCACCAGCTGCTCGGGGAACTCGTCGACGCGGCGCCGGTCGTCCGACGTGGGTGCCACCATGTGCAACGGCTCGAGTCCGAGCACGCCGAAGAAGGTCTGCATGGTGTTGTACGTGAACATCCCGCCGCAACTGCCCTGGCCGGGACACGCGTGCAGGGTGATCTGCTCGCGGCGCAGCGCGTCGGTGCTCGACGCCGCTTGGAAGGCGTCGACCAGGTCGAGGGGCGCGCCCGTCGCGGGGTCGTGCCCGGGCTTGATGGAACCGTCGGAGAGGATCACCGCGGGCACGTTGTGCTCCAGGAGCGCCGCGACGGTGCCCACCGGCGGCTTGTCACAGGCGACCACCGCGACCACGCCCGCCACCTGATTCGCGGCGACGTGCACCGCGACGGCGTCGTTGACCAACTCGCGCCCCACCAGGGAGAATCTCATCTGGGAGGTGCCATTGAGCTGACCGTCGGAGACCCCGAGCGTGAAGATGGGAGCGATCAGGCGGACCGCCAGGTCCTGGTCGGCGATGCGCCGCGACATCGCGTCCTGCACCGCCGCCACCTTCTCCTGGACGCCGAGGTAGCACTGACTGTCGCCCAGGTTCCCGACGACCGCCCACACGGGATCATGGATCTTTCGCACGTCCTGGCCCAGGAACCGCGCCGTCCCGACGCGCTGCACGTCGCGCCCCGGGTTGGAGGTACGGATCTGCTCGAGGGTGACGTCGTGAGCGTGGGTATGCGCATCGTGGGACATGACCAGAAGTCTAGACAGCGTCCTCGCGGGCCCCGGGGTCGTCGTCGCCGCCGAGGTGCCCCCGCGTCGTTGTCGATAGGATCGCCTCGTGCCGTCACGCCTCGTCGTCAGTGTGCCCGACGCCTACCTGGCCGATGCGCTCGCGACCCTCGATGAGCCGGTCGAGGTGCTCGAGTGGCGTCTCGACGCCGAGGCGCCGCGGGGATCGATCGACGTCGTCGTGCCCCGCTACATGGCGCCGCTGAGTCAATTCGAACACCTGCGCGGCGTGCGCACGCGCCTCGTGCAGTTCCAGTCCATCGGTTACGACGGCGTCGAGGCCCTGCTGTCCCCCGGCACGGTCTTCGCCAACGCGGCCTCGGTGCACGAGGCCTCCACCGCCGAACTCGCCCTCGCCCTCATCCTCGCCGCCCAGCGCGGCATTCCCGATTACGTGCGTGCGGCCCAGGCGGGCCGGTGGCGCACCGACTTCCGCGAGACGCTGGCCGACCGACGGGTCCTCCTCGTGGGCTACGGCGGCGTCGGTCGCGCCATCGAAGGACGCCTGGCCCCTTTCGAGGTCCAGGTCACCCGTCTCGGTCGTCGGGCGCGTCGCGAGGGTCCCCACGAGGTCCTCGGTTGGCAGGAGCTGAACGACCAACTGCCCCTCGCCGACATCGTCGTCCTCTCCCTACCTCTCAGCGACACGACTCTTCACCTGGTGGACAGCGCCTTCCTCGCCCGACTCCGCGACGGCGCCCTGCTGGTCAACGTCGGCCGAGGGCCGGTCGTGGTCACCGACGACCTGGTGGCGCAGGCCTCGAGTGGGCGCATCCGAGTCGCGGTGGACGTCGTCGACCCCGAACCCCTCCCCGAGGGACACCCCCTGTTCGCCCTCGACAACGTGCTGATCTCGCCACACGTCGGTGGCGCGACGAGTGCGATGTACCCGCGGATGGCACGACTCCTGTTGAGCCAAGTCCAACGACTGCAGCGCGGCGAGGAACCAATCAACGTGGTGCTGCGCACCTAGGGCGCCGACCCGGACTACCCACCAGGAGGACCGGCCCGGAGGACCGACCCGGAATCTGGTGAGAGTGACGTGACGACCACGCCGGCCAGTACCGGATCAGCGCCTCACCGTGAACTCACGTACGACCTCGGCCACGGAGGCGAGGGTCTCGTGTCGGGCGCGGGACTCGCCGAAACGCGTGACGAGGTCCTCGACGTGGATCCAGGGATAGCGGCCGCGCAGCTGGCGCACGGCGTCGGCGTCGCTGGCGCCGCACACCACCAGCACCCGCTGGTGCGGCGAAGTCAAGGCGCAGACCCCGGCCACCACCTTCCCCTCGAGACTTCCCGCGTCCAGTCGACCCTCACCCGTGATCACGACGTCCGCCCCGGCGAGTCGTCCGTGCAGGCCACCGAGTCGCGCCACCTCGTCGAAACCACTGACGAGTTCGGCGCCGACGGCGTAAAGAGCGCCGGCCAGGCCGCCGGCCGCGCCGCTGCGGGGCACCTCGATCACGTCACGGTGGCACTCGCGCGCGTAGCGCGCCGCCACCCGACGAAGTCGGCGTTCGAGAAGGGGTAGGTCGGCGCGCGCGACGCCCTTCTGCGCGGCGTAACGCGTTGCGCCCAGGAACGTGGCGGTGACGTCGGTCGCGGCGGTGAGGGCGACGTGGACGCCCGCGTCGCGCCACGCGTCGTAAAAGCCCTCCCCTCCGTCGCTGGTGGCCGAGCCGCCGCAACCCACGACGATCCGCTCCACGCCCTCGGCCGCGGCGATCAGGGCGTCGGCGACACCCGCGCTCGACGCGTCGAGAGCCTCGCGCGGCGACGGGGCGTCGCGGAACCCTCGTCCCACGATCTCGGCCACCTCCAGCACCGCCACGCGCACTCCAGCGCCGAGGGCGATCGTCACGGGGGCCTCGTGCTTCTCGCCCCAGGGCCCGCGCACCGGGACCGTGACGGTCACGCCCTCGAAGGCCGCGCGGAAGCCCTCTCCCCCGTCGGACAGGATCGCCTCGTCACAGACGAAGTGGTCGCCCAAGGTGGCTCGGATCGTGGCGCGCAACTCCTGGGCGGTGGCCGTCGAACGGAACTTGTCGATGGCCACGAGCACTCGAGTGGGGGCGTCGGGCGTCACCGCCACCGCCGCGCACCCACTGAGAGTGACGTGATCACGCGCAACGCGGCTATCGCCTCGCCTGGAGCTCGCCGATCACGGCCTTCCCGTTGGCCTGGCCCCGGGTCAACTTCATGACCTGGCCGATGAAGAACTGCGCGAGGCGCTCGTCACCCTCGCGGTAGCGCTGCCACTCCTCGGGGTGGGCCTCGATGAGCTCGGCGACCGTCTCGCCCAGCGAATCGGCCGAGAGCTGCTCGAAGCCCAGGTCGGCGGCGACGGACCGCGGCTCGCCCCCGTCGCGCAACAACGTCGCCAGCACCGTCTTGGCCTGGGTGGCCGACAGCTCGCCGCGGTGCTCCATGAGGATCGTCGTGACGAACGCCTCCGTCGTGAGACGTTCGGCGTTCTCGATGTCGGCGGCGATCTCATTGGCCGCGCGCGCGAGGGCGAGGCCCACGTCACCCGCGTCCTTCGCGACGGCGTGCACGTAACGCTCGAGGCCCAGGTCGATCACGACCTCGACCGCGCCAAGCTGGGCCTCGGTGGGCGACGCCAGCAAGGCGACGACCGCCTGGCGGCGCTCGGCGGGCATGGGCGCGAGCGCCGCACGGACCGAGTCCTGCCACTCCTGATCAGGGGCGAGTTCGACCAGGTCCGGGTCGCGGAAGTAGCGGTAGTCGTCGGCGTCCTCCTTCACCCGCAGCGTCGAGGTCTCGCCGATGTTCTCGTCCCAGTGGCGGGTCTCCTGTCGCACGACCCCGCCGTCCTCGAGCAGCTCCACCTGGCGCAGCGCCTCGTAGTCGATCGCGCGCTGCAGGCTCCGTAGTGAGTTGAGGTTCTTGATCTCGCAGCGCGTGCCGAAGGGCTCTCCACTGCGGCGCACCGACACGTTGGCGTCGAAGCGCATGGAGCCCTCCTCGAGACGTCCATCCGAGGCGCCGGTGGCGATGAGGATCCCCCGCAGCTCCTGCGCGTAGGCGCGCGCCTGGGCCGCGGAGCGGATGTCCGGGCCCGAGACGATCTCGACGAGGGGAACGCCACAGCGGTTGTAATCCACCAGGGACGAATCGGCGCCGGCCAGGCGGCCCGAACCGCCGAGGTGCGTCGACTTGCCGGTGTCCTCCTCCATGTGCGCTCGCTCGATCGACACCCGGCTCCCGTCGGGCAGGTCCAGGTAGCCACCCGAGTTGATCGGCAGGTCGTACTGGGAGATCTGGTAGTCCTTCGACTGGTCGGGGTAGAAGTAGTTCTTGCGGTGGAAGGTGGAGGGAGCGATCGTGCAGTGCAGCGCCATGCCGATACGCATCGCGAAGTCGACGGCCTCGCGGTTCAGTACCGGCAGCGACCCCGGCAGACCCAAGCAGACCGGGCAGATGTTGGTGTTGGGGGGGGCGCCGAAGTTATTGGCGCACCCGCAGAAGAGCTTGGACTTGGTGAGCAGTTCGGTGTGGACCTCGAGTCCGACCACCATCTCCCAATTCGCCGGCAACGTCATGGGCGCCCGTCCGCGATCTCGAGCACCCGTGCGGCGGCGAAGAGTCGCGCCTCGCTGCGCCCCGGACCGAGCAACTGCACCCCGATCGGCAGCCCGTGCTCGCCGGTCGAGAACGGGACCGACAGCGCCGGGTCGCCGGCCAGATTCGTCGGGATGGTGAAGACGTCGTTGAGGTACATGGTCATGGGGTCGGTCGTCATCTCGCCGAACGTGAAGGCCACCCGCGGCGAGGTGGCGCCGAGCAAGACGTCGACCTGGGAGTAGGCGCGCGCGAACGCCTCGATGGTGAGGGTGCGGACCTTGAGGGCCTGCCCGTAGTAGGCGTCGTAGTAGCCCGCCGACAACGCGTAGGTCCCGAGCATGATCCGTCGCTTCACCTCGGCGCCGAAGCCCGCGGTGCGCGTCGCCTCCATCATCGCGGTCACGTCGTCGCCGCCCACGCGCAGCCCGTAGCGCACGCCGTCGAATCGCGCGAGGTTCGACGACGCTTCGGCCGGGGCGATGAGGTAGTAGGCGCTCAGGGTCAGTCCGAGCTCGGGGATCGAGATCTCGACGACGTCCGCCCCGGCGGTCCGCAGGGCGTCGGCCGCGGCGTGCACCGCGGTCACCACGCTCTCGTCGGCGCCCTCGTAGAGCTCGCGCACCAGGCCGATCCTCATGCCCGCGACGCCGTCGTCGACGTGGGCGACGAGCGAGGGGGCCGCCTCGGGCAACGACGTCGAGTCGCGGACGTCGTGGCCGGCGAGGACCTCGAGCAACAACGCGGAGTCGGTGACCGTGCGCGAGAAGGGCCCCACCTGGTCGAGGGAACTGGCGAAAGCGATGAGACCGTAGCGCGAGACCAGTCCGTAGGTGGGCTTGACGCCCACCAAGCCGCACAGCGCGGCCGGCTGACGGATCGAGCCGCCGGTGTCGGAACCCAACGAGATCGAAGTCATGTCGGCGGCGACCGCGGCGGCCGAACCGCCCGAGGAGCCGCCGGGCACCCTCGTCGGGTCGAGGGGGTTGCGCGTCGGACCAAAGGCCGAGTTCTCGGTCGAGGAGCCCATGGCGAACTCGTCGAGGTTCGTCTTGCCCACCACGACGGCGCCGGCGGCGATGACGCGCTCGACCACCGTGGCGCTATAGGGGGGGCGCCACCCCTCGAGGATCCGCGACGAGCAGGTCGTGGGGACCCCCGATTGGCAGAGATTGTCCTTCACCGCGATGGGCACCCCGGCGAGGGCGCCCACGCTCTCGCCGCGCGCGATGCGCTGGTCGACCTCGGCCGCCGCGCGGC